>JAXDGF010000131.1:0-18300 GCA_034665165.1 Solirubrobacteraceae bacterium | reverse complement strand
CAAGACCGCCGACCAGGGCGAGGTGATCGGCCTCTTCATCGAGGAGAAGATCCCGCGGGGGATGACGCTTCAGGAGACGATCGCCGAGATCAAGCGCCAGGGCGGCCTCGTCTACGTGCCCCACCCGTTCGACCGTCTGCACTCGGTACCCGATTACGAGCACCTGCTCGCCGTGCTCGACGACGTCGACGCGATCGAGGTCTTCAACCCGCGGGTGGCCATCTCCGAGTTCAACGAGGAGGCGGTGCGCTTCGCGGCCAAGTACCGCATTCCTGCCGGTGCGGGCTCCGATGCACACGTGCCGCAGGGCCTGGGCTCGGTCCGCATCCGGATGCGCGACTTCGACGGGCCCGAGGAGTTCATGACCGCCCTGCGCGACGCCGATATCGTGCGAAATCCCGCCAGCCTCCTCTACGTTCAAGCCCTGAAGTTCCTGCAGACACGCGCTTTACCGGCTCCCGCGCGCCGCGCCTCGCGCGAGCGCCGGGTGCGGCGCGCGACCCGCAAGCCTTGATGCAGAGGGCCCCGGAGACCCGCAACTGTTGATGCACTCGCAAGGACAAGGCGACGCGCCGTCCAATCGAGTAGTCGTGCCCGCCACCGATGACGAGATTCGCGAGAAATACCTCGAGCGCGCGATCCGCGAGCTGAACGCGCTCACCCGCGAGATCCAGGCCTGTCCCCACTGCCCGCGCGGCAACCTCATGCCCGTGCTTGGGTCCGGTCATCCGCAGGCTGACGTGTTCCTGGTCAAGTACTCGGCCCGGCCCTCGGAGGTCGAGGAGGGAGTCGCCTTCTACGGCCGCACCGGCAACGCGCTGATGAAGTCGCTCAAGCGCCTCCAGATCGATCCTTTGGTTGTCTACGGGACCCTGTGCGTCAAGTGCCCGGTGCTCGACCCGGTGATGGCCGACCCCGCTTGTATTGCCAGGCTTGTCGAGGAGCTCGCGATCATCCAGCCCAAGATGGTTGTCGTGATGGGCGAGGACGCGCTCGCGGTCGTCAACGATCTCGAGATCCCGCTCGCGCGCCCGCTCACGGCCGAGCTGGGCGCGCTTCAGCGGCTGACGCCGACGATGGAGGCGCTGTTCGTCCCGAGCATCGACGAGGCGCTCGACGAAGAGAGCGCCAAGCGCGCCTTCTGGTCCGCCTTCCGGGTGCTGGGTCAGTGGTGGGCTGACCTGCCGCCGTATTAATCCGCGGCCCGCCGACGTGGGTAGACTCGCGACCATGAGCCTCGAGGAGCACTCAATCGAAGATGTGGGCGACCGGTGCGAGGAGTGCGGAGCCAAGCTGACCTCGGCCGAGATGCAGGCGGCACTCGAGTCAGGCGGCCCGACCCTGTGCGGGGTCCACGCCGACGACGTCGTCCCCCTGGGCGAGGAAGAAGAAGGCTTCGGCTAGCTGCGGGTGGCGATTGCTGGGTCGGGCGCGGGCCGCGGGCTCGCGGGCGCCCGACGGCTACGCGTCGCCGATGACCGTGTAAGTCCGTCCGAAAGTCCTCGGGCTTTAGGCCGTGGGATAGGACGACTTGGCTGTGTGCGGCGGCTTTAGCTGGCCGTGTGGTGATTCGTCTGGTGCTGTCGATAGCGTGGGTCGTCGGATGGGTTGTGCGTGTGATGAGCACCGGGTGCCTGTTGCGGCCTGCCGCTTGGTGTGTGCCCGTGTCGTCGCAGGCGCGTGCTCACGGGTCGGGTCGGGGCGGGATCGTGAGCGGATCATCGGAGAGGTCTGCGCCGAGGATGGGTGGGAGGCGATTCGCTTGGCGGTAGCGGCCGATCACGTTCACGTGTTCGTTCGTGCGAGCCCGTCGGCTGCGGCGCGCGAGGTTGCCCGGGCGGTGAAGGGCGGTACGAGTCGGCTACTGCGCGAGCAGCACCCGGTGCTGTTGCGGATGTCGTCGCTGTGGAGGCGCCGCGACTTTTGCTCGACGGTCGGGAACGTCTTGGAGCCGACTGTGGACCGCTACATCGCGGCGCAGATCGGGTGATGATCGGTGCGGCGCACGTTCGTGTTCAAGCTCAAGCCGACCGCCGCGCAGGCAGCGGGGCTGGAGCGGTATCTGGAAGTCACGCGCCGGTTGTATAACGCGGCGCTGGAGCAGCGAATCGCGGTCTACCGCGGGTGTGGGGAGTCGCGGGGGTGGCGGGCGCAGTCGCGGGAGATCCGGGATGTGCGCGAGGCGGGGATGCTCGAAGGCTGCCACGTTCACGCGGCGCAGACGGCGTTGAAGCGTCTCGATCTTGCGTACAACGCGTTCTTCCGCCGCCTTCGCGCGGGCGTGCGGCGGAACGGTTTTCCGAGGTTCAAGGCCGCCAGGCACTGGCGGTCGGTGCAGTTCAAGGAGTGGGGCAACGGCGTCAGTCTCGATGCGGACGCGCGAAGGTTGAAGATCAGCGGCGTCGGCAGCGTCCGCGTTCGTTTGCACCGGCCGCTGCAAGGGGTCCCGAAGACGTGTGCGCTCGTGAAAAAAGCCGATGGCTGGTACGCCCACATCGTGTGCGACCTCGGCGCCGCGCCGGTCGTGGTGGATCCGGAGCTCGTGCCTGAGTCTGGGCGAGTCGCGTTTGATCTCGGGGTCGAGAGTCTCGCGACGTTGGACGACGGGTCGGCGATCGAGAATCCGAGGCATCTACGTCACGCGGCGCGGAAGCTTCGTCATGAGCAGAAGGCGCTCGCGCGCTGCCAGCGCGGCTCGCGGCGGCGAGAAAGGCAGCGTGAGCGGGTCGCGAGAGCGCACCTGAAGCTCGCGCGTGCGAGACGGGACTTTCATCACAAGCGGGCGCTCGCGCTGGCGGAGCGTTATACGGCTGTCGCTGTCGAGGACCTCACGGTCACGGCGATGGTCGCCTCCGCGAAGGGCACGATCGATAAGCCGGGTCGCGGGGTCAGGCAGAAAGCGGGGTTGAACCGGTCGATCCTGGATGCCGGCTGGAGCCAGTTTCTCACCGTGCTCGGGGAGAAGCTCGAGGCTCGCGGCGGGGTCCTCGTCCGCGTCGACCCACGCGGCACGAGCCAGGAGTGCTCACGGTGCGGTACCCGGGTTCCGAAGGCGCTTTCTGAGCGCTGCCATGAATGCCCGGCGTGCGGGCTCAGCATGCACCGCGATCACAACGCCGCGATCAACATCTACCACCGGGCATGGGCAGTGCCCGTCGCCGAGGCAGCATAAGACTCATGCGCGAGCGCGAGCAGCCGCCAACGAAGCGAGAAGCCGCCGGGATTCATCCCGAGCGGAATGTCACGAGAACGATCTTGCCGAGCTTGCCGCCGGCGACGAAGCGTTCGTAGGCCTTGGCGACCTCGTCGAGCGGGTAGGTGGCGGCGATCGGGACCTTCAGCGTGCCGTCGGCCAGCAGCGGTAGGACCGAGCGCTCGACCCCCCGCGCGGTGAGCGCCTTCTCCTCGAGCGGCCGTGAGCGAAGGGTGGAGCTGAAGATCCGCCCGCGCTTGAACATGAGCGCCCCCAGGTTGAGCTCGGCCTTCGCTCCAGCGCCGATCCCGATGACGCTGATCCGGCCCTGAGTGGCGAGCGCGCCCACGTTCTCGGCCAGGTTGGGAGCGCCCACGAGCTCGAGGATCACGTCGAAGGGGCCGTGCGCGGCGAAATCCTCCGGGGCGATGACCTCGGCGCCGAACGCGGCCACGTCCTCGCGGAGCTCGGGGCGGCGGACGGTCGCGGTGACCCGGGCGCGGAGCGCGTGACCGAGCTGCACCGCTGCCGTGCCGACTCCGCCCGCGGCGCCGTGGACGAGCAGTCGCTCTCCGGGCAGGAGCCCCGCCTGGGTGAAGAGGGCGTCGTGCGCGGTGGTGAAGACCTCGGGTGCCCCCCCGGCCTCCACCCACGACAGGCGGTCGGGTACGGACATGAGGACGCGCTCGTGTACGACCGCCAGCTCGGCGTGGGCGCCACCGCCGACGATGCCCATGACGCGGTCGCCCGCGGAGAAGCGCAGCGCCTTGGGTCCGACCGCGACCACCTCGCCCGCGAGCTCCATCCCCGGAATGTCCTGCGGCTCGCCGGGGGGTGCGGGATAGCGCCCGGCGAGCTGGTGGATGTCGGCGCCGTTCAGGCCCGCGGCCAGCACGCGAACGAGGACCTCACCCGTGCCGGGCTCGGGGTCGGGGTGCTCGAGGAGGTCGAGCTTGCCGTCGCGAATCGTGGCCGCGCGCATGCGGCGGTTACCGGGCCCGGTCGAGCACGGCGACGCACTCGATGTGCGGGGTCTGGGGGAACATGTCGACGGGCTGAACGGGCCCGAGGGCGTAGCCGGCCTCGACGAGCTGGGCGACGTTGGGCGCGAGGGTGGTGGGATTGCAGGAGACGTAGACGATCCGGCGTGGCCCCGCTTCGATGATCCGGCGCACGACCTTCTGGGACAGGCCGGCCCGGGGTGGGTCGACGACGAGGATGTCAGGGCGGCCGGCGCGCTCGACGAGCTCGCGCAGGGCGAGGCGGACGTCACCGGCGAAGAAGTGCGCCCCCTCGATCTCGTTGAGGCCGGCGTTGGCGATGGCGTCGGCGACGGCCGAGGGCACGACCTCGAGTCCCCACAGCTCGGCGGCGCGGGGCGCCATGAGCAGGCCGATCGTCCCGATCCCGCAGAAGAGGTCGTAGACGCGCTCGAAGCCCGAGAGCTGGGCGCGGTCGATCGCGATTGCGTAGAGGCGCTCGGCCATCTCGGTGTTGGTCTGGAAGAACGCCTGGGGGGAGATGCGCACGTGGATGCCGCCGATCTCCTCGTCGAGGTAGTCCGCGCCCGCGATGAGCGACGTCTCGCCCCCGGACGTCGTCTCGCCGACGCTCGAAATCCGGGTCCAGAGCACGCCGTCGCAGTCCGCCGCCGCCGCGAGGGCCTGGGCGTCGAGCTCCCCGGGCGCGGTGACGAGGCGGACCTGGAGCTGGTTCGTGCGCCGCCCCTCGCGGACGACGAGGTTGCGCAGGAGGCCGGTGCCGGCGCGGCGATCGTGGGGCTCGAGGCCGTGGGAGCGGCACCACTGCACCACGCGCTCGCGCGCGGCGTTGGCGGCTTCGGAGGCGAGCAGGCAGTCGCTCACCTCGACGATCTCATCCCAGCGACCGGGGGCGTGGAAGCCACAGATGAGGCGCCCCGTGGGATCGGCCCCGAACGAGTACTCGAGCTTGTTCCGGTAGCGCCACGTGTCAGAGGCGGGCACGATCGGCTCAATGCGTAAATCCTCGAGCCCGCCGAGGCGGGTCAGGGCCTCGGCCACCTGAGCTTCCTTGACCTCGAGCTGGCGCTCGTAGCGGAGCACCTGCCACGGCGCTCCCGGATGCGCGGCGACGGCATCGACGCGATCGGGGCCAGGCTCGATGATCTCCGTCGCGCGCGCCTCGGCGTAGGCCCGCTTGGCCTTGCCCACCTGTGCGCGCACGCGGTCTCCGGGCATGCCTCCAGAGACGAACACGACGTAGCCGTCGAGGCGGGCCACGCCGGCGCCGCCGTACGCCAGCGAGTCGACGGTCAGCTCGAGCTCGGCGCCACGCGCGGGCCGAGGAGCGGGGGTCGTTCCAGTGCTCACCCGGTCTAGGATGGCAGGCGCATGGACCTGCAGGGATATCGGGAGTCGGCGGAGGAGTTCGTCGCCGAGCTCAACGCCGAGTTCTACCGTCACTTCGCCGGCCTCACGGACGACTTCGAGATCGAGGCCATCTACGTCAAGTACGAGGATCTGTTCACCCGAGCGGCGGTCGAGGACCTGCGCGAGCAGGCCGCCGCGCCTGCTCCCGGCACCGACGAACGGCGGCGGAGGAGGATGCTGCTCGACTTCGCCGTCGAGGGCCATCTCGGGCAGGCGACCAAGGCGCTCGACGCCGAGCTTGCGCGCCGCGAGGCCGAGCTCTCGATCGAGCTCGACGGCGAGCGAATCGGGTACCGCGAGTCGGCGGTGACGCAGGCCAACGAGCCCGACGCCGAGCGCCGGGCCGAGATCGAGGAAGCCAGGCTCGCCCTCACCGAGCAGGAGCTGAACCCGCTCCACCGCGAGGTCCTCGAGCGCCAGCACGAGCTGGCCGAGGACCTCGGGTATCCGAGCTACCGCGACATGTGCGCATCGCTCCAGGGGATCGACTTCGAGGCCCTCCACCGGCAGACGGAGACGTTCGCCGCCGCGACCGAGGCGAGCTATGGCCCCGTGCTCGAGCCCGAGCTTCAGCGGACGCTCGGGATCGGACTCGACAAGCTTCGCCGGTCCGACCTGCCGCGCTTCTTTCGCGCCGCCGAGACGGATGCGAGCTTCCCCGCCGACCGCTTGACCCAGAGCTTCATCGAGACCGCCCGCGGACTCGGCATCGATATCGCCGCTCAGCCCGGCGTGATCCTCGACACGGAGCGGCGCCCGAAGAAATCTCCCCGTGCCTTCTGCGCGCCCGTGCGAGCCCCGGGCGAGGTGTACCTCGTGATCGCTCCCGTGGGCGGTCGCGACGACTTCGCCGCCTTGTTCCACGAGGGCGGGCACACCGAGCACTTCGCCAACGTCGATCCCGCGCTCCCGTTCGAGTTCCGCCAGCTCGGAGACAATGCCATCACCGAGGCCTACGCCTTCCTCTTCCAACACCTGATCGAGGATCCCGAATGGCTGCGCCGGCGCCTCGGCGTGGACGACGACGGCGGGCTCGCCGCGTACGCGCGCGCGAACCAGCTCGTCTACCTGCGCCGGTACACGGCCAAGTTCGCGTACGAGCTCGAGCTTCACGGCGCGAGCGACGGGGGGCTCGAACCGATGGCCGATCGCTACGCCGAGCTCCTGTCGGCCGCCCTGCGCGTCGACTGGCCGTGGCAGACGTTCCTCGCCGACGTCGATCCCGGCTTCTACTGCACCGCCTACCTGCGCGCGTGGGCGCTGGAGACCCACCTGCGGGGTCACCTTCGCGAGCACTTCGGTCCCGCCTGGTTCGAGGACCCGGAGGCGGGCGCCACCCTGCGCGCCCTGTGGCACGACGGCCAGCGCCTGACACCGGAGGAGATGCTGCGCGAGCTGAACGGCAAGCGGCTCGACTTCAACGTCCTGCGCGACGCGCTGAGCCTCGACTGAGCGCGGGGCGCGAACACGCCGGGTGTCGCGACCTGCGATACCCTGTAGGTAGGGCGTCTACGACGATTCGCCTAACCGAGCGTCGTCTGCCCAAGCTGCCGGCTTCCGCGAGCACCGTGAGGCGGCAGCGTTCCTCACAATCTGCCCCGTATGCGGGGCACCCCTAGCAATCTAATGTCGCGGCGCGACGCTGACGTGGGCCGATGCTGAATCCCGCGCTCATCGGACGCGATGATCCGTGAACGAAGGAGAGAGTGATGGCAGCAAGGCACAAGGTAACCGTGTCCGTTCAGCCGGCGAAGCACAGGCCGACCTCGGCAGAACGGCGAGCAGCCCAGGTCGAGATGATCTCGACCAAGCAGGCCGACCTCAAGCGCGAGGCCGCCGAGCGACGAGCCAAGCGCGCCCTGGCGGATAGCGGCGGCCCATCCGCATAGCTCCTCGCGCGGGCGAGACTGTGTCCCGCCCCGCCCCCCCCGCGGCTACTTGAACTTCGAGATGTCGATCGCGTTCGCGGGAGGGGTGAGCGACACCGGTGCGTCGAAGTTCCCGAGCGTGATGCGCCCGCCGCTGGTTCCGCCCTTGCGGATCTCGAGCGGGTAAGGCTGGCCCGTGGTGGCGACGTAGAGGGTGCCACCGTTGGTCGTGTCGCGGATGCCGACCGCGCTCTGACCGTTGACCGTCGCCGTCCCCACCTTGGTCAGCGCACCGTGTGTGGAGAGGACGGTGCTGAGCAGGGTGTGCAGGTCGGTGAGGTGAGCCAGGGAAGCGAACCTGCCGCTCGCGGGGGCTTTCAGCCATTTGCCTTGGAACACCTGGGCCGCGGCGGCGCCACCGAAGTGCGTCCAGAAGGCGGGGCTGCCGTTGATGTAGATCTCGTGCTTGAGAACGACGATCTTGAAGCCGAGGCCGCCCTCCGACATCGAGCCCTTCCCGCCCTGGCCGGAGACGAGATCGAGATCGAGTCTGATGGGCGACGAGGCGCTGACTATGCGCCCCGAGATATGCGCGGATTTCGCGTTGTCGACGGCCGCCAGCGCCGACGTGACGATCGCGCCCGGGGCCTTCGAGGCGACACCGTTACCCGAAGCGCCACCGCACGCGGAAACCGCGACGGCAATGAGCAAAGAGCAAGCCGCCCCTGCGGCGATCCGGCATCGCATAGGCGCGCAGCCTAGCCGAATCCGCGTCGTCGGGGTGGCGATGGCGGCGGGCCGCTGCGGCGGCGCGCCCCCACCCCCCGCGCCGCTACCCCAGGGCGTTCTCGATCGCCTCGAGCACCGTCTTGCGGTTCGCGTGCCGGCGCTCGTAGTCACGGACCTTGCGCAGCTCGGGCGGTGCGAGCCCCTGGAGGCGGTCCCTGACCTGGCCCGTGCTCAGGTCGTCGTACCCGAGGATGGGGAAGGCGGGACCGACGCCGACCGTGCGCCGGGCGCGGTCGGCGCTGCGCACGAGGCGGTCGACGGGCTCGACCCGGCGCGCCCTCTTCGTCGCCGTCTCAAGCTGGTCGCGACCGCGGTCGACCAGGCGCTCGAGCTCGCTCAGGATGTCCTCTGTCTGCTCGCGGCCGCGCCTTAGGAGCTCGGCCACCAGCTCGTTGGCGTCGTCGCGCGTGACCCGGCCGCGCTCAGCGAAGTCGTCGAGCGTGTCCTGGATCCGGTCGCGTGTGAGCATGACGAGATCGCGCGGATTCGACGCGCCCGCCGCCCGGTCACCGCTCTGCGGGGCCCGTTTCGCCGGCGGCGGCGTGGCGCCCGAGGTGGACTTCTTCGAGCGACCGGATCCGCCGGAACTGGGCGTGGACTTTGGTGCTGGCATCCTCTCCTCCCTCTCGGCGCGAGCGTACTCGACCTCATCGCGTTCTGCCCGCTTAAGGCGTCGGTTACACCCGGACGAGGAGCTCGAGCAGCGCCTTCTGGGCATGCCGGCGATTCTCGGCCTGGTCCCAGATCCGCTCGCGCGCGCCGTACAGCACTTCGGCGGTGATCTCCTCCCCAGCGTGGGCGGGCAGGCAGTGCAGCGCGACGGCGTGGGGCGCGGCGCGGTCGAGCAGGGCGTCGTCGATCCGGTAGGGAGCGAGCGCGCTGCGGCGCTCCTGCAGGGTGGGGGCGCCGTTACCGCCCGCGTCTTCGTCACCCATGCTCACCCATACGTCGGTGTAGACACCGTCGGCACCCGCCACCGCCTCAGCGGGATCGCTGAAGAGCTCCGCCCCGGCGACGGGTTCGAGGTCAAAGCCCGGCGGCGAGGCGATCCGGACCTTGACGCCGGCGAGGGCGCCGACGATGGCGAGCGAGCGTGCAACGTTGTTGCCGTCCCCGACGTACGCGACGGTCAGCCCCTCGAGGTCGCCGAACGCCTCGCGCAGCGTGAGCAGGTCGGCCAGCGCTTGGCACGGGTGATGGCCGGCGGTAAGCATGTTGATGACCGGGACGGTTGCGTACTCGGCGAGCTGGCGCACGATCTCGTCGGGGCCGGTTCGGATCCCGATCGCGGCCACGTGTCGAGAGAGGACGAGCGCCGTGTCCCTGACCGTTTCGCCCCGGCTGAGCTGGAGCTCGTCGGTTCGGAGCACGACGGGATGGCCACCGAGCTCGACGATGCCGACCTCGAACGAGACGCGCGTCCGGGTCGATGGCTTCTGGAAGATGAGGGCGACGGTCCGGCGCGCTAGTGCGTCCGAGCTCAGGGGCGCCGCCTTGAGCTCGAGCGCGCGGTCGAGCAGCGCCCGCAGCTCGTCCGCGCTCAGCTCCTCTCCGGTGATGAAGTGGCGAGCCAAGCGCGAGAGTGTACGTCGGCTAGCGCCCGCCGGTGATGCCCCGGCCCGGCCCGCGCAGGCCGAACCCGCGCAGCACGAGCAGCGCCTTCTCGCCCATCGTTCCGTGGGCGGGCAGGACGCCGAGCTGGACGGCGGCGTCGTAGAGGTCGAAGAAGGCGCGGGCGCGGAAGACGACGCCCTTCTGGACCTCGGCGTAGACGACGCAGTGCACGACGACGAAGCGGTTGCTCGCCGGCAGGCCCTCGAGCGGCGCGCGGTGGGTTCCGAGGAGCTTGCTGGGGGCGGCAAAGAAGCGCTCGTTGTAGAGGCGCTCGCCGGTGCGGTCGAGGCGGGCGTCGGGGAAGGCCGCCCACAGGCGCTGGGCGTGGGCGACGAGGGGTTCGAGACCTTCGAGCGGCTCTGTTGTGGTCGGATCCTCGTAGTGCACGTTGATCGCGCACACGGGCTCGAACGCTTCGGGATCCTTGCTCGACCAGGCCGCCTCCCAGCGGTCGATCAGCCCCTCGAAGTTCATTCGGCGCCCACCGTGTGGGGATCGTGCACGCCGGGACCGCCGGGCACGCCGGGCACGCCGCGGCCGCCGGGCGCGTACGGGTCCGGGACGGCGAGCTCGGCCATGCCGGCGTCGGTCGTCGAGGCCTCGGCGTAGCGCCGGCGGGGAATCCGGCCCGCGCCGCGCGCGAGGCGCCCGGCCTGCACCGCGGTCGCGATCGCACGCGCCATGGTGACGGGATCGTGGGCGCGCGAGATGGCGCTGGCGCAGAGCACGGCGTCGCAGCCGAGCTCCATCGCGAGGGCGGCGTCCGAGGCCGTGCCCACACCGGCGTCGAGGATCACGGGTACCCCGGCGCGCTCGACGAGGATCGAGAGGTTGTAGGGGTTGCAGATCCCCATCCCGCTTCCGATCGGAGACCCGAGCGGCATCACGGCGGCGCAGCCGACATCTTCCAGGCGGCGCGCGAGCACGGGGTCATCGGTCGTGTAGGGAAGAACGACGAAGCCTTCGTCGACGAGCGTCTCGGCCGCGGCGAGGAGCTCGGGGGCGTCGGGCAGGAGGGTGCGATCGTCGCCGATCACCTCGAGCTTGATCCAGTCGGTCTCGAATGCCTCGCGCGCGAGCTTGGCCGTGACGATGGCATCGCGGGCAGTGAAGCACCCGGCGGTGTTCGGCAGGACGGCGACACCCGCAGCGTCGAGCACGTCGATGATCCCGCCCTTGGCGCCCGGCTCGAGCCGCCGCAGGGCGACCGTGCACAGCTCGGTCCCCGAGGCGTGGAGCGAGGCCGCGAGGACCTCGTGGTTGGTGAAGCCGCCCGTGCCCAGAATCAGGCGCGAGCCGAGTGGGCGGCCGGCGATGACGAGGTCGTCGTGCACGCCGTCATCCTCCCTGAATCGCCGAGACGACCTCGACCCGGTCGCCGTCGCGGAGCGGCGTGGTCACCCACTCGCGACGCGGGACGACCTCTCCCTGCACGGCCACGGCGACGCCGCGGGCGACGCTCGGCACCTTGAGCTCGGCGAGGACGCCGGCCACGGTGGCGCCATCCGGGAGCTCGGTCTCGGTGCCGTTGACGGCGACGATCATCGTGCCGGCACCGGGGCGAACCGTGTGGGGGCGACGGAGGCGGCCGCCTTGGACGAGGCGGGCTCTCCCAGCAGTCCGGCAACAGACAGAGCTGCCGTAACGGGAGCGAGCAGGACCCCGCCGCGGTGGTGGCCCGTGGCCCAGTGAAGCCCGGGGATGGCGCCCGGCCCGATGGCGGGGACACCGTCGGGCGTGGCGGGGCGCAGACCGGCCGAGCACTCGTCGAGCACGAGCTCCGAGAAGCCCGGCACAAGCTCGATCGCCTCGCGCATGAGCTCGAACACGGCCCCGGCGGTGACGGTCCGATCGAAGCCGCGCTCCTCCGTGGTGGCGCCGAGCACGTAGCGCCCGTCCCCGCGCGGTACGACGTAGCCGCGCCCGGCGATGCGCAGGACACGCGACAGCAGCCCCGGCCCGGCGGGGTCGTGGAGGCGAAGGATCTGGCCCTTGACCGGGCGGACGGGCACGCGCGCTTCCGGAGGGAGGCCTTCGAGTCGGCCGGACCAGGGGCCGGCCGCGACGACGACATCGCCCGCGACCACGCGCTCGCCACCGGCGAGAACGGCCCCGGTCGCGTGAGCGTCCGCGAGCGTGATCGCGGCCACCTCGGCGCCGGTGCGGACCACGCCGCCGGCGCGCGCGACCGCCTCGGCGAGGGCGGCGGTCAGCCGGCGGGGATCGATCGCGTGGTCGGTCGGGACCGCGAGCGCGAGCCTGAGGGTGGGGGCCAGAGCGGGCTCCATCGCCCGCGCCGCGCTCGGACGCAGCCGCTCGACCTCGAGGCCGAGGCCGCGCCGCAGCTCGAGTTCGCGCTCGAGCGCCTCGGCCTCGTCGGCGTCGCGGGCCACGGCCAGGGTGCCGCAGGCCAGGTAGCCGGGATCGCAGCCGGAGGCGTCGGCGAGCTCGGCGGCGAAGCCTTCGTAGCCGACGGCGGCGCGCAAGCCAAGGGCGAGGACCGGGAGCTCGGTCGGAGTCGCCTCACTGATCGGCGCGAGCATGCCGGCCGCGACGTGTGAGGTCTCGGCGCCGGGTTGGCCGCGCTCGAGCACGGTGACGGACAGTCCAGCCTGCGCCGCGCGCCAGGCTACGGCCAGGCCGATCACGCCGCCGCCGATGACGACGACGTCGCGCGAAGCTCCATTGTGGTCGTGCATTTGCTTCCTCCCTGCGCGGGCATTACCCCGATCAGGTTCAGACGGTCGGCGGATCAGCATTTCCGCCCTCTCAGCCCAACCGTTGGGCTCCCGTTCTCCCCCATGGTACCGCCGCGGCATGGCAGACTCAGGGTCCGTGTCCGACCGCCGTGACCGCCTGCTCGCCGCTCGCCTGTACCTGGTTTGCGACGCGCGTCCCGACGACTTCCTCGATCAGGCGCTGCGCGGCGGCGTCGACATCGTGCAGCTGCGCATGAAGGGGGCTCCCGACGGCGACATCGCCGCCGCCGCCGAGCGCTTCGCGCGCCGGTGCTCCGAGCACGACGCCCTCTTCGTCCTCAACGATCGCGCCGACCTCGCGGCCGAGGTCGGCGCCGACGGGGTCCACATCGGGCAGGACGACGGTCTCGTCGCGACCGCACGCGAACTGATCGGCCCGGACCGGCTCCTCGGTCTCTCGACCCACACGCCGGCCCAGCTCGACGCCGCCGAGGGCGTCGATTACATCGGCGTCGGCCCCGTGCACGAGACACCGACCAAGCCAGGGCGCCCCGCCGTCGGGCTCGAGCTCGTGGCCTACGCCGCCGCCCACGCCCGGGTGCCGTTCTTCGCCATCGGGGGGATCGACGCCGCGGGCGCCGCCGCGGTCAGGGCGGTGGGTGGGCGGCGCATCGCCGTCGTGCGCGCGCTCACCGAGGCTGCGGACCCGGTGCGCGCGGCGCGCGCGCTGCGCGGCGCCATCGAGACGGGCGCGCGCGTGAGCGAGGCAGGCGTTGGGGCAGCGTAGCCGCAAGCGCGGGCGGCGCGCGAAGGCGCCGGTGGGGGCGGCGCGGACCCGCGTGGCCGAGCGGTCGGCGGCCGGCCCCGTCGCGCCTGTCGTGGGCTTGGGCGCGGCGCCGAGCGCCGGCAAGGCGCCGAGCGCCGGCAAGGCGCCGAGCCGCTCCGAGGCCCGCAACGAGGCCGTCCGCGCGACGCTGACCCCCTACGCCCCGGGCGAGCGCCCGTGGCCGATCGTGGTGAGCGCCGTGCTCGCCGTGGGCTTCGGCGCCTTCAACCTCGTCTCGCTCCTGCTCGGGTCGAAGCTGAAGGTGGGCGGCCAGAAGCCCGGGGCGGCGGGGGTGCTCCTGTTCGCGCTCGTGATGTTCGTGTGCGCCGGGGGGATGTGGCGC
Source organism: Solirubrobacteraceae bacterium (assembly GCA_034665165.1). GTDB lineage: Bacteria > Actinomycetota > Thermoleophilia > Solirubrobacterales > Solirubrobacteraceae > Palsa-465. The sequence continues at coordinate 4,557 of JAXDGF010000131.1, read as the reverse complement.
ATGCGCTACTGGGCCGTGCTCGGATTCCAGGCCCTGCTCGTGCTCGTGCTCCTCACCTTCGCGGTGCTCCTGATCAAGGTCTCGAACCTCGCCGGCCTCGCCGTGTGCGCGGTCGGTCTCACGCTGGGCGGCATCCTCTTCTACAAGCTCGTGCGCTCCATGGGCCGCATGCAGGTCCCCTCGAGGGAGCAACGCTGACCCCCGGTCACGGTAAGCGACTGAGCTAGGCTGGATGGATATGGCGGAAAGCGCTTACGACTGCGTCGTTATCGGCTCTGGCCCCGGCGGCTACGTCGCCGCGATCCGAGCTGCACAGCTGGGGATGAAGACGGCCGTGATCGAGAAGGATCGCGTGGGCGGGCGCTGCCTGAACTACGCCTGCATCCCGGCCAAGGCGGTCCTGCGCTCGGCCGACATCCTCTCCGAGATCCGCGAGGCGGGCGACTACGGGATCAAGGTGGCGGCGCCGGAGGTCGACTTCCCCGCCGTGATGGCCCGCCGCGAGAAGGTGATCTCGACCCTCACCGGTGGGGTGTCGGGGCTGTTCAAGAAGAACGGGATCGACGTCGTCGAGGGCGAAGGGGCGCTCGCGGGGCCGGGCCGCGTCACCGTCGGCTACGACGAGATCGCGGCGAAGACGATCTTGATCGCCACCGGATCGGTCAAGCGACCCATCCCGGGCACCGAGTTCGGACGACGGGTGATCGGGACCGAGGAGGCCTGGGCTCTGCCCGAGCTCCCGCGGACGCTGGCCGTCGTCGGCGCGGGCGCGTCGGGGAGCGAGATCGCGTCCGCCTATGCCCGGCTCGGAACCGAGGTGCGCCTGTTCGAGGCTCTCGAGCGGGTGCTCCCGACCGAGGACGCCGACATCTCGAAGCTGGCCGAGCGCGGACTCAAGCGCCAGGGCATGCAGGTCCACACCTCGACCCTGGTGCAGAACGTGGTGGAGAATGACAAGGGCGTCGCCTTCACGTACGGAGGCGAGCAGGGCGAGGCCGAGTGGCTCGTGATCGCGGCGGGCCGGGGGCCGGACGTCGAGGCACTCGGGCTCACCGCAGCCGGCATCGCCGTCGACGAGCGCGGCTTCGTCGTCGTCGATGGCGCCATGCGCACGAGCGTGCCCGGCGTGTACGCGATCGGCGACATCGTGCCCGGGCCGGCGCTCGCCCACAAGGCGTCCGACGAGGGGATCATCGCCGTCGAGGACGCGGCCGGACTCGAGACCCATCCGATCGCCTACGTCGACATTCCCCGCGCGACGTTCTGCACGCCGAACGTGGGGAGCTTCGGGCTCACGGAGGCCCAGGCGCGCGAGCAAGGCTTCGACGTCGTCGTGGGCAAGCTCCAGTACGGCGCCGTGGGCGGGGGCACGGTGTACGGCGACCGGACGGGGCTCGTCAAGATCGTGGGCGAGAAGCGGTACGGCGAGATGCTCGGAGGCCACATCGTGGGCACGAGGGCGACCGAACTCATCCAGGAGCTCGTCAACGTCCGCGCGCTCGAGGGCGGCTACCCCGAGGTGGCGCGGATCATCCACGGCCACCCCACGCTGTCCGAAGCGGTTATGGAGGCGGCTCGGGCAGCGGACGGATGGCTGATTCACGGCTGACAAGGGCTCCCCATCCCCGCGGCCCACGTTCTACTACGAGCTTGGGTCTCCGGCCTGCTATCTCGCGGCTGAGCGCATCATGGCCGGGCTGCCCGTAGTGCCCGAGTGGGAGCCCGTGCTGTGGGATCCGGTGCTCGATCCGGACCGGGCCGTGATCGAAGGCGCGGCGGCTGAGCTCGGCCTGCAACCCGTGCGCTGGCCGCAGTCGTGGCCGCCGCGGGCTCACACGGCCATGCTCGCGGCGACGTACGCGAAGCGGATCGGCCGCGCGGTGGCCTTCTCCCTCGCCGCCTTCCGGCAGGCCTTCGCCGGCGGGCGGGATCTCGGCGATGCCGACACCGTCCTCATCGCCGCGGCGGCGTGCGAGATGCATCCGACCGCGGTCCTGAAGGGGATCGCGACGCGCTCGGTCGCGGACGCGCTCGAGGCCGCGAGCACCCGCGCCCGCGCTGCCGGGGTGCACGCGCTGCCGGCGATCGGGGTGGGCGACCGGGTCTTCCAGGGCGACCGGGCGATCGAGGAAGCGAGCGAGGCTCTGGTCGCGTGAAAGCCAACCGGGCCTATCACCTGATCGTCAGCCGCGAGAGCCTCGAGCCCGCCTTCCTCGCCGACTCCAGTCGCCTCGACCGCGTCGAGGTCGTGTCGATCGACGACGGGGAGGTGGTCCTGTTCTGGGTTCTCCCCCCTAAGGACGCGGCCAAGCTCCTGCGCGCCGTGCGCACCGACCTGGCGCAGATGGCGGCCGATGAGTTCATCACGGCATGGGAGGGCGCGGACCGAGCGCCGGGGTAGGTAGGGTCCATGGAACCCCCCACCCACACCACGACGGCCAAGGGTGCCGTGCAGGTTGAGGAGCCGACGCGGGCGGAGCGGGTCATCGCGCGACGGGCGGCCGAGTCGCGGGCCACCGTGCCCGACGTCGAGCTCACGGTCATCGTCGACATGTCGGCGGCCGTGGCGGCCAGGCCGGAGCTCTATGCCGGCGCGGCAGAGGTTCCGACGCTCACGGCCGTCGTCGTCCGGGCGGCCGCCCTCGCGCTGCGTGAGCACCCGCGCGCGAACGGCGCCTACCGGGACGGTAAGTTCGAGCTCTACGCGCGGGTGAACGTGGGGGTGGCGATGATGTCCGCCGGCGGCATCGCCGTCCCCACCCTCGCCGACGCCGACGCCAAGACCACGCTCGAGATCGACGGCGAGCTCCGCGCTTTCGCCGCGAGCGTGCGCGACGGAACGATCACACCCCCTGAGCTGGCCGGCGCCACCTTCACCGTGTGGGACCTCGGGACGCTGGGCATCACCAGCTTCAGCCCGCCGGTGCTCCCGCCGCAGGCGGGAATTCTCGCGGTCGGGGCGGTGCGAGAAGTCCCGGTCGTGCGCGGCCAAGATATCGTGGCGGGCCACGAGATGAACCTGACGCTGGCGTGTGACCATCGCATCCTCTATGGGGCTCAGGCGGCGGGGTTCCTGACCCGGATCCGAGCCCTGCTCGAAGCGCCGGTGGAGCTGCTCGGATGATGCCCGGGACCGTGGACGACAAGGCGCGGCGGATTGCCGAAAAAGGTCGCGAGGCACTGGTCGGGCGCCTGCGAGAGGCGTTCGAGGAGGCCGCGGCCGCGCATGCGGACGTCCTCGAGCTCGACGAACACAAGCTCGAGGAGATGGTCGAGCGCGCCGCGGACCGAGCGGACGGGCTCCAGTGGCGCCGAGCGCTGGCTTCCGTCGCCACCGACGAGCTCGGGATCGGACTCGGGGAGGCGCTCGGTCATCCCGCTGTCGCCGAGGCCCACAGGATCGTCGGCGCGCCGTCATACGAGGATGGGCTCGCCGCCATCGCCGAGGGGAAGGCGCCGGAGCAGGGGACCGGGGTGCGACAAGACGACCGGGCGGGCGCGGCGGGCGGCGCCCGCGGCGCGGCGGGCACGGCCGGCGCGGAGGTTCCCGAGCGCGACGGGCCGGCAGCGGAGCCGGAGGACATCGACATCCGCATCGTCGCCGTTCACCTCGACGGTCCGCCCGAGCTCGAGGGCGAGGAAGAAGTCGCGCTCGTGTTCTCCGGGGAGGGACTCGAGGTCGTCCGTGGGCTCAGCGGGTCACCGCTCGTGCGCTACGCCTGGAGCGAGCTTCGCCGCATCGAGCTCGCGCGGTCGCGCCGGTCGGTGCTGCGTCGCCGCCCGGCCTATCCGCGGGTGACCGTCGGCACCGCCGGCGGGGAGGCCAGATTCGAGGTGGAAGGGGTGGACGCCGAGTGGCTCGAGCAGCGACTGGCGCCCGCGGTCGCCAGGCTCGCGGCGAACCGATGAAGCGCTCGCCCGCAGCGAACCAATGAAGCTCGGAGCGGTCGGCGCCCACCTCGACACGCTGCGCCGGCTCGTCGAGTCCGGCGCGCTCGCCCCCACCCTGCCCGATCGCCTCGTCAAGGCTGGGATCGCCCTGTGGCGCTTCGGCCCGACGCCGGCGGCGGCGGTCGTGGCCTCGGCGGCACGGTATCCGAACCAGCTCGCGCTCATCGACGACCGCGGCCAGCTCACCTACCGCGAGCTGGGCGAGCGCTCGAACGCGCTCGCGCACGCGCTCTCCGACCGCGGCGTCAACGAGGGCGACAACGTCGCCCTGCTGTGCCGCAACCATCGCGGCTTCGTCGAGGCGACGGTCGCGTGCTCGAAGCTCGGCGCCAACGTTCTCTATCTCAACACCGGGTTCGCCGGACCCCAGATCGTCGAGGTGGTGGGGCGAGAGAAGGCGGCCGCGCTGATCTACGACGATGAGTTCGCCGCGCTCATCGGTGACGCTGGGCGGCGCGACCAGCGCTTCATCGCCTGGCGCGGCGACGTCGAGGAGGACCTGCCCGAGCCCACGCTCGACGAGCTCATCGCCGGCGGCGACCCGTCCGACGTGGTCGCGCCCGCTCAGCACGGGCGTACGACGATCCTCACCTCGGGCACCACGGG
>JAXDGF010000130.1:0-32856 GCA_034665165.1 Solirubrobacteraceae bacterium | reverse complement strand
GCGGAAAAGACGACCGTGTCGCCGTTGTGGAGCTTGATCATCCGGTGGTCGTTGTGCGCCATCCGGCGCAGCGCCGAGAGCGGCTCGCCCTGCGAGCCCGTCGACACCACCACCACGCGGTCGTCGGGCCAGTCCTCGACCTCCTGGGGTTGGATCAGGATCCCGCTCGGCATTTCGATGTGCCCGAGCGAGCGACCGATGTTGACGTTCTTGCGCATCGAGCGCCCCACCAGGGCCACCTTGCGGTCGAGCGCGGCCGCGGCGTCGATCACCTGCTGCACGCGGTGGATGTTCGACGCGAAGCTGGTGACGATGATCCGGCCCTCGGCGTGGGCGAACACCTCCTCGAGGTGAGGTCCGACCTCCGCCTCGCTGGGCGAGAAACCGCCACGGTCGGCGTTCGTCGAGTCTCCGCAGAGCAGGAGAACGCCCTCGCGGCCGAGCTCGGCCAGGCGTGAGATGTCGGCGGGAGAACCGTCGACGGGGGTCTGGTCGAACTTGTAGTCGCCGGTGACGAGGACGGTTCCGAGCTCGGTTCCGAGCGCGACCGCGCACGAGTCGGGGATCGAGTGGGTCATGTGCACGAGCTCGACCGTGAAGGGGCCGAGTGAGAGCTCCTCGCCCGGCTCGAGGTCCTCGAGCGGTGCGTCGCGGAGCTTGTGCTCGTCGAGCTTCGAGCGCGCCATCGCGATCGTGAGCCGGCCCCCGTAGACGGTAGGCAGGTGCTCCGGACCCAGCTCGCGCAGAACCCAGGGCAGCGCGCCCAGATGGTCCTCGTGGCCGTGGGTGATGACGATCGCCTCGATGTCCTTAGCTCGCTCGCGCAGGTAGGTGAAGTCGGGGAGAACGAGGTCGATCCCCAGCATCTCGGCGGTGGGAAAGCGCAGTCCGGTGTCGACGACGACGATCCGGCCCTCGTACTCGACGACGGTCATGTTCTTCCCGATCTCGCCGAGTCCACCGAGCGGGAGTACGCGCAGGGCGTCGGTCACGCTTGCACTGATGCTTGGCGAAGGCCGTGGCGCTCGAGCATCGAGCGCATCACCGCAAGCTCATCCTCGTCCACAGGAACGTAGGGAAGCCGGGGCTCCCCGACGCTGAGATCGAGCAGGCCGAGAGCCGCCTTGATGAGCACGGCGGCAGGAGCGATGGACATGTCGCGGTAGACGTCCTTGAGGGAGGCATCGATCTCCCGTCTGCGCTCGGGCTCGTCGACCATGCGCCGCATCTCCGGGCCGAAGAGATGGCTCGCGACGAGGATGCCGCCGGGCTCCCCGAGATCGAGCACCTCGGCCAGCATGTCGTCGTTGCCCGCGTAGATCATCAACCCGTCGATCTTCGCCAGGTTGGCGTGATTGGCCTGTTTGACTCCGACGATTCCCTCGATCTGGGCGAGCTCGGCGAGGAGGTCGTTGGGCATATCGCTGGCGGTGCGCTGAGGAATGTTGTAGAGGAGGATCGGTTTGTCCGTGGCCCTGGCCACTTCCTCGTAGTGCCTGACGATCCCGCGCCGGTTCGGGCGGTTGTAATAGGGGTTCACCGAGAGGAGCGCGTCGGCGCCGAGCTCGGTAGCGCGCTTCGTGAGGTGGACCGCGTGCCGCGTATCGTTGGACCCGACACCGGCGACGATGGTCCCCCGCCCCTGCATCTCGCCCACCGCGAGCTCGATCATGCCGAGGTGCTCCTCGTCGGTCAGGGTCGACGCCTCTCCCGTCGTCCCGCAGATCACGAGGCCGTCGGAACCGTGCGCGAGCAGATGGTGCATGAGCATGACCGCGGCCTCTTCGTCGACGCGTCCATCCGCGTCGAAGGGCGTGACCATCGCGGTCAGGATCGAGCCAAGGCCGGGCATGCGGTAGCGATTATCGCAAGCCGGGCCGGAAGAACGGGCGCCGGGTCGGGTCGCTAGAGTGGCACGAAGCCGCCTCTATGCTGATTGCACGCACACGGACCGTCCTGGGTCGGCTGCTCACGCTCGCTGCGCTGGTCGTGCTCATCGCCCCCGCGAGCGCGAACGCGTTCAGCAAGGCCATCTGGGGCGAGGTCTACCGGGGCGGTGTGAACCAGTTCCCGCTCTACCGCCAGCTCGGCGTCACGATCTACGAGCACGACCTGCACTGGGGCGACGTCGCGCCTACTCGTCCCGCGCACCCCACCAACCCAGCCGACCCGGCCTACCACTGGCCGGCGGAGGTGAAGCAGGCCCTGACCCAGGCGCACCGCTTCCACATGCGTGTCCTCCTGCAGATCATCGGCGCGCCCGCGTGGGCCAACGGGGGCCACGCCTCGAACTGGGCGCCGCGCCGTCCCGCCGACTTCGCCGCCTTCGCGACCGCCGCCGCCAGACGCTACCCCGGCGTGCACGTGTGGATGGTGTGGGGCGAGCCGACCCGCCCGCCGAACTTCGAGCCCCTCATCCCGTCACCCCCGGCGACAACCCTGAGCCGGGCCGCGCAAGCCGCTCCCCACCTCTACGCCCGCATCCTCGACGCCGCCTACGGCGCCCTCAAGCGAGTGAACCCACGCAACCTGGTCATCGGTGGCTGTACGTACACCACCGGCTCAATCGACACGCAACAGTGGATCGAGAACCTCCGGCTCCCGAACGGACGGCCGCCACGGATGGATATGTACGCCCACAATCCATTCAGCTATCAAACCCCCAGCTTTACGACGTCGCTCTCGCCCTTCGGGGAGGTCCAGTTCTCGGACCTCCACGAGCTCACCGGTTGGGTTGACCGCTACCTGCGCCGGGGACTGCCGCTCTTCCTCTCGGAATGGACGATTCCGACCGCGCCCGACCAGGAGTTCAACTTCTACGTCGATCCCAGCATCGCCGCCCACTGGATCACGGACGCCCTGCACCTATCGCGGAGCTGGCACCGGATCTACTCGCTCGGCTGGGTCAACGTGTACGACAACCCGCCCGTCAGCTCCGGTGGCCTGTTGACCCAGAGCGGCGCCCAGAAACCGGGCTTCGCCGCCTTCGCCCACGGTTAGCGGACCGGGGCGCGGGCGGGTCTCGCCCGCGCCCCAGCGCGCGCAGTTGCCTAGGGGTTGAGCTTCAGATGCACCGTCTTCGTGAACCCGTTCTGGAAGGCGAAGCTGGCGGTCAGCTTCGCCTTGATCGTCTTCTTCTTCGCCGCGGCGAGGAGCGTGTGGCACTTCTTGCTGACCTTGCTCGTGTTAATCGTCTTGGTCTTGCCGGCCTTGACTGTAAACGTGGCGCTGCCGCAGGCGACCGTCTTGCCCTTGTGGCGGGTGGTGACATCGACCACGCCCCCCGTGCAGTCCAGCGCCTTGGAGCACTTGATCTTGAACACGACGCGGCCCTTCTTGACCTTCAGCTTGGTGCTGGTGAGGGACGCGGTGCCGGGACCCCCGGTCGTGAAGCTGAGGGTCCCGCCGTAGACGAGTGCCAGCAGGTAGTAGTTGACACCGAAGGTGACGTCCGAGGCCACCAGCTGGTACGTATACGCGGTGCCCGGCGTCAGACCGGTGGCCGCGGCCGTCACCCCAACTCCCACGGTCGTCCCCGCGGGGATGATGCCCGAGTCGGTGAACCCGCCTGCGAGCGGGTTATTAGCCAGGTTGTAGGTGAACTGCCATTGCGTCACCTTGCCTCCGGTGCTCACGGTGCCGTTGAGGATGGCCGAGGTCGCCTTAATGTTGGTGGCAGGTCCCGTCACCGCTGTGACTGCCGCTTGTGCGGATCCTGCCGCTGCCGCCGCCAGGACCGCTACACAGGCGGCGACCGACGCCGACCGACATACTCTGAGCTGCATGTTTCCTCCATTGGTGGTGCGTTGTCGTGTCATCCTCGGCCCGCGAGTACAGCCTTAACGGTCAGCCATACGATCAGGGCATCGAGCCTAAGGTTGTTGTGCTTCATGTAGTAGAGGTCGCGCTGGAGCTTGGCCATCGTGCCCTCCACCGACCCTCCGTAGCCCAGGTTGACCTGTGCCCACCCGGTCACTCCGGGCCGGATGCGGTGTCGGGAGGTGTAGTGGGGAAGTTCCTGTGCCAGCCGCGCCGCGATCGGTACTTGCTCGGGCCGTGGCCCGATCAGGGCGAGATCGCCGCGGATGACGTTCCACAGCTGGGGCAGCTCATCCAAGCGGAAACGCCGCATGAGCTTTCCCACCGGTGTTACCCGGTGAGCGTGTGACGGTCCCCACGCCGCCTCCGCATCGGCGCTGACCGGCTGAGTCATGGTCCGGAGCTTGAGGAGGGTGAACTCCTCGCCTTCCTTACCCACACGTCGTTGGCGGTAGAGCGCCGGCCCGGGGCTGGTGAGGCGGATGGCCACGGCGGCCAGGAGAGTGAGCGGAAGCGTGAAGCCCAAGAGCGCGGCGGCCAGGGCCACATCGATGGCGCGCCGGAGCGAGCGGTAGAGCCGCCGGTGGTGGATCGTGGCGATGTCGAACAGGAACCAGGTCGGTGAGAGCTCGGCGAGCGGGATCTTCTTGAACTCGCGCTCGTAGTAGGACATGAGCTCACGGATCCGGACTCCGCGCAGGTTGAGGAGCGTGGCCGTCTGGACGAGCTCGGAAACGCGCATCGCCACTCCGTCGAGGACCACGACCGTGGCTCTGCTCGCGAGCACGGCCTGGGCGAGCGCGACGCCGTCGACCGGGCCGGGATGCGATGCGAGGACGGTGGCGCCTACCAGTGTCGCGTCGTGGTGGCGGGCGAGCTCGCGCGCGAGGTCGCGCTCGGCTTCCCGCGAGCCGATGAAGTAGACGCGGCGCATGGCGAGGCGCACGCGGATCTCAAACCCGCGTGCCGCCCCGGCCGTCGCGAGAGTGACCGCCGCGAGTGTCGCCGTGACCGCGCCGATGACCGGCGACCAGCCGACGCCGACGATCGCTGAGGATCCCGCCATGAGACCGGCGGCGAGCAGCGCCGACGGCGCGGCGGCAGCGAGATACGCGAGTGGGCCCCGACGCGCGGCGGCGAAGCCGATCACCTCGAACATCGCACGCGACCCGAGCGTCGCCATGAGCGTCGGCGCAAGGAGCACGAGCCACTCGATCAGGTTCGCCCGGCCTGCCGCTTCCGGAGCGAGGATGCTGACCGCCAGGAGCAGCGTCAGTGACCAACTCACCAACCGCGTCACGGGCCAGCAAGGGGCATCGTCGAGCGCCCTCGCGTCCTCCGCGGCTAGCGCGCGCGCGGTGTCGATCCCGGCGGCCCCGGCGAGCTCCGGATCGGACGGCGCCAAATGCCCCGTAGCGCTCATGGCGTCGCCGCCACCATCTGCCGCAGATCCGGGTCGTTCGGGTTCAGCGCGAGCGCACGCCTGTACTCGAGCCCAGCCAAGCTCGTATCACCGCGCCTGACGGCGAGGTCTCCCAGCAGCGCCGGCGGGACGTAATTCTCAGGCTCGAGCGCCTGTGCCCGGAGCAGGACGTCCCGAGCGCCCCGATAGTCATCTTGGCGAGCGTAAGCCGTCGCGAGCGAATATACGGTCTCGAGCGCATACGGATCGAGCTTCCGAGCCTCGGTCAGCGTCGAGATCGCGGCACGCGGCGAACTCACTACCTCGCTCGCGCCCGCCTGCTGATAGCGAATCGCTGCGTATTGCCGCCCGACGCTGGCGGCGAGCAAAGCGAGGACGACAAGGGCAGCGACTACGACCCCCTGCGCTCGCCTCGAGCGCCGCACCGGGGCCCAACCACCGGGAGAGCGCGCGGGCACGACGAGCAGCGCGGCGGCGACGATCGCCGCGCCCGCCAGCCCAGGGATGTCGTAGGTCCAGTCGACGCTCGTGTCTGCGAGCCACGCCGCGAACATGCCCGCTGCCGCAACCTTGACTAGGCGGTCCCCGGACGCAAGCGTCCCGCGGCGCGCCCAGCACGCCGCCAAGATCGCACCGCAGAAGAGGAGCAGCGCCGCGACGCCCCCGATGCCGAGCTCGGCCGCCATCTGCACCTCCAGGCTGTGAGGCGCGATCACGTACTCGGGATTGCGGCGGAGACTGTAGTACCTGGCGTCGTAATTCCCGGCCCCGAGTCCGCCGAAGGGGTGCTGCTCGAACTCGCGGACGGCGACGCGCCACAAGTCGTAGCGGTAACCGCTCGCGTCGGTGAACCTGGTCGCCGCGTTCTCGTTGACGTGCAGCGCGGTGAACGCGCGGTACTGGCGCGCGATGAATGGCGCCCCCACCACCGAGCCAACGGCGACCGAAGCGACGGTCGCGACCGCCAGCGCCCAACCGAGGCGATGCACGGCCGAGTCTCGGCGACGGGGCTCCAGCCGGTTCGCCATTCGGCCGAGCGCCAAGTGCACGATCCCGGCGCCCAGCGACGCCACGAGGATTGCTCCTGCCGCCGCGCGTAGAAGGCCGTGGCCCGGAAGCAACAGGCGATCGGCCGCACCCCCGGTCGAGTACACCGCCAGTGTCCACGGCAACCCGACCGCAACCGACAGAACGAGAACGATGAGGTTGACCGCCCGCCGTGTCCGGCCGCCGGTGCACAGGACCACGAGCAAGGCGCTCAGCACAATGGCAGGGACGACCGCGCGCGACTGCGTCAACACCAGCGTACCGGCGATCAGCGACGCCGCCGCGAGCGCACCGGCCCGCGCGAGACGTCGAGACGCGGCCTCGGCGTAGGCGATCCACGGCCACACACCCATCACCAGGAGACACGCGGTTCCGTTGATGTAGCCGATCGGCGCGTTTAGCCGTCGGGTCAGGAAGGCCCCCTGGGTGGCCCCGAAGACGAGCGACACGCACAGCCACAGGCTGGCTAGGAATGCCGCGGACCCCAGTAGGACCACCACCACGCGGGCGGTGCGGCTGTCGCGTACGGCGATCACCACGACCGTAAAGAGCGCCGCGTATAGGGCCAGCCGGTTGACCTCGGTCCACGCGGAATCCTTCGACTCCGCCCACAGCATCGACGCCGCGCTCAGCGCGAGCAGTATCGCCAGGCCGGCGAACGCGCCGACTCCATACCGGGTGAACGCGGGACGCGCGACCCCGGCCAAGATGACGAGCAGCACCATCGCGCCCAGCGCGATCGCGCCCCACCAATTGAAGTCGAAGTATCCATCGGTCAGGGGCGACGCGGCGAGCACCACCGCAAGCACAATCGCCGCCCACCCGAGCGCTGGCGGGCGCGGCAGGCGGTGTCGATGGCGCATAGCCAGCGGAACGACGGTAGCCGGCGTCCCCGGCGGCGAGGTGCTCGCCGCCCGGACCGTCGGTGAGGACGTGCTCATCCGACCTGCGGCGGCTCGTGATCTCACGCCGGTCACATCAGCTCGTGCGCGCGCTCGTCCTGCGACCAAACCGAGCAAGCGCGGCGCCGCCCAAGCCTCCGAGTGCCAGCACAGCCGCTGCGATGCCGAGCATCCAGATGATCCCTGCGCCCCCCCCAGCGTTCCGGTCCGGTCCCGGCAGGATCCCCGCGCCTCCTCTGGCTGTCCGGTCCGGTCCCCCGAGCTGCGGCGGCGGCACGGCGGCGAGGTGACCCGCTCCGCCCAACGACACCGAGCGCCGCGGCTTCGGGGCCACCGCGACCGAGCCGTCACCAGCAGCCGGCACCGGACTTGTAGACGCGGCGCGCGGCGCGCGCGTTATGCCGCTCCCGAACAGCTGGCCGCTTGCAGAGCCGCCGCCCCCGGCGCCGCCACGCGCCTGTGCAAGTGGGATCGCGTACTCCTTCGCAACGGGACTGCCGGGATCGATGTGAACGCCTGGCGTGATGCTGGCCGCCGCCGATGACCCGGCCGCCAACACCCCAGCCGAGGCGAACATGATCAAGCGCAGGCACACACGTCTTGCAACTGTTGCCATGACTTCAAATAAGTTACCCCCTAGCTCCTGCACTCTACGCTCCCTCGAGTGGACGACCCAGCACGGCCCTGGATCGATCTTCGTCCAATTCAAAATAGCTTATATTCCGCTTCCGTGACCGAATTGTGACTTTTTTGTGACATTGCGGGGTTTGATGCTGTTTGTGAGTACCGCTCCGCGTCGCCGCGGCACCCCGTGGTTGCGGGGTGTGATGTCGTCATCGGCCGCCAGCGTGCTGGCCGTCATCGCCGCCCTGAGCGGGACCGGCGCCGCGGCTCTCGCGGCCGATGGCCAACGTCACGCCGTCACGTACATGCTCGTGTTGCTACAAACAGCCTTGGTCGCCTGGCTCGGGGCGCTCAGCTGGTCGGCGGAGCGCACGTGGGCGCGCGCCGGCGTGATTGTCACCGTTGCTTGGATTCCCACGTTCTTGATCTCGTCATGGATCTACGCCGTCAATCCGTCGCTGCTGGACGTCGGCCCCCCCAACGGTGCGATCGCCACCGTCGACTTGAGCCTCGTCTGCTTCATCGCCGGCTACGTGTGGCCTCCGCGGCGAGGCAGAGTTGCTCCGGAGGAGCGAGTCGCAGAGGCGCTCGCGCCGTACGTGCAAGTACGGGAAACTACACTCAGCCGGCGCTGGGTTATTGCCTGGATCGCGGTTGGGTGCGTTGGCTTCTGCGCCATCTTCGCCGTTACCGGCGGGCCAATTCACTTTATCCGCAACGTGAGCAACGAAGGCTCGCTGACCCGGGGACGGACGTACTTCATCGCCGCGGCGCTGGCTCTTGTCTTCCTCGCGCAGGCAGCCGCCTGCTCGTGTTGGGCCCGAGGCGCCGCGCTGTCCCGCTGGTTGATCGCCGGACTCGCCGTCGCGTTCGCGCTCACGGCCACCCTTGGAGCGCGCCAGCTGCTCGCGGTCCCTCTCGTCGAGCTGGCCCTCTACTACGGGTTGGTGCGCGCCCGCGTGAGCGTCCGTGTCGTCGTGCCGCTGGTAATCGCCGCCGCGCTCGTTCTCGTCGTCGGTCTCGGAATGGTCAAACGTTACGGAAATTACCAGCAGCTCCACCCGGGAACCCACATCAGTCGCCTGCAGTATCTAATCACTAAGGGTCCCGCTGACTTCATGTCGAGCTACGCGGGCAACACCGCCGACGGAGTCCGGCTGATCGCGCTTGGCGAGCGAACGGTTCCGAGCGCTGCGCCGCCGGAGTACGGCAAGGAAGCGCTGCGTCTGCTCCTTCAACCGCTCCCAAGCGGGATGCGTCCGGCAATTCCGACCGCGCCTGCGATCAAAGCGGCCATATATCCCTCGTCCGTCAACAGCTACGCGCAGCCGCTGCAGCTCGTGAGCTACCTGCAGTTCCTCTACCCAGGTGTCGTGCTCGCGTTCCTCGTCCTCGGGGCGGCAACGGCAAAACTAGAGCGCGCACTCGTCTCGACTCGGACATGGCGACCCAGCACGCTGCTCCTACTCGTCGCGCTCACGACCGCCGTCACCACCCTGCTGCGCGATGCGGACGCTGGCGCGATCGCCGTGTCGCTCATCGAGGTGGTGGGCCTGTGGGCGGTCGCGCGCACAACCGAGCGCCTCCCCGAGCACCCCGACACGCTCGCCAGACCCTGAGGGCTACCCCTCGGCAGCGGCCTCATAGAGATCCAGGTAGGCGCGTGCGCACTGGCGCCAAGAGTAGGACTCGGCACGCCGCCGTCCCGCCGCGACGAGCCGCGCCCTCACGCCGGCGTCGCACGCGATCAGACGGAGCCCGGCGGCGATCGACGCCTCGGGTGCACGCTCATCGATCGGAAGGATCGCGTCACCGCCGACTTCACGCGTGGCCGGCGTCAGGCCGCTGATCACCGGCACTCCAACAGCCATGGCTTCTAGCACCGGGAGTCCGAAGCCCTCGGCTCGGCTTGGGTAAAGGAGCACATGGGCCTGCGTGAGGATCTCGTATAAGCGACTGCGCGTAACGTACGGGAGCAGCACGATCTGTCCGCTCGCCAGGTCGTTGGCGAGCTCCTGTTCGAGCCCCGGCGGCAGCCCGGCCCCTGCTAGTAACCACAGCGGTCCCGGCATTCGGCCGGCTGCGCGCCAGCCCGCGATCGCGAGATCCACGCCTTTCCGGGGGTCGCGGCCCGAGAACGCAAGCGCGTACGGGACCCTACCCGCCGGCCCGCGAGGGCCGTCGAGCGCCCCAGACCCACCAATGCGGGGACCCAAATCGACCCCGTAGGGGATCACCACTGGGCCGCGCATCAGGGGTGCCCGATAGCCGATTTCCGCCGCCGTCGCAAAGCTTGGCGTCGCGACGGCGCTCGCGACCGCCATCGCCCGCATCACGTTTCGCCGCGCGTAGCGATGACCGAGTATCTGTCTCATCGACCTCCCCCTGATCGGCGTGTCGACAAACAGCATGTCCTGTACCGTGAGGACGAATGGCGGGGTACCGCTGGTGCTCCAGCCGGTGTTCCCGGTGAAGTGCATGACATCCACGCGCGCCCGGCGCGCGAGCCGGCGAGCAGCTGCAAGATCCAACGCCGGGTGAGGAAGCAAGTCGAATCGCACGGCGCTGACCGGGCACGGAGCGAGCGCGGGATCCCCGAACCAGACAACTTCCGCGGCGTCGCTAAGGTGGCTGACCAGAGCTGTCACGAACTGGGCAATGCCGAGTCCGCGCCCCACGAGCCGGGCGTCGATGCCGATGCGCATGCCAAGACCCTAAACGGTCGCTCTCACGCTGGTTCAGGGGCGGCGAGTCAGTGGACGATGACCCTGGCGCGGGAGATCACGATCGGCGCAAGCGGCGCGCCATCTTGGGCTGGCCGGGCGGGAACGCGCGAGATTGCTCGGACCGTGGCGGTTCCCGACACCACCCTGCCGAGGACCGCGAACACGGGGGGAAGGTGAGCGTTCTTAGCAAGGACGATGAAGAGCTCGCTGCCCGATGTCCCGGGTCGCACCCCAGGAGGCTGGAACATCGCCGCGGTTCCGAAGGTATAACGCGTCCGGCGCGGTGGCGGCTCCGTGATCGTGTAGCCGGGGCCGACCCGAGGGATGCCAGCCGGTTCCCCACCTTGGATAACAAACCCGGGCGCGATGCGGTCAAAGCTGAGTCCGTCGTAGTAGCCGTGATCTGCCAGATACGCTAGGGATGCGGTCGTGCGGGGAGCGCGCCTGACGTCGAGCCGAATGTCGATTTCACCACAGTTGGTGGTAAGCGCTAGGACATACGCCCGTGAAGGGTCAAGCGCGGCCGTCGGCGCAGCCAGTGCCCGCGGACGCGCGTGCGATCGGGCCACATGGTGACAACCTGCAGGCAGCGGGATCGACGGGGTCCGAGTACCGATCGATGCATCCGCGAGCACCACGCTCAGCGACCCCGCGCAGACTGCGATCGAGGCTCCGGTGGCAAATGGTGGCAGCGCGCGACGAAGCGTCACGCCCCGCGACCTGAGCCAACCTGTACCGGACGGGTAGATGCCGCTCCGCGACGACGCGTTGCTCGCCCGGTTGGTCCGAGCGGCAGCCGCGATGATCGCCTCCAGCAGCCGCCCGATTCGATCGGGCGTGAGCGCCCCGAGCGCCCGCTGCATCTCGCTCACCTGTTTACGGCGGGCATCCTCGTCGTCGAGTAACGCCACGATCGCGGCGGCGAAGCTGGCGGTATCGGTGGCCAGCGCTCCTGGCAGTCGGTAGCACTCGAGTCCCCACGGCGTCGAGACAACCGCGGCCCCACTGGCTGCCGCTTCGAGCGTCTTCGACGGAGAGCCCGCGCCGAACACCGGTGCAACCGCGACTCGTGCGCGGCGTAGGAACGCAAGCAGGTCGGGGACATCCGACGCGAACTCGACATCAGATCCAGCGATCCGCTGCGCCGAACGCCCGACGATCCAGCCAGTAGTGGAGGGGCGCACCGCTCGCACCCGAGGGAGGATCTCGCGCTGGAGCCAGTCCGCCCCGAGCCGATTCGGCGGATAGTCCATGTTGCCAGTGAAGATCACGTCGATATCGCGCCGGTGATCAGCCGGCTCCACAAACACCGGACGCGCCCAGCCGTTGGGGATGACATGAACCGGTGGGTGGCGGGGCAACAGACGGGCGACATCTCGCGAGGCGCCGAGCTGAGCCGCGACAATGCCCGCGAGTCTGCGCTCCCAGTCCGCCATCCGACGAGACTCGACCCTGGCAAACAGCCGGATGAGAAGGGGCTCGGGTCCGCGCGCCCGCTCCGCCATGTTGTGCGACATGGCGTCGATGTGGTCGAGCACGATCGGCGCGTCCAAAGCTCCCAGCAGCGAGCGAGACGTATTGACCAATACGACATCGGCATCGCGTGCGAGGCGTCTCGCCGCTCGCCACGCAGGCCGTGGCGTCATCCATCCGCACTGCGCCGGACGCCCGGCGGCCAGCCCCCAGAGCGCGCTCATCGCTCTTCGGATCCGACCTGTGCCAACCACCTCCACGTGCGCCAGCTCGCGGAGCGATTGATCGGCGCTCGCTGTGGAGGCCCGTTCTGTCGCAAGCACGGTCACCGCGTGACGATCGGCGAGGTAGGAAACGTTGAGCATCGCTCGCACCTGGTCCCCCCTCCCACCGGCCTCTGGGAACCGGCCGGTGAGCACGAGGATCCGCATCCGCCCGGCCCGCGGCGGGGCAAGCGATTCATCCCACGGGATCGCGGACGAGGGCTCCCCACCCAAGCGTCTGACCATGGCCACGAGACGCGCGACCAGCAGCAGCGACGCCGTCCCCAACCCAATCGCGCATGCCAGCGTCGTGCCATCCAGACCCCGGGCCGGTGCCAGCAACAGCACGAGGACCACGTTGACCACGGCTCCAACGGCGTTAGCCGCGAGGATCCACAGGCGATCGGTAGGCGATGTCGCCAGCACGATCATCGCGAAGAACCCCATGAACGACAGTGGCGTCAGCACGGCGAGCGGGGGCAGAGCGTTCGCGACGGCGGGTCCCAAGCCGCCGAACAGAAGGCGGCTGGCTGGCCCGCCGAGCAGCAGCAGTCCGGCGCCGAGCGCCACCCCCGCGGCCAGCACCACCGATCCGACCCGGCGGATCAGCATGAGTCCCCGATCGGAGTCGTCCGCTCCCGAAGCGTCGGCGATGAAAGGCGCGGCGGCGCTCGCCAATCCGCCGGCCACATACTGGGCCAGCTGATACACGCGCCAGGTACTCTCGAAGCCGGCGCCCGCGACCGCGCCCGAGATCGCGCTGAGGAGGATCGTGTCCAGCCGCCCACTGGCGATCATGCACAGTTCGGCGAGCCCGAGGGGAACGGCCGCGCGCCGAAGATCCCGGGCGCTGCCGCGCGTACTGGCACGGAAGGTCCGGTAGAGCACCATCGCGGCCGGCAGTGAGGCGATCACCGTGCCGGCGGCAATGGCGGCACAGGTGGCGACGGCCGTGCGATCCGCGGCGGCTGCACCGACTCCGGCAAAGCTGCCGAGCCGACTGACCGTGACCAGGATCGCCGGGCGCCGGAACTCCCCTTGCGCCCGCAAAATCCCGTCCGCGCCCGAGACGAGCACAGTCACGGCCCCCGCCGGAGCGATCAGCGCGACCGGGAGCCGAGCCGCCGCCGGCACCACGAGCACCGCCGCCAGCGTCGCCGCGAACGCCATCCCGGCGGCGATCGCGTAGGACGATGAAGCCCCTCTCAATAACTCCCCGGTCCGCTCGGGCTCTTCCCTGAGCCGCGCGGGGAGCGCGGTTACCGCCGCCTGCGAGAGGCCGAAATCGCCCACCGCCTGGGCGATCACCAATGTGCCCTGGGCGACGGCCGTGGCCGCGAAAGCGTGCGTCGGGAGGACGTGCGCGAGGATCCCGAACAGCGTCAGGCTCAGCCCACCCTGGGCGATTAGGTAGGCGAAGCGCCATGCGGTTGCGGCAGGCAGTCGCGTTGCGTGAAAGCGGTTCACCGGCGAGAGGGTGGCAGACTCCCGCTCGCGCGAGCGTAATGCGGGGTCGGCTACGATCCGCTGGCGCAATGCTGGCGATCGTCACCAACGGGCCCAGCTCGCGCGTGCGCCGCGCCGCGGCGGCGATCAAACGGAGGGTGCCGCCCCAGGTCCTCGACCGGACGCTCTTGTCAGCTCCCCGGCTGTACCGCACCCGACTCGTGAACTACGAGACCAATCTCGACCCGGCCAGAGTCGAGGTTCTCGTGAGACGCGTGCTCGAAGCGTCAGCCGTCGACGGCGACGTGATCGAGTGCGGATCCTCTCGCGGCGGCTCGGCCGTCATCATGGCGCGCGCGTTGCGCGCCGTCGGGAGGCCCAGGACTGTTTACGCGTGTGACTCTTTCGCGGGGTTCGATCGCTCCGAGCTCGACAAAGAGCGCGAGGCCGGGCTCACCGAGGTCGGCGACGACGCGTTCACCTCGACCTCGCTCGACTACCTGAAGCGAAAGCTCGCCGTGCTCGGACTCACTGGTGCCGTGACGCCAGTCGCGGGCTACTTCCAGGACACGCTGCCTCAGCTTGCGTGTCGGTTCTGCCTCGTGTTCATCGACTGCGATCTGCGTGACAGCGTCCTGTATTGCGCGCGCGAGCTATTTCCACAGCTCACGCCCGGCGGGCAGATGGTGTTTGACGATTACGACGCGGCCGCCTGGAAGGGCGCCGGGCAGGGCGTGAGCGAGTTCATCGAGGAGCACCGCGCAATGGTCGCCGAGCATGGTCACGAGTGCGGGATGTACTGGGTGGTCAAGTCCGGCTGACGCTTCCGATCGCCACGGGCCCGCACGCTGACGGCGATCCCCGGCTTAGAACAGCAGCCGCTCGAGCCCCACGACCGGGGACTCGGACAGCTCACCCACGCGCCGAATCGCGAGCAGGACACCTGACATGAACGACTCGCGATCGATCGAGTCGTGCCGGATCGTCAGGGTCTGACCGAGGTCGCCGAGGATCACTTCCTGGTGGGCCACGAGCCCCGGCAGGCGCACGGAGTGGATCGGCACCACCGGCCGGTCGGGCGCGGCTTCCGCCATCAGCTTCGCCGTCCGCGCCGCCGTCCCGCTCGGCGCGTCGACCTTCGCATCGTGGTGCAGCTCGATGATCTCGGCCTTCGCCATGTGGGGCGCCGCCTCGGCGGCGAAGCGCATCATGAGCACGGCCCCGATCGCGAAGTTGGGGGCGATGAACACGTTGGCGTCGCCTGCGCCGTCGAGCTGGGAGACATCGAAGCCGGTAGTCCCGATGACCACGTGCACCCCGGCCGCGATCGCGGCCCGCGCGTTCTCCACCACCGTCGTGGGCGTGGTGAAGTCGACCAAGACGTCGGCGCCCGGGAGGACCTCGGCGACGGCAACATCGAGGGCGGGGTCGGCCCGTCCGGACAGGGTCATGTCCGACGCGCCCGTGACGGCGCGGCATACCGCCTCCCCCATGCGCCCGGCTGCGCCGGCCACGGCGACGTTAATCACTTGACGAGGGCCGGCTCGATCGCTCCGAGCGCTTCGCGGAAAGCAGCCTCGTCGGCTCCGATCCCCGCCGCGGAGAGGCGTTCGGGCACCCACAGCTCGCCGGCCAGCGAGCGCAGGTCGTCGAGCTCGACGGCGTCGATGCGAGCGACGACCTCGTCCAGGGAAAGGAGCGGGCTCTCGCCGAGCACCTCGGCGCCGAGGCGGTTCATCCGGGCGCCCGTCGACTCGAGGGCGAGGAGCACGCGGCCCTTGAGGTTCTCCTTGGCTCGCGTGAGCTCCTCAGCCGTGGCCGGATCCTCCTGAAGACGCGCCAGCTCGGTGCCGATCACGCTTGCGGCCTCGGTGAGGTTCTCACCGCGCGTGCCGAGGTAGAGCCCGACCTGACCCGTGTCCTGGTAGTGGCTCGTGAACGAGTACACGCTGTAGGCGAGTCCCCGCTCCTCGCGAATCTCCTGGAACAGACGCGAGGACGAGGTGCCGCCGAAGATGGTGTCGAGCACTCGCAGCGCGAAGCGGCGGTCGTCGTGGCGCGAGATGCCCACCCCGCCGAGACAGACGTGGTACTGCTCGGTGTCCTTTTGCTCGAAGCGGACGCGTCGCGGCGCGTCTCCCGGAGCAGGCGGCCAGCCCGACACGCCCTCGCTCCAGGCGTCGGGCGTGCGGCTCCGGGCGAGCTCGACGAGCCGGTCGTGGCTCACGGCCCCCGCGGCCGCGATGACGATGTTGGTGGGGGCGTAGCGGTCGCGGTGGAAGGCGGCGATCTGCTCCAGGGGAGCGTTGGCGATGACCTCGGCCCGGCCGATGATGGCGCGACCGAGGGGGCCGGATCCGAACACCGCCTCGCCGAGGACGTCGAAGACCTTCTCCTGCGGGTCGTCCTCGTACATGGCGATCTCCTCGAGGATGACGGCACGCTCGGAGTCGACATCGTTGAGCAGCGGGCGGAAGACGATGTCCGCCATCACGTCGAACGCTTTCTCGAGGTGAGAGTCGATGACGCGTGCGTAGACCGACGTCGTCTCCTTGCCCGTGCCCGCGTTGAGCTCGGCACCCATCCCGTCGAAGATCTGGTCGATCTCGAGCGAGGCGTACTTCTCCGAGCCCTTGAAGAGCAGGTGCTCGAGCAGATGCGAGAGCCCCGCCTGATCATCGCTCTCGGCTCGCGAGCCGGTGCCGATCCAGAAGCCAAGCGACACGGATCGGACGGAGGGCATCTCCTCCGTCACGATCCGCACGCCGGAATCCAACCTTGTGAGCTTGTGCTCCTCGACCACGGTCAGGGGTCGCGTCCGCCGGTCGGTTAGCTGCGCCGCTCGGGGTCGCGGTCCCGGAAGCGACCGCGATCGCCGTCACGCGGGCCGCGATCGCGCCCGCCACGGTCGCCGCCACGGTCGCCGCCGCGCCCGCCGCGGTCTCCGCCGCGGTCACGGCGCGGCGGTCCGCCGTCGCCGCTGCCGACGCTGGCGAGCTCCTCGGCGGTCTTCCCGGCAACGTCGGGATCGTCGGCGAGACGTAGGCCGATGCGGCCGCGCTCGCGGTCGACCTCGACCACGCGGACGTTGATGTCATCGCCCTTGTTGAGGACCTCCTCAACGGTCGCGATGCGCTGACCGGGCGCCACATTGGAGATGTGGAGCAGGCCGTCGGTGCCCTTGGAGAGCTCGACGAAGGCGCCGAACGTCGTCGTCTTGACGACCTTGCCGGCGAATGTGTCGCCGACCTCGACCTCCTTGGTCATCGAGCGGATCCGGTCGACGAGCGCGTCGCCGAGTACGCCGTTGGAGGCGTACACGAGCACCTGGCCCTCGTCGTTGACGTCGATCTGGGACTCAAACTCCTCCTGGAGCGAGCGGATCGTCTCCCCGCCCTTTCCGATCAACAGGCCGATCTTCTCGGGGTCGATCTTGATCGAGGAGATCCGCGGCGCGTGCTTGGAGAGCTCCGAGCGCGGCACATCGATGACCTTGGCCATCTCGCCGAGGATGAACTCCCTGGCGACCTTGGCCTGCGAAAGCGCGTCGCGCATGATGTCGAACGTCACGCCCGTGATCTTGATGTCCATCTGGAGGGCGGTGATCCCTCGCTCGGTGCCGGCGACCTTGAAGTCCATGTCGCCGAGGTGGTCCTCCACGCCCGCGATGTCGGTGAGGATGATGTAGTCATCCCCCTCCTTGATCAGGCCCATGGCGATACCCGCTACCGGCTGCTTGATCGGGACCCCGGCGTCCATCAGGGACAGGGTCGAGCCGCATACGCTCGCCATCGAGGATGACCCGTTCGACTCGAGGATGTCCGAGACGACGCGGATCGTGTAGGGGAACTCCTCCTGCGACGGGATCATCGGCACCAGCGCCCGCTCGGCGAGCGCTCCGTGGCCGATGTCGCGGCGCTTGGGTCCGCGCATGAAGCCCGCCTCCCCGACCGAGAAGGGCGGGAAGTTGTAGTGGTGGAAGTAGCGCTTGGTCGTCTCGAGCCCGAGGGTGTCGAGCCGCATTTCCTCGCGCGTGGTCCCCAGCGCGACGACGCTGAAGGCCTGCGTCTGGCCGCGCGTGAAGAGCGCCGAGCCGTGCGTGCGCGGAGCGATGCCCACCTCGATCGAGATCGGCCTGATCTCCTCGGAGCTGCGGCCGTCGGGACGGCGCTTGTGGACGGCGATGCGCTCGCGGATGATCTGCTTCTCGAGCTTCTCGAACGCCCGCTGGGCATTGGTGCGGTACTCGGGATAGGTGGCCGCCTCAGGGTCGCCCGCGTACTGGACGATGATCTGCTCCTCGACCGCCTTGGTCGCTTCCTGGCGCTCGAGCTTGTCTTCGACCTGCGTGGCCGCGTCGAGCGCGGCACCATGCGAGGTGCGGATCTGCTCATAGAGCTCGGGGGCGACCTGGGGCACCTCGACCTGGGTCTTCGGCTTGCCCGCCTTCTCGGCCAGCTCGCGCTGAGCGGCGCAGATCTTCTTGATCGCGTCGTGGGCGATGTCGAGGGCGTCGAGGATCTCCGCCTCGGGGATCTCGTTCGCGCCCGCCTCGACCATCAGGATCGCCTCGTCGGTACCGGCCACGATCAGGTCGAGGTCGGTCTCGTCGGTGAGCAGCTCCTCGTCGGGGTTGACGACGAAGTTCCCGTCGATCTTGCCGATGCGCACGGCGCCCACCGGCGTCGGGAACGGAATGTTCGACACCATCAGCGCAGCGGAGGCGCCGTTCATGGCGAGCATGTCATAAGGATTCACGTGGTCGACTGACATGGGCAGCGCGACCAGCTGCGTCTCATATCGCCAGCCCTTGGGGAACAGGGGACGGATAGGACGATCAATCAGGCGCGCCGTAAGCGTCGCCTTCTCCCCTGCGCGACCCTCGCGCTTGAAGAACGAGCCGGGAATCTTCCCGGCTGCATACATTCGCTCCTCAACATCAACGGTGAGCGGGAGGAAGTCCACGTCGCGGAGATTCCCCGCCGTGGCTGTACAAAGAACCATCGTGTCGCCCGTACGGACGACGACGGCGCCGGAGGCCTGCTTGGCCAACTTGCCGGTCTCGAAGGAGATCTCCTTACCGGCGATCTCGACGGAGACCCGCGTCTCGGCGTCTGACATATTCAGTTTCCCTTCTGTCTCCGCCCTTCGGTCGGCGAAGTGCTTCTAGTTTCTCTTTTGTCCGAACGTTAAAGATGGTAGCGGGCTTGGGCGGCCCCCGGGGGGCGCCGCGTCATTGGACGTGTCGTTCGAGGCCGATCAGCGTGCGCTCCTCGATCTTGCCGGGGTACAGCTCTCCACCAGCCCACAGCGTCGGTGTTGTCACCACCCCGGCGCGGATCCCCGACTCGAAGTCGCGGCGCACGCGGGCGCGCACGGGTTCGCTGTGCCGGTCGGCATCGAAGCGCTCGAGATCCAGCCCCAGCTCCCGCGCCCGCTGCCACAGGTGCGGATCCTCAAGCCTTCCCTGATCGGCAAACAACAGGTCGTGCATCTCCCAGAACCGGCCCTGGAGCCCGGCCGCCTCGGCCGCGCACGCGGCCGGCCACGACCGCGGATGGCTCGAGCGAACCGGGAAGTGACGGAAGGCCCGACGCAACAACCGCTCGGCCAGGCGAGCGCTCAGGACCGCGCAGAACGGACACTCGAAGTCGGCGTACTCGATGACGAGCGCGGCGGCCGCCGGACCGTGGAGGTGGTCGTCCTCGGCGAGAGGCGGAACCGGGGCCGAGCGAAGTTCGCTCATGGTCTGCTCAGGGCGCGGCGCAGTCGCGGGCGACGGGCTCCAGCCGTCGCGGCCCTAGCCGGCGAGGCCGTCGAAGATCAGGTTGGCGCCGGGCAGATCTCCCGGCGAGTCGGCTTGATAGCTCCATTTGACCACGGCGTCGGGATCGACGATCACGAGCGCGCGCTGGGGAAAACCGCCAGGGTGATAGACGCCGAAGGCCCGGCACGTCTCTCCCTTCGGCTCGAAGTCCGAGAGCTGCTCGATCGACAGGCCGAGATGGTCGCGAAACGCGGTCTGCGACCAGGTCGCGTCGCAGGAGACGCCGTACAGCGTCGCGCCCTGGGCGGCGAGATCGTCGCGCACCTCGTTGTAGAGGTTGAGCTGATCGGTGCACACCGGGCTGAAGGCGAACGGATAGAAGACCAGGACCGAGGTCTGGCCCACCAGATCCTTTCGCGTGAACGGGTCGCCTTCGGCGCGGGCCAGCGTGAATTCCGGCGCCGGCGTCCCGGGTTCGATCACTTGCGCAGGCCGAGCTCGCGGACGAGCTCGCGATAACGCTCGAGGTTCGAGCGCTGCAGGTAATTGAGAAAGCGCCGGCGGCGGCCGACGAGCATGAGCAGCCCACGCCGCGAGTGGTGATCCTTCTTGTGCGTGCGCAGATGCTCCGTGAGCTCGTTGATGCGATCGGTGAGCATCGCGATCTGGACCTCGGTCGCGCCCGTGTCGGCGGGGCCGTGACCGAACTTCTCGACCAGCTCGCGTTTTCGTTCTGCGGTTAGGGGCATGCGGCCGGTGAGGCTAGCAGGTCGGGGTGGGGGTGTCGGACGGGTTCGGGGTCTCGGGCGCGTTCGGGTTCTCGGCCGGGTTTGGTGTCGGCCCCAGAGAACCAAGCGAGGCATGCCACCTAACGCGACTCGACTCGGAATGAGCTGGGGCCGTGATCGCTTTTATTGAACTATTCAATACTTTCCACCACGCGGTTTTCCGGTGCATGGGGCCGCGGCCGACGCGGGGCGGCCCCACCCCGTGGCGTGGCGAATATTCACTCTGGGCCATTTGTTATCCGCCACGACCCCCGGAGTTTCGGTCGCGCCGCGCCCGCCGCCGGTCGCGCCGCCCCACCCGCCCGCTCGGTCGCCACCCACCCGCTCGCCACCCGCGGCCGCCCGGCCCACCCCTACGCCTCCGCACACACCGCCCGCGTCTCCTCGACGTCCCGGTCCATCTGCTCCACGAGCGCCTCGACGGAATCGAATCGCCGCTCGCCGCGGAGCCGCTTCAGGAACTCGACGCGCAGGACCCGACCGTACAGGTCCATGTCGGTGTCGAGCAGGTACGCCTCGATGAGCACCGCGCGGCCGGTACCGAACGTGGGCCGGACGCCGATGCTGACGGCGGCGCAGATGCCGTCGGCGCGGGCGGCGTAGACGCCGTTCCCCGGGTAGACGAGAGCCTGGTCGGGGACGATGTTGGCGGTGGGGAAGCCGAGCTCGCGGCCGCGGCGGTCGCCCGACACAACGAGACCACGGAGCTGAAACGGGGCACCCAGGAAATGGGCGGCGAGGTCCACCTCGCCCGCGAGGACGAGGCCGCGGATGTGGCTCGAGGACACGACCTCGCCATCGACCTCGATCAGGGGCACGACGCGGGTCTCGAAGCGGGGATCGGCGGCCAGGAGCGCGGGATCGCCGGCGGCGAGGTGGCCGAAGCGGAAGTTCTCCCCGACCGAAACGCGGGCGGCGCCGAGGCGTTCGACGAGGACGCGGTCGATGAACTCGGCCGGGGTCTGCGCGGCGAAGCCCTGATCGAAGGGGATGACGACGAGCTCGTCGACGCCCATCTCGGCGATGAGCTCGCCCTTGACGTCGAGGCTCGTGAGCAGCTTGGGGGCGGCCTCGGGGCGTATGACCTGGAGGGGATGGGGCTCGAAGGTCAGGACGGTGTCGCTGCCCCTGATCACCTCGCGGTGGCCGAGGTGGACGCCGTCGAACTCGCCCACGGCGACCCGACGCGGCCGCGGCTCTGTCTCATCGAGCATGATCGTCCGCACGTGAGCGGAACAGTATTCAGGACGCGGAGCGAAAGCCGACGACGGGCTTGAGCGTGCCGGGCTCGCTACCCGGCTCCGCGAGCGCGATCAGCCCGTCAGCGTCAGTCAGGCGGACGACCCCGCCAGCCACCCCGCCAGCCACCCCGACGCCGCCCGCCACCCCGCCAGCCACCGCCACCCCATGCCCCGCCCGCCGCGCATCCTCGGCCTCGAGCCGGACCTCAGGCAGAAACGCCAGCGCCTCCCCCAGCCCGATCACCCGCTCGGGATCGGCATCGCGAACGTCGAAGTCCCCGATCGCCGTCCGCCTGAGCTCCACACAATAGGCGTCGCCCAAATCGGCGATCAGGCTCCGCACGTAGGTCCCTGAAGAGCACTCGATCTCGAACCCCCGCCGGTCGCCGGAGCGCCAGGTCTCCTCGAAGCGAGAGACGAATACCGGGCGCTCGGCCAGCTCCACCGCCTCACCGGCCCGGGCCAGCGCGTACGCCCGCCGCCCCCCCACCTTGACGGCCGAGTACGCCGGCGGTCGCTGCATCAAGTGGCCCACGGGGAGGGCCAGATCCCCAACCGGCACAACCCCGGTCGAGACGATCTCGCCCTCGGGATCACCCGTGCTCGATACGGCACCGAACTGAGCCTCGACCGAGTACCGCTTCCCCAGCGCCATGAAGAAGCGCTGCGTACGCGTGGCCCGACCCACAAGCACGATCAGCAACCCGGTTGCGAACGGGTCGAGCGTCCCCGCGTGCCCGACCTTCACCCCGCGCCCGAGCCGGCGCCGGATCCCGGCCACCACATCGTGCGAGGTGATCCCGGCAGGCTTGTCGTAGAGGACGACGCCGTCCACGCCTCAGAGCTGCGCCGCGATCTCCCCGCGCAGGAAGCTCACGAGCTCGTCCCACGTCAGCGCGGTGGAGAAGCCGGCGGCGCCGCGGTGGCCTCCGCCCCCCTGGGCCCGGGCGATGCGGGAGACGTCGACGCGGTCGTCGCTCGAGCGCAGCGAGACCTTACGCGGGCGCTCGTCGTCGGAGGACCCGATCCGGTCGCGGACGAGCGCGGCCACCGCTGTGCCCTCGACGGCGCGCAGGTGGTCGATGACACCCTCCGAGTAGCTCTCCTCGGCTCCGGATTGGGTGAAGTCCTCGGTCGTCAGACGGGTCAAGGTCAGGCGCCCGTCGTCGAAGCGCTCCACGCTTGCGAGTCCCCGCGCCAGCAGCGCGAGCTTGCCGTAGGGCACGCCCTCATACACGCGCCGGTAGATCTCGTGGACGTCGACGCCGGCCTCGATGAGCTCGGCCGCCATCTCGTGGGCGCGTGCGCTCGTGTTCTCGTACATGAAGCGGCCGGTGTCGGTGACGAGACCGACGTAGAGGGCCTCGGCGATGGTGATCGTGTACTCGGCCCCGAGCGCGTGCATCAGGTCCCACACGATCTCGGCCGTGCAGGAAGCCTCGGGCACGACGTGGTTGATCGCGCCGAAGCGGGTGTTGTCGTGGTGGTGGTCGATGTTGACGATCTTGGTCTCGGGCTGGGCCAGGGCCTCGCCCGGCGCGCGGTCGAGGTTGCCGCAATCGAGGTACAGGCTCGTGCGCTTCCCGAGGTCGTCGGGCGGCGAGGTCACGAGCCCGGGCAGGGGCAGGAAGCGGTACTCGTGCGGGAGAGGGAACTCACCGGCGTCGATGAACATGACGCTGTCCTTGCCGAGCGCGGTGAGTATCTCCTGCATGGCGATGAGCGAGCCGAGCGCGTCGCCGTCGGGGTTCTCGTGGGTGACGACGAGGAAGCGGTCCGTGCGCCTGATCTCGTCGAGGACGAGATCGCGGCTCGAGCGATCTCCGTTCTCAGTCATCGGGACGCTCGCGCTTGAGGAGCTGGTTGATGCGCATGCCGGTGTCGATCGACTCGTCGTAGATGAACGCGAGCGTCGGGGTGTGCTTGAGCGTGAGCTCGCGGGCGAGGAGACGCTGGAGGAAGCCCTGGGCCGAGCGCAGGCCGTGCAGGCTGTCGGCCCGCACCTCGTCGTCTCCGAGCACGCTGACATACACGTTCGCGTGGCGGAGGTCTGGGCTGGTTTTGACGGCGGTCACGGTTACGAATCCCACGCGCGGATCCTTCAGTTGGGTCGCGATTGCGGCGCTAAGGACTGCACGCACGGTCTCGTCGACACGGCGTATCCGGGCGCCGCTCATCCTATCCGCCACGGTCGATGCTTGACAGAACAATCTCTATTCATGGACGCAGGTCCTCCAATGACGCAACGATCCGCTCGACGTGGGCCCCATCCGGGAACCGGGCCTGGAGCCACCGCTCGACGTTATCGGCGGCCGCGGCGAGCACCGGCAGCGAGCCGCCGGTCATCGCCGCGGTGAGGGTGCCCCGCTGCCACTTGTCGTGGTGATCGGTCTCGGACACCGCTACGCCGAAGCGGGTGCCCAGCTGGGCCTTCACCGAAGACAGATCCTTGCGCTTGCTCTTGAGGCTTCCGGCCTCGGGAAAGTGCAGCTCGATCACGAGGACGGCCACGTAGCCGCTCGCTCCCACCGGCGCTACCCGAGCTCGCGTTCCACCTGACGCGTCGCGTAGGTCTCGAGCACGTCACCATCCTTGATGTCGGCGAAGTCCCGGAGCACGATGCCGCATTCGAATCCGGCGGCGACCTCGCGCACATCCTCGTTGAAGCGCTTCAGGCTGGCGATCTCGCCGTCGTAGACCACGGTGCCGTCCCGCACGAGGCGGACCTTGGCGCCGCGGATGATCTTGCCCTCCGTCACGTGGCAGCCGGCGATGGTGCCGACGCGGGACGCCTTGAAGGTCTGGCGCACCTCGGCGCTGCCGACGGCGTCCTCGACCTGCTCGGGCTCGAGCATGCCCTGCATGGCGAGGCGGAGCTCGTCGATGGCGCGGTAGATGACGGCGTAGTGGCGGATCTCGACGCCCTCGCGGTCGGCGACCGCGCGGGCATCGCCCACGGGGCGCACGTTGAAGGCGAGGATGACGGCGTCGGAGGCGGCGGCGAGCATCACGTCGGACTCGGTCACGGCACCGACGGCGCGGCGGATCACGTTGACCGAGACCTCGTCCTGCGGGAGCTTGGCGATCTCGTCCTCGATCGCCTCGAGCGATCCGGCGACGTCGGCCTTGACGACCAGGTTGAGCTCCTGCAGGCCGCGCTTGAAGATGTCCTCGAGCGAGATCTTCTTGCCTGCCCGGCGCGCCTGCGCCTCGGTCTTGAGCCGGGTGGCGCGCTCGCTCGCGAGCGACCGGGCCCGGCGCTCGTTGTCGACGACGCGCACGATCTCGCCCGCCTCGGGGACACCGTTGAAGCCGAGCACCTCGACGGGCTGGCCCGGGCTCGCGGCGTCGACACGGTTGCCGAGGTAGTCGTGCATGGCGCGCACGCGACCCCAGTCGGCGCCGGCGACGACGGCGTCGTAGACATGGAGGGTGCCGCGCTGGATGAGGATGGTGACGACCGGTCCGCGGCCGGGATCGAGCTTCGACTCGATCACCGTGCCCGACGCCTCGACGCCGGCATTGGCGCGGAGCTCTTCGACCTCGGCCATGACGAGGATCGTCTCGAGCAGGTCGTCGAGGCCCTCCTTCGTCTTCGCCGAGACGTTGACGAACTCGGTCTCGCCGCCCCACTCGACGGGCTGCAGGCCGAGGGCGGTCATCTCGGTGCGCACGCGGTCGGGCTGGGCGCCTTCCTTGTCGATCTTGTTGACGGCGACCAGCACGGGTACGTCGGCCTCCTTGGCGTGGTCGACGGCCTCCTGGGTCTGGGGCTTGACGCCGTCATCGGCGGCGACCACGATCACCGCGATATCGGTCACCTTGGCGCCGCGGGCGCGCATGGCGGTGAAGGCTTCGTGGCCCGGCGTGTCGAGGAAGGTCACGACCTTGTCGTCCTGGTGCACCTGGTAGGCGCCGATGTGCTGGGTGATCCCGCCCGCCTCGCCCTTGGCCACCTCGGTCTCGCGGATGGCATCCAGCAGCGAGGTCTTGCCGTGATCGACATGACCCATGATCGTCACCACCGGCGGACGCTCGACGAGGTCCGACTCGTCGTCCTCGAACACCGGCCCGGCGATCTCCTCGTCCTCGGAATGGACGATCTCGACCTCCTTGCCGAGTTCGGCGGCGAGGACCGTGATCGACTCGTCGGACAGCGTCTGGGTCAGCGTCTTCATCTCGCCGAGCATCATCAGCTTCTTCATCACCTCGGGCACGGCCACGCCGAGGTACTCGGCGACGTCCTTGACCGTCGAGCCCGAATTGATGTGGACGGTGTCCGGCTGGGTGGCCGTCGCGCTCTGCGAGGGGCGCGATTCGGCCTCGTCGTCATAGACGCCGCGCCGGCGCCGGCCGCGGCGCTGGCGACGCGGAGGCTGCTGCTGCGGCCCGCCGCCGGGGGCGCGCCGGGAAGCTTGGGAGTCGATTACGACACGGCGCCGGCCGCCGGCCGCCCCTGGGGCTCGCTCGCCCTGGAGGGAGTCGCGGGTGGGGCGCTTATTTCCGGCCTCGGCCTCGGCCTTCGTCTGTCCCGTGCGCCCACCGTCGCCGTCGCCGCCGCCGCCCTGGCCGCCGCCGGCTCCGTCGCTCGTGCGCGCCGGAGCTGGCTTCGCGGCCGGTGCCTTCGCCGGCGGGGCGCTCGCCGGCGGGGCGCTCGCCGCGGGGGCTGCCGTCGCTGCCGGGGTTGCCGTCGCCACCGGGGCGCTCGCCTTCGCCGCGCCGCCGCCGTTAGCGGCGGGGGTCTCCGCCGGCTGCGTCGTGCCGTTTCGGAGGGCGCGCAGAGCTGTCTCTTCGTCCACGCTCGAAGACGCCGCGCCGACCTTCATCCCCGCGGCCTGCATGCGGGCAAGGGCGACCTTGGGCGACATGCCCTGTTCCTTGGCGATTTCGTGAACTCGTTTCTTGCTCATTGCTCAGTACTCAGTTTAGGAGGTGACCCGGGGTCACGCGGGTACGGTCGCGCAGGTCCCCGCGCACTGCGCGCACAGAGGCGCATGCAGCGGTCCGCGTCGCCGGGTGCGGTCGCCGCTATGACGTCGCGCCCTCGGCGGGCGCACCTTCCGCGACCTGGACCGCCGGCTGCAGATCGCCCGCGCCCTCGACTCCGGCCTTGGGGCCCGAGCCTGCCGTCGCCTGGTTACCGTCCGCGGCCGTGGCCTCGACCTCGTCGGTGTCCTTGCCCGCCAGCGCCTGGTGAGCGTCGATCCCGCAGTAGCGAGAACCGGGCAGGGCGGCGTTCGGGCAGCGACGACCGTTGGAGAGGATAGCGGCGCACCGGCCCTGGGCATCGTCCTGCTCGTAGCCGTGCTCGGCCTCCTCGGCCGCGAACTCGGTCTCGGAGCGGATATCGATCCGCCATCCGGTCAGGCGGGCGGCCAGGCGGGCGTTCTGGCCCTCGCGGCCGATGGCGAGCGAGAGCTGATCGTCGGGGACGATGACGGTGGCCTGCTTGCCGCGATCGTCGACGAGGACCTCGCGCACGCGGGCGGGCGAAAGCGCCTTGGCCACGAAGCGGGCGGGCTCTTCGTTGTAGGGAATGATGTCGATCTTCTCGCCGCGCAGTTCGGACACAACCATCCGCACCCGCGACCCTCGCGGCCCCACGCAGGCGCCGACCGGATCCACGCCGTCGACGTGCGAGACGACGGCGATCTTCGAGCGGTAACCGGGCTCGCGGGCCACGCCGGTGATCTCGACGAGGCCGTCCGCCACCTCGGGCACCTCGAGCTCGAACAAAGACTTGATGAGCTCGGGATCGCGACGGGAGACGATGATGCTCGGCCCCTTGGTCGAGGCCGAGACGTCCTTGATCACCGCCTTGATCCGCTGGGAATGGTCGTAGCGCTCGCCGTCGACCTGCTCGGACTTCGGGAGCAGCGCCTCGACGCGCTCGCGCAGCTGCACGAGCGTGTAGCGCGAGTCCGACTGCTGGACGATCCCGGTGATGAGCTCGCCGACGCGGTCGCGATACTCCTCGTACATCATGTCGCGCTCGGCCTCGCGGATCCGCTGGAGGATGACCTGTTTGGCCGTCTGGGCCGCGATCCGGCCGAAGTCGTGCGGGGTGACGTCCTCGGTCTCGATCTGGTCCTCGTACTCCTTCAGCTTCTCGAGGTCGATCTCGGGCTCCGGTGGATCGCGCATCTCTCCCGTCTCGGGATCGACCGTCGGCTCGCCATCGGTCGCCGACTCGACGAGCAGCTGCTCCTCGAGCTCAGGCGGGATCTTGAGTTCCCACACGATGAAGTCGCCGGTGTCCCGGTCCATCTCCACCTTGGCGTAGGGCGCTGATCCGGGCGTCTTCTTGTAGGCCGACAGGAGGGCATCTTCCAATGCCTCCATCAGCTTCTCGCTCGAAATGTTCTTCTCGGCCGCAAGTCCCCGTACGGCTTCCAATATCTCCTTGGACATGGGCTTACTCTCCCGGGACGAGGTTGGAGCGATAGATCTGCTCGTAGGGCACGGTTAGAACGCCCCCTTCAGCGGCGATCGCGACATCCCGGTCCGATGCCCCGACGAGCTCGCCCGTCACGCTGCGATGACCCTCGATGGCGTCGCGCAGGCGAACGCGAGCACGACGACCGAGGAAGCGCCGAAAATGGACGGGGCGGGTGAGAGGCCGATCCTCACCCGGCGAGGAGACCTCGAGCGTGTACTTCTCGCGATAGTCGTTCAGCGCCCGCGAGACGCGCTCGCACAGGGCAAGGGTGACGCCATCGGGATGGTCGATGAACAGGCGCAGGGTCGAGCCGGAGACGACCTCTGCGAGCAGCACCTCGACACCGGGCTCGCTCTGGGCCAGCCTGGTCTCGATGTCGTTCTCGATCGTCTGCAATTCTCACCTCTTCATAAAAAAAAGCGGGCGAACGCCCACTTTCGGTACGTCCGCCGGAATGATCTCCGGCGCGAAAGCTGTTGGGCCAAATGTAGCACCGCCCTGGACCTCCTGCACCAGATGGGCGGCAAGTCCGCAACCGCCAGGGCTCCGGTTGATAAAGGCCCGGAGGTGCCTCGGCGAGTCCCGCCTACGGTCGGGCCGCCGCCGCCCGGGCCCGGTCCCGGTAGAGGCTGTAATCGCGGCGCTCCGGCTGCAGGCAGGCGGCGAGCGTGAGCGGCTTACGAGCCTCGGCATGGCGCCCGAGCTGCTGGAGCGAACGCCCGAGGCAGAAGAGGGCGAAGTCGTTGACCGGGGCTCGCTCGATCACGGCCGCGAACTCGGCTGCCGCCTCCTCGTAGCGCTGGACGTGGAAGAGCGCCCGCCCGAGCGCCTCCCGAATCGAGGTCTTGTCGGGTGCGAGGTCTCGCGCGCGCGAGAGCGGAATCGTGGCCTGATGGTTGTGGCCCTCTTCGAGCAGTGCCGTTCCCCGGCGGAAGAGTTCGTAGACGTCGTCCATCCACCCGTATCTTAATTCACAGCCGCGGCGGCAACGCCCACAGCGACCGCAGGCGACCGAACGGGCGGCGACCGTCGGCGAGCTCGGCCCGGAGCGCGCGCCGCTGGGCCGCGGTGGGCGCCTCGCCGGCGCCTGCGTAGCGCGTCTTCGCGAGCGCCCGCAGGTATCCGACCGCCTCGGGCGAGCGGCGGAACCGGCGCTCGAGCTGTGTCAGTGTGGTGGCGGGAGCGAGGGCGACGCTGCTACGCCGCAGCGCGCGCTCGAGCTCGGCCAGGAGCTCGTCGCTCGACGGTGGCACGAGCGCGCGCCAGCGCCGGCGCACCGCCACGCCGGCTCCGCCCAAGCCCAGCGCGAGGACGAGCAGAGCCACGGCGACGATGGCAGCGATCGGCAGCGTCGACCCCGAGTGCTTCAGCGACCCGGACGACTGAGCCGACGCGTCCCCGCGGAGCTTGGCCGCGCCTCCGGGCGCCGCGCCCTTGGAGGCGCCGGAGCTCGGGTGCGGGCGCGAGCTCGAGGTGGCCGCTCGCGTCGGGTCGAAGGCGACCCAGCCGTAGCCCGGGAACCACACCTCGACCCAGGCGTGGGCCGCCAGGTCGTTGACCACCCATTGCCCGCTCGAGGAACTTCGGGTTCCGGGCGCGAAGCCGACGGCGACTCGGGCCGGGACGCCGCCCATGCGGACGAGCAGCGCCATGGCCCCGGCGAACTGCTGGCAGTAGCCGTATTTGGCGTCGAAGAGGAACGTCTCGATCGGATAGGGACTGCGCGGGGCGTTGGTGTTGTAGGTGTATCCCTGCTTGAGGTAGCGGTACACCCGATCGACGAAGGCGTACGGCGTGGCCATCCCCGCCGCCAGCCGCCGCGCGAGGCGATAGGCCGGCGCGTAGGGCGAGGTAGCCATCGTCGAGGACACGTACTGGGCGCTGGGGGCGGGCGCGGCCGAGCCGAAGGCGGGGAACACCACCGTCCCCGGCACGCTGCTCGGCCCCTGCACGGGCACGAACATCGTCCGGTAGTAGTCGAGCGCGGCTGGGTACGCGAGCCCCGCGCTCGCGAGCTCGGCCGGCGCCGGGTGAGGCGCGTAGACCTTGACCGTGTAGGCGTCCTCGGGACCGAGCTGGCGGTTGGCGATCCAGGTTCCCGGGCTCGTGCCCGGCGCCACCCCGCCGGGCACGTCCTGTGGCTCCGCGGCGGTTCCGGCGGCAATGACCTGGGTCGTGTACATGGTCCCGATCGTGACCCGCACCGTCTGCGTCCAGCGCGCGAGCGCGGCGGGGGACGGCGATGGCGTCGGGGTCGGGATGGCGCCGAGTGACGAGATGCTCGGCGTCGCCTGGGCCCAACCCGTGCCGTTGAAGAAGTCCAGGTTTTCCGTCTTCCAGAACTCCGGGTGAGCCGCGCTCACACGTAGCACCTGGCGCCCGGCGGCCGGCCAGTAATACGGGCCATAGCCCTGGAACCAATCGAAGGTCTCGACCCCGGCGGGGCTGAAGCCGTTGGCGAACGACTCGTAGTTCACGAGCGGACGGTGGGTGTCGAGGCCGGGAGCGAGGAGAACGCCCGCGACACCCGCGACGCCCGCGATGGCGACGGCGGGGAGGAGCTCACGGCGACCCAGGCGCTCCCCCCACACAAACGCCGCCACGAGCACGAACAGGAGCAGCCCCTGGAGGGTGGCCAGGTGCGGTGTTTCGAGCGTGGCCGGAACGATGGCGAGCGCGATCAGGGGCAGCGCCGCCGCCGCCCGGCGAGCGTCGCCCAGCCCCTGCGGCACGAACGCGAGGAGAACGGCGGCGTCGAGCAAGAGCAGGCCGCCCCCGAGCATGATCACCGTGCGCGCCCACTCGTTCACGCCCGCGTAGGGCACGAAGACGCGCGGCAGTGCCGCCAGCCCCTGGCCGATCCCGTCCGCGATGGCGTCGACGTGAAGGTGGGTGACGAGCGTGAGGGGCACGCCGCACAGGGGGAACACGGCCACGGCGGGCACGACGACGCACGCGGCGGCGAGGATGCGATTACGGCCGCCGAGCTGCGCCCGGCGACCGAGGATGCCGCCGGTCGCCACCGCCATGGCGAGCAGCACGAGCATGCGCCCGGTCGCCGCCGGGGCGATCAAGCTCGACCACCGCAGCGAGCCGTAGAGGCCGAGCGCGCCAAAGGTGACGAGCCGGACCGCGGGCCGCGCCGCCGGCGCGGCGAGCTCGGCCCGCTGGCGGCGCCGGAGGGGCTCGAGCGGGACGCGGCGCGGGGCGGTGACGACGCTCACGGGATCGCCCCCGCCTGAGGCCCAGCCGAAGCACCCGCCCGCGCCCGAGACCCGGCTGTAGCGCCCACCCGCGCCCCCCCGCGATGGGCGCGGAGCTCATACCCGCTGCAGCCGGCGACCTCGAAGCTCGCCGCCCACCCGGGGAGCCGACCCGGGACCACTAGTACCCGCGCGGCCCGGGCCACGCCGTCGGCCGACACGGGCAAGCGCCGGAGCTGGCGCGCCGCCACGTAGAAGGTGGGGCCTCGGCGCGTGCCGACGCCGGCGAGAAAGGGAGGCGGGGCCCCGGGGCCGCCGTCGACCATGGCGAGGCGCGCGTGGGCCGCCGCCCACGGGCCGGGACCACCGTCGAGCTGCGTCGCCCGCCGCTCACCGGGGAGGAGGAGCGCACACCCGCCGCGGCGGGCGAGCTCGAG
This sequence comes from Solirubrobacteraceae bacterium, assembly GCA_034665165.1. Classification (GTDB taxonomy): domain Bacteria; phylum Actinomycetota; class Thermoleophilia; order Solirubrobacterales; family Solirubrobacteraceae; genus Palsa-465. The sequence continues at coordinate 1,258 of JAXDGF010000130.1, read as the reverse complement.
CGTGATCGAGGCGGCGGCGCGGACGGCGGCGTCGACGTCTTCGGGGCGGTCGGCGCCGCGCGCGTCGAGCACGACCAGGGGCCGCGAGTCGCTCTCGGCCCGGAGACGGCGCTCGAGCAGCCCGGCTCCGCGCGCCATCGCCGCCCAGTGAATGCGCGAGGCCGAGGTGCCCTCGCGGTAGGGGCGCAGCCCATCCATCTCGACCTCGGCCACGGCGGTGCGCTGGGTCCTGGCCGCGAGCTCGAAGATCGCGCCCAACGCGGTCGGCGTCGCGTCCCCGCCCGCCACGAGGATGGGCTCGGTCCGCGGCAGCACGAGGAGCTCGTGCACGGCCCCGCGGCCGGGGCAGACGCGCCGCGACAGGTCGAAGGGGTCGCGGATCACGAGCGCGGGCGGCTCCAGGCGCCGCAGTCCCCGCCGCGGGAAGCTCGCCGACCGCGTCCGGGTGCTCGCGCGCCGGCGCGGGCCGAGCGCGATGGGCTCGGGCACGAGCGGCTCGAGCACCGCGCCCGAGAGGGCGGGCATCCGCCCGTAGCGGACCTCGAGCTCGAACTCGAAGGGCTGGTCCTCGACGATGCGCCGGATGTTGAGCCGGCGCTCGACGGTGGCACCGCGGGCGGCGAGCCGCGTCCACGCCGGCGCCAAGAGCCCGATGAGGATGAAGGCCACGCCCGGCACGTACAGGGGCACGGCGTCGAACAGGCGGGCGAGGATCGTCAGCCCGACGCCGGCGGCGACGATGCCCCGCGCGCGCCTCACCGAGCTATCGTGCCGCCACGGCCGAGATGGCGTCGGCGATGACGTCCTCGGCGCTCACCCCCGCCGCCTCGGGCGCGAGGACGAGGCGATGGGCGAGCACGGGCACGGCGAGGGCCTGGACGTCATCGGGAAGGGCGTGGTCGCCGCCGCGCATCATCGCCCGCGCCTTCGCCGCCCGGAGCAACATGAGGCCCGCCCGCGGGCTCGCTCCCAGGTCGACGCGCGGGTCCTCGCGCGTGTGCCAGAGAAGGCGCACGACGTAGTCGCGCAGGGGCTTGGTCGCCCGCACGCGCGTGCTCGCCTCCTGGGCGAGGAGGACCTCGGCCGCGGTCACGACGGGCTCGAGCGTCAGCACGCGGTCGCCCGCCTCGTGATCGGCGAGCATCGCCACCTCCGCCTGGGGGTCCGGATACCCGAGCGACACCCTGACCATGAAGCGGTCGACCTGGGCCTCGGGCAGCGGGTAGGTGCCCTCGTACTCGATCGGGTTCTGGGTGGC
>JAXDGF010000129.1:0-4256 GCA_034665165.1 Solirubrobacteraceae bacterium | reverse complement strand
TGGGGGTGGCCTCCGCGCCACGTCGAGCTCCGCTTCGGCTTCCACGACGAGCGCCCGTCGCTGCCGCCGCTCGAGCTCGCGGGCGGGCTGCGCGTGCGCGGCGCCATCGACCGGGTTGACATCGATCCCGGCAGCCGCCGGGCGATCGTCCGCGACTACAAAAGCGGTCGCGTCAACCCGGGCTGGGCCGTGGCGCGCTGGCGCGTGGACGGGGCGCTGCAGGTGGCGCTGTACATGCTTGCGGTCCGGGACCTGCTCGAGCTCGAGCCCGTGGCCGGGCTCTACCAGCCGCTCGGGGGCGAGGACCTCCGACCTCGCGGCCTGGTCGCGAGCGACGCGCCCTTCGCCGACTGCGGCTTCGACAACGACCGCCGCGAGCCCGACGAGGTGGCGCTCGAGCTCGCGGACGCGGCCGAGCGCGCGGTGGCGATCGCGGCCCGCCTGCGCACGGGGGAGCTCGAGCCGTGCCCGCAGACGTGCTCGGGGTCGGGCTGCCTGTTCCCCGGAATCTGCCGCACGGAGTGATGGCTTTGGCTGGATCGGACTTCACTCCGCTAACGGAATCGGCACGGACGCCGATTCCGCATCGGCCGCCAGCCGACTCCCCATTTACCGGCGAACAGCTCGTCGCCGTCGAGCGCCGCGACGGCGACCTCCTACTCGACGCCGGGGCCGGGAGCGGGAAGACGGCCGTGCTCGTCGAGCGCTTCGTCCGCGCCGTGCGCGAGGACGGCGTCGACGTGGGCCGGATCCTCGCCATCACCTTCACCGAGAAGGCCGCGGCCGAGCTCCGCGACCGGATCCGCAAGCGCCTGCGCGAGCTCGGCGACGACGAACGGGCGCGCGCGACGGAGGGAGCGTGGATCTCGACCATCCACGGCTTCTGCGCCCGCGTGCTGCGCGCGAGCGCGCTGGCGGCCGGAATCGACCCCGCCTTCACGGTGCTCGACGAGACCGAGGCGGGCCAGCTGGCCGAGGCTGCCTTCGAGCGGGCGCTCGAGGCCGCGGCCGCCGACCCAGGCGCGGTCGACCTCATCGCCGGCTACCGGGTGGCGCGTCTGCGCCGGGCCATCCCCGCCGTCCACGGGGAGCTGCGCTCGCGGGGCGAGCTCGCTCCGGTGCTTCCGCCGGTGGCCGCCGTGCCGACGGGCGCGGCGGACGACGCGCGGCGGGCGCTCACGGTCGCGCGCGACGCCACCGCGGCCGAGCTCGCGGCGCTGTCCGCGCCCGGCGGGGCCAACGGCAATGGCTCGCTGGCCGACGCGCGGCGGCGCCTCGAGCGCTGCGCGGCCGTTCTCGCCGCCCCGGACCCGTGGCTGGGGGACATCGACGCCGCGCGCCTTCGCAACGGCAGCGCGGGCGTCCTCTCGGGCGAGGCGTGCGGGCGCTACCGAGATGCGCTCGAAGCCTTCCGCGCCGCGTGCGCGCGGCGCGAGGCCGTCCGCGCCCACGGCCTCCTCGACCGACTTCTGCGCGAGTACGGCGCGCGCTACGCCGAGCTCAAGCGCGCGCGCTCGGCCCTTGACTTCGAGGACCTCGAGCTCCTGACCCGCGACCTCCTCGCCGGGCACCGCGAGCTCCGCGGCCGCTACGCGGAGCGCTTCTCCTCGATCATGGTCGACGAGCTCCAGGACACCAATCCCGTCCAACTCGAGCTCATCGAGTCGATCGCCCGCGACAACCTGTTCACGGTGGGCGACGCGTTCCAGTCGATCTACGGCTTCCGTCACGCCGACGTCGAGCTGTTCGAGCAGCGCCGCGAGCGGCTCGCCGAGACCGGTTCCCGCGCCACCCTGTCGGCCAACTTCCGCTCCCGCCCCGAGCTCCTCGACGCGCTCAACATCGCCTACGCGCCCGGCTTCGGGGAGAGCTTCACGCCGCTGCGTCCAGGGCGCAGCGATGCCCCCGAGGGCTCGGGGCCCGCGGTCGAGCTCATGATCGTCGACAAGGCCAGCGACTGGGGCCGGAACGCGGGCGAGATGTCAGCGGCATGGCGCCTGGCCGAGGCGCGCGCGCTCGCCGGCCGGGTGCACGAGCTCGTGTCCGGGGGCGCCGCGCCGCGCGACATCGTCCTCCTCGCCCGGGCCACCACCGACCTGCGCGCCTACGAGCGGGCGCTCGAGGACCGGGGCGTGCCGACATACGTGATCGGTGGGCGCGGGTACTGGTCGCATCCGCAGGTGCTCGACCTCGTCGCCTACCTGCGGGCGCTCGCCAATCCCCGCGACGGGGAGGCGCTCTACACCGTGCTCGCCTCCCCTCTCGTGGAGGTCTCGCCCGCCGCCCTCGTCGTCCTCGCCGCCGCGGCGCGCGAATCGGACCGCGACCCATGGTGGGTGCTGCGTGAGCCCGAGGCGCTACTCGACGATCTCGAGGGGGGCGAGCGCGAGCGGCTCGGGGCCTTCGCCCGCTGGTTCGCGGCTGAGCGCGAGCGCGTCGCCCGCACGAGCATCGAGGATCTCATCGAGCGCGCGCTCGAGCTCACCGGCTATGACCTGACCATGCTCGCGATGCCGGGCGGCGAGCGGCGCCTGGCGAACGTGCGCAAGCTCATGCGCCTCGGCCGCGAGCACGAGTCGCGGCACGGGGGAGACCTGCGCGGGTTTCTCGATCTCGTGCGCGGCCTCCAGACGGGGCGGCTGTCAGAGGCGCGCGAGAGCGAGGCCCCCGTCGAGGGAGAGGCGCTCGACGCGGTACGGCTCATGACCATCCACCGAGCCAAGGGCCTCGAGTTCGAGATCGTCTGCGTCGCCGACCTCGGCCGCACGCCCCGGGGGAGCGGGGGCGACATCCTCAGGGTCGGGCGCGACGGGCGCCTCGGGCTGAAGGTCGCGCGCGCAGGCCGCGGACGCCTCCTTCCCGTGCTCGACTACGACACCGTCGGCGTGGCGCGAGAGGAGGCCGAGGAGCGCGAGGAGCGCCGCCTCTACTACGTGGCGATGACGCGGGCGCGCGAGCGGCTGATCGTGAGCGGCGCCGTCACCATCGAGCCCTGGCCCGAGCGCCGGCGCGGCGGCGCGCCGCTGGTGTGGATCGCGCCCGCCTTAGTCCCCGACATCGCCGCGCGCGCGGCCGCGGGTGAGCTGACGGGCGTGGTCGAGCGGGACGAAGGGGAGTGGTGGACGCGGGTCGCCTACACGATCGTGCGCGCGGAATCGGCTGGCGCCCGCGGCGCGGCGCCGCTCGCCAAGGGCCCGGCCGAGGCGCCCGCCCCGGCGGCGCCGGCCGAGGACCCGGCCGCGGCGCCCTTCCCGGCGCCGCTGCCGGCGGCGGCGCCCGCCCCGCCCGTGAGCACCCTCAGCTACTCGAGCCTGGCGGAATACGCACGCTGCGGATACCGCTTCTACCTCGAGCGCGTGCTCGGGCTCCCGGGCGTCGAAACCGGGTTGCGGGGTGCGAGCGAGGCGCCCGGCCTCTCGGCCGCCGACCGCGGCGTGCTCGTTCACGCGCTCCTAGAGACCCTTGACTTCCGGCGGGCGCGGCCGCCGGGGGTGGCGGAGGCGCTGGCCGCTGCGAGGCGCGCGGGCGTGCGCGCCGAGACCGCCGACCTCGAGGAGGCCGTGGCGATGGTCCGTCGCTTCCTCGAGAGCGAGCTCTCGAAGCGGCTCGCGGCCGCCACCGACGTACGGCGTGAGGAGCCGTTCGGGTTCCTGCTCGCGCCCGGCGGGATTGTGGTCAGCGGCTTTCTCGACGTCCTCGCCCGCGAGGGCGCGCGCATGATCGTCGTCGACTACAAGAGCGACCGCCTCGAGGGGGCGTCGCCCGCTGCCGTGGTGGCGGACAGCTACCACGTCCAGCGCCTTGTGTACGCGCTCGCGGCGCTCAAGTCGGGAGCGCCGGAGGTCGAGGTCGTGCACACCTTCCTCGAGGCGCCCGAGCGGCCGGTGAGCGTCCGGTATTCCGCCGCCGACGCTACCGCCGAGGCGCTCGAGCGCGAGCTCGCGGGCCTCGCCGGCGGCGTGCTCAGGCGCGAGTTCACGGTCAGCCATGCGCCTCACCGAGGTCTCTGCCACGGCTGCCCGGGAGAGGGCGGGCTGTGCTCGTGGCCGCTCGAGCTCACGCGCCGGGAGCGGATCGACACGCTCTTCTGAGCCGGCTACCGACCTGACGCCGGCGCCGAGCTGCCAGCGCCCCGCCGGTCACAGCCGGCCGGCGAGCACCTTGTCCCGCATGGCGAAGGCGACGGCCTGGGCCTGGCTGTGGGCGCCGAGCTTGGCGAGGATGTGCTCCATGTGGGTCGCCGCGGTCTTGCGCGT
>JAXDGF010000128.1:0-2647 GCA_034665165.1 Solirubrobacteraceae bacterium | reverse complement strand
GACGTCGGCCTGGATCACCGGCAGACCCTCGTGGTCGGAGTCACGGACGTCCACGTCGCGGGACTCGAGCCAACCCTTGACGAAGCCCGCCGCGGCGCGAAGGCCGTCGAGCGTCGAGGTGTCGTAGGTGATCAGGCGCTCGGCGAGAGGCCGCTCGTCCATCACGGCCAGAAAGGGTAGAGGGTTCGATGGATAGGCTCTCCACCCGTGCCAGGCCGCATCGTCCTCTTCGGCGCCACCGGCTACACCGGGCGTCTGACCGCCGAGGCGATGGTCGCGCGCGGGATGAGCCCCGTCCTCGCGGCCCGCAACGGCGAGCGGTTGCGGGCCCTGGCCGACGAGCTGGGCGGCCTGGAGTCCGCGGTGGCCGATGTCGAGCGGCCCGAGACGGTGCGCGCGCTGGTGGGGCGCGGCGACGTGCTCGTCTCGACGGTCGGCCCGTTCGTGCGCTGGGGCGAGCCGGCGGTGCAGGCCGCGATCGCCGGCGGCGCCACCTACCTCGACTCGACGGGCGAGACCGGGTTCATCCGTGAGGTCTTCGAACGCCACGGCCCGGGCGCCGAGGCCGCGGGCTGCGCCCTGGTCACGGCGGCCGGCTACGACTGGATCCCCGGCAACCTGGCGGCCGCACTGGCGCTGGCGGAGGCGGGCGAGGAGGCCGTGCGGGTGGACACCGGCTACTTCATCGTCGGCGGAGCCGGGATGAGCGGTGGCACGCGCGCCTCGGCGGCCCACGCACTGACGGCACCGTCGTTCGCCTGGCGCGACGGGCGACTGGTGACCGAGCGCGGCGCCAAGCGGCTGCAGAGCTTCAGCGTGCGGGGGAAGGACCGGCCCGCCATCTCCGTCGGCACGAGCGAGGCCTTCGCGGTCCCGCGCCTGAAGTCCGGGCTGCGCGAGGTGAACACCTACCTCGGGTGGTTCGGCGGCCTCTCCCGCCCGATGCAGGCACAGTCGGCGGCGCTGTCGGTGATCACGCGCGTGCCCGGCTCCCGGGCGGCCCTCGACAAGCTCCTGGGCGCCGTCGTGAAGGGCTCGACCGGTGGGCCCAACGAGGCCGAGCGCGCCGGCAGCCGGTCCTACGTCGCCGCCATGGCCTACGACGCCGCGGGGCGCGAGCTGTCCCAGGTCCACCTCGAGGGCGTCGACGGCTACACCTTCACGGGCCGCTTCCTCGCCTGGGCGGCGGAGCACGCTGCCGGCCCGGGACTCCAGGGCACCGGCGCCCTGGGGCCCGTCGAGGCGTTCGGCCTGGAACACCTGGGGCGGGGAGTCGCCGAGGCCGGAATCACTCGGCTCGCGACTACCGACTAGCTACTTTCGTCCTCGAGCACCTTGAGGAACGCTTCCCAGCGGTCCCTGTCGCGCTCGGCCATGCGGGCGGTCTCCGAGCCCTCGTCGGCCGCCTCGAGCTCCTGCTCGGCCCGCTTGAGCTTGTCCTCCAGCTCCGCGCGGTCCAGCTCGTCGGGCCGGTGCGCCTCCTCCACGAGCAGCAGCGCGCGGTTGAAGCCAACCTGGAGGTAGCCCTCGCCCTGGGCGAACCGGATCACCTCGTTCTCGGATTCGTACAACCGCAGCTCAGTCGGATCGAGGATCGCCAGCAGCGGCGTGTGGTGGGCGAGGATGCCGATCGAGCCGGTGGTCGTGCGCGTGGAGACCATCTCCACCTCGCCGTCGAACAGCTGGCCCTCGGGGCTGAGGATCTCGACCGGGAACTTCGTGCGCGCCATCGTGTCCCTCTACTCGTCCCCGGAGTCCTCCCCGGCGCGGCGGTCGGCCGCGCCCGCGGACTCGTCGGCCGCGTCGTCCGCCCCCTCGTCCTTGTCGCCGCCCGCCTCGGCCACGACCTGGTCGATCGAGCCCTTCAGCAGGAAGGCCCGTTCGGGGACCTCGTCGTGCTTGCCCTCGAGGATCTCCTTGAACCCCCGGATCGACTCGGCGATCGGGACGTACTCGCCGGGTGTGCCGGTGAACTGCTCGGCGACGCTGAACGGCTGCGACAGGAAGCGCTCGATGCGGCGCGCGCGGTTCACCGCGAGGCGATCCTCGTCGGAGAGCTCCTCGATGCCGAGGATGGCGATGATGTCCTGCAACTCCCGGTAGCGCTGCAGGGTCTCCTTGACCTGGTTGGCCACCTCGTAGTGCTCCTCGCCGACGATCTCGGGCTTGAGGATCGTCGAGGTCGAGTCCAGCGGGTCGACCGCCGGATAAATGCCCTTCTCCGAGATCGAGCGGGAGAGCGTCGTGGTCGCGTTCAGGTGGGCGAACACGGACGCGGGCGCCGGGTCGGTCAGGTCGTCCGCGGGGACGTAAATCGCCTGCACCGAGGTGACCGAGCCCTTCCTCGTCGAGGTGATGCGCTCCTGCAGCTGGCCCATCTCCGTCTCCAGCGTGGGCTGGTAGCCGACCTGGGAGGGCATCCGGCCCAGGAGCGCCGAGACCTCCGAGCCGGCCTGCACGAACCGGAAGATGTTGTCGATGAACAGCAGCACGTCCTGGCCGTCGACGTCGCGGAAGTACTCCGCCATCGTCAGTCCGGAGAGAGCCACCCGCATGCGCGCGCCGGGCGGCTCGTTCATCTGCCCGAACACCAGCATGGTCTTCTCGAGCGTGCCCGACTCCTTCATCTCCAGCCACAGGTCATTGC
>JAXDGF010000127.1:0-9692 GCA_034665165.1 Solirubrobacteraceae bacterium | reverse complement strand
CTTGTGGCTGAAGACATGCGGAGCGTGCTCCTCCCAGCCCCGCACGCGCGCGGCGAGCGCGCGGGCGCGAGCGAGCAGCTCGGGGTCGCCGGTCTCGCCGCCCCGCGCGTAGAGGGCGAGCGAGAAGTAGAACGTGAACTCGGGCTCGAAGACCTGACCGGAGAACGACGCCAGCACCTGCTCGGCGCGGTCGCCGAACGAGACCGCCCTGCGGTACTCGCGATAGAGGAAGTGCAGGCGCAGCTTCGAGGTCATGTAGGCGCCGATCTGGTCGTAGAGATCGGTGCGCGTGATCCACGCGAGGTCGCGCTCCTCCTCGACGTTGCCCTCCTCGGGTCGGTCGGTGAACGAGCAGCGCTCGACGGTCCGGCCCGCGAGCGCCTTGGCGATCTGGGGCTCGTGGACGGCGTGGTACCCCGCCGAGACGACGCGGCCGGCGATCTCCTCGCTCGACGCCTTTCCCGCCGCGATCACGTCGTCGAGGGGCGCGCCGCTCGCGCGCAGGAGGACGACATAGCCGGCGCTGTTGTAGCAGCCGAACATCACGTCGCCGTACTCGAACCCGAGGCGCGCGTTCTCGCGCATCTCCTCGATCGCGCCGCCGGCGGGCTCGAGCCAGTGCCGGACGAAGTAGTGATGGACGAAGCCGGCGTAGGAGCGCAGCGGCGGGCTGTCCCGGTCGGCGAGGGTCTCGGCCAGGCTCGAGAGCTCGAACGCGTGTCGCGGGTCGGCGTCCAGCGCGCGCACGATCATCGCGTAGATGGCGACGACCCCGGGCGTGAACGGGGTCGCACCGTGCTCGAGGGTGAGGCGGAAGGCGCGTAGACCGATGAGGGCGAAGAGCTGGACCTGCTGGCTGACGAACACGGCCGGCACGACCCGGAGGAGCGCTCCGATCGTCGCCGCTTTGCGCGCGTCCTGTGCGGGCGGGAGCTCGGCGATGGCCTTGACCCGTCCATCGGTCAGGAGCCCGGCGATGGCGGCGAGCGTCTCCCCGATCATGGCGCCGATCCCCTCCGGATCTCGGGGGAGGGCGGCGTCGAGCATCTCCACCGCACGCAGGCCGAGGTTGGCCGCCTCGCGGCTCATGCCGTTGTTCATCGCCTGCGTCGACGCGCGCTCGAGGTACTCCGACGCCTTCGCGACGTCGCCCGCCAGCGACCAGTGGTGCGCGAGCGTGGCCAGCACCGGCTCGAGGTTGGCGGCAAACCGCGTCTCGAACCAGAGCGCGAGCGCGCGGTGGAGCTCGCGCCGCTGGGAGAAGAGCATCCGGTTATACGCGACCTCGCGCGTGAGCGCGTGCCGGAACGAGTAGGAGACGCTCGGCGGTGGCGGCACGAGCAGGGTCAGATCGCGCCGGACGAGGGTGTCAAGGCTCTGCCCGATCAGCCCCCGGTCCTCGGCCAACGGGTAGACGTCATGGATCACGTCGGGGGCGAAGGTGGGCCCGACCGCGCTCGCGACCTTGAGCACGAGCTCGGGCTGCGGGGCGAGGCGGTCGATGCGGCTGCCGATAATGCCCTCGACCGTGTCGGGCAGGGCCAGCGTAGCCAGGTCCCGTCCCGCCGTCACCGTGCATTGCCCCGCGCCGATCTGGACCAGGCCGCTGTCGCGGAGCGCATACGCAAGCTCCTCAGCGAAGAGCGGGTTGCCCGCCGCCTTCTCGACGACGAGAGCGACCACGGGCGCGGGTACCGCGGTCACGCCGAGGCGATCGCAGGCGATCTCGACCGACTCGTTCGCGTTGAGGGGCTCGAGCGTGATCTGCTGCGTGGTCGGCTCGGCGATGAGCTCGTCGTACTCGGGAGCCAGTCCCGCGCCCGGCCGCGTGGCGAGGATCGCGCACACCGGGAGACGTCGCCCCGACAGCTCCTGGATCAGCGCCCACGAGGCCGAGTCGAGCCAGTGACCGTCGTCGATCACGATCAGGAGGGGCTCACGGGCCGCGTCGGCGAGGAGGTCGAGCAGGACTCGGCGCGTGACCTGAATGCGGCGCTCGCCCTGGAGGGCCTCGGTATCGGGCGAGTCCGCAAGCTCGAGCCCGAGGATGAGGTTCAGGAGCGGCGCCAGCGGGCGCAGCGACTCGGGCATCGCGCTCAGGACGGTCGCGGCCCGGGCCTCGGGGTCGGCGCCGTCCTCGGCGCCGAGCAGCCCCGCGAACACACTGCGCCACGCGTGGTAGGGAGCCGAGCGCTCGATCGGATCGCCGCCGCCGGTGACGCACCGGATGCCCGACTCGCTTGCTTGCGCCGTCACCTCGAGGAGCAGGCGCGACTTGCCCATGCCGGGATCGCCCTCGAGGATGACGAGCTGTGCCGTCCCCTTGCCCGCGAGCGCCAGCGCGCGCGCGAGGCCCTCGCGCTCGCGCCGGCGTCCCACCGTTGCGATCTCGACCGCGACCGAGCCCGTGCGCCGGCGCACGGGGGCGTAGGCGAGCACGGGACCCGCCTTGCCCTTGAGCTTGAGCTCGCGATGGGCGCCCCAGTCGATCCGCTGCCGCGTCGCGCGCTCGGTGGCCGCGTCGCACAGCACTGCGACGGGGACGGAGTCGTCGGCGAGCGCGTGGCCCGTGAGCCGCGCCGCGGTGTTGACGACGTCGCCCGACATCGCGTACTCCCGCCGCACCAGGTTGCCGATGGCGCCGCAGAAGGCCCGGCCCGTGGCGACGCCCACGCCCGCACGCCACCCGTCTTCGCCGAGCGCTCGCGCCACCGCCATCGCCGCCCGCACGGCCCGCACGGGGTCGTCGTCGTGCGAGAGCGGGGGCAGGCCGGTGGCGGCGATGACACTGGTGCCCTTGGCGTCTACGGACAGATTGTTGATCGTCGCTTCGTGGCGGTCGAACTCACGCTGGAGGGCGATGACGGCCTGCTGCACGAGAGCAGGTTCGGACAGGTGGTCGACGCCGGGGAGCCAGACGCAGACGACCGTGACCCGGCGCAGCTCGGCGAGCCAGTCGCCCTGACCGATGCCCTCGCGGCTGACCACGGGGGGCGGCATGTAGGGCGTGAGCAGAGCGGATGGAATCGGCGGGGGTGGTGGCGGGGCGGAACGGACGGGGGCGAGCCCGAGCTCGGAGATCTGGACGTAGCCGTCCCTGAGCTCCTCGCCGCGCCCGCGGCGGGCGAGCCGGGACCAGCGCTCGGGATCGACCGCCGCGTGCCCGGGGAGGACGATCTCGCTCGCGGCCGCGGCCGCTTCCAGGGGCTCGCCGCCGAGAATGCTGAAGCGCCGCCCGTGCACGCCGCCGAGCTCCAGCGCACGGAGCGCGCCGGCGCTGACGCCGAGCCTCACGCTCAGGCGCACGCCCCCGATCTCGGGATGCTCGCTCTCGGTCGCCGCCAGCGCGAGCGCGCACTCGGTCGCCACGTGGAGCGTGTCCTCCAGCGCCTCCGCCTCGTGCCGCGACCACCCGGCGATGAGGCCGTCACCGGTGAACGAGAACACGTCGCCACCGCGCTCGTCGACGTGGTCGATCAGGCGCCCGAAGTAGACGTTGAGGAGGTCGGCGAGGGTCTCGACACCTTCGGGCCCGCGCTGGCCCATCTGCTCGGTGATCGCCGTGAAGCCGGAGATGTCGGCGATCAGGACGGCGCCCTCGAACTCCTCGGCGTACGGAAGCTCGGCCAGGCCGCCGGCGAGCCGGCGCAGCACGTTGGGGGGTACGTAGCCGGCGAGGGCTTGATTGCCGGTGACGACCGGGTCGCTCACAGCGCCTCGCTCACAGCGCCTCGCTCACAGCGCCTCGTTCACAGCGCTGGGGGCACGTAGTACGGGGGCTCCGCCGTCGGATCGACCGTGACGACCACAACCTGCGGCGCGTTGGCCGAGCCGTTCAGCGCCGATGTCAGCGCCGTCTCGAGGTTGGCCACGTCGTTCACGAGCGTCGCCTCGGCGCCGAGCGCCGTGGCCAGGCCCACGAGGTCGGGCGCGCCGCTCGCGTAGTAGTCGTTCCAGTCCATCCCCGGGTAGAACTCGCCCATGCCCTGGCTCACCATCTTCAGGTCGCCGTCGCCGAGCACGACCCAGATCGCCCCCGCGCCGTGCTGGGCCGCGGTCGCCACCTCGCCGGCGTGCATGACGAAGGCGCTGTCGCCCGTGATGGCGACGCAGGCGCTGTCGGGAAGCGCGAGCTTGGCGCCGATCACGGCGCCGACCGCGAAGCCCATCGGGCCCATCGCAAGCGCGGAGTGGAGCTCGCTCGGGGGATCGATCTCGAGGTACGCGAGCGACCAGCCCACGCAGTTGCCGCAGTCGAAGAACACCTGCGCCCCGGAGGGGAGAACGCGGTTCAGGGAGGTCATGATCGCGATCGGGTCGATGGTCCTTGGCGTCGGGTTGGGTGAAGGCGGAGGGGCGGGCGCGACGTCCTTCTTGATTGCCGCGATGAACTTCTCGCGGTCCGCGGCGGACTTCGGCGTCTTGCGGTCCTGCGCCGCGGCGAACAGGGCATTGAGCGTGACGCCGGCCTCGGCCACGACCCCGAGGTCGACCGGGAACGCCCGCCCGATCACGCCGGGGTTGGCGTCGACGTGGATGAAGGGGCCGGTAGGGAGGAGCTCGGGGCTGTAGGTGAAGGGCTGCGTGACCGTGGTCGCGAGCTCGCCGAGGCTCGAGCCGATCACGAGCAGAGCGTCGAAGGGCGCGCCGCCGGGCGGCCCGCCCATGTAGGCCGTTGTCCACCGGCAGCCGGCGATGCCGTAGTTGCGCAGGGAGAGGGGATGGCTCTCGGGGAAGATGCCCTTGGCCCCCGGCGTGGTCATGACCGGGATGGCGAACTTCTCCACGAAGTCCTTGAACGGCTCCTGGCGCGCGCCGCGCAGCGCCGTGCGGGCGCCGTTGCCGAGCAGGATCAGCGGCCTCTCGGCGGCGAGCAAGTCATCCAGGATGGTCTGGATCGCGGCGTCGTCGCATGCGCTCGGGGCCGCACGGTAGTTCGCGGGCGAGGCCGGCACGGTGATCGTCCCCGTGGTGGTGGGGATCAGCTGCTGGGAGACGTCGATCGGGAGGCTCACGTGAACCGCGCGGCGGGGCACCGAACGCGCGTCACGGAGGGCCTGCTCGAACAGGGTGCAGAAGTTCGCCGGGTTGTCGATCACGGCGCTATAGGCGCACGCGGCCGTGTAGACCTCGTTGACGTCGAGCCCGCAGTCGATCCCTTCCTGCAGGTAGGCCATCCCGAAGACGGACTCCTTGACCTCGCCCGAGATGGCGAGGAGAGCGGTCCCGCAGTTGTCGGCGTTGACCACTCCGGTGAGCGCGTTCGTCGCTCCCGGCCCCGAGGTCACGAGCACGACGCCCAGGCCGTCGCTGACGCGCGCGTAGCCATCGGCGATGTAGGCCGCCCCCGTCTCCTGGCGGCAGATGACGTAGCGGAAGGTGTCCGAGCGCACCCGCAGCTCGTAGAGGAGCTGCATCACGGCGGCACCGGGGATGCCGAAGAGCGTGGTCGCGCCCTCGAGCGCGAGGTAGCGCAGGAGGAGCTGGGCCGGCGTGACGTCGGCGAGCTGGACGGTGCGGGTCTGGGCTGTCGTTGCCATCACCCTTCCGCCCCCGGCGGAGGCCGCACGAGGGCCATCTCCGCGATCCGCTGCTCCGGCGTGAGCGCTGGCTCCATTTGGACGTAAGCCTTCCTTTGCTGCCCCCGATCGCGCACACCCGCGCCGCCGGGAACGGTTGAGGGCACACTAACCGAAAACGTCGGTGTCAGGCGTTCGCTGCGGCGTCCCATCCGTCGCTTAGCGCCGACCGCGCGAGGTCGAGCCAGGCGCCCGTCGCGCCGATCCGGGCGATGACGGCGAAGAGCTGGGCGATGGCACGGGCGGGCCACAGGTCCTCCGGCGCGATCGAGCCTTTTAGCGCGAGGCGCTCGAGGGCGTCCGGGCGGGTGGCGAGCCGGTTGCGGGCGGCGAGAAGGGTTCGTGAATCGAGCCGCGCTGGGCCCGGGCCGGCGAGCTCACCGAGAGCGTGCCGGCCGAGCTCGAGCACCGTGGCGCCCTCGCTCGCGGGGAGGGCCCCTAGGGCTTGCAGGGCGGCGCCGAGCTTGCCCGCGTCACCGGTCGCGAACGCCTCCAGCGCTGCGTGCGCGCTCGCGACCCGCTCGGGGATCACGGTGCGCGTGGCCCCGAAGTCAAGGATCGTCAGCCCGCCGTCGGGGTGCACGCGGACGTCGTCGGGGTCGGGATCGGCGTGCATGACCCCGAAACGCGCGGCGCCGATGACGAAGATCGTCAGGCGCGCCGCGGCCTCGTCGGGGTCGGGCGCGCCCGCGAGCGGCACACCCTCCACCCACTCGCTCACGAGCACGCTTTCGCGCGCGAGCCGAGTCACGGGTGCAGGCACGCTCAGAAACGGATGCGAGCGCAGGGCGCGATGGAAGCGGCGCAGATGATGGGCCTCGTGCTCCAGGTCGAGCTCGTCCTGCACGCGCTCGCGCACCTCCCGCACGAGCGCACCCGGGTCGAGGGCGGGGAAGGCCGCCCCCAGCGGCGCGAGCAGGCCGTCGAGGACGACGAGATCCTGGCGGACGGTCGCCGCCAGGCCCGGCCGCAGGACCTTGACCGCCACCGGCGCTTGGTCGAGGACGCCCCGATGGACCTGCGCGGTCGGGGTGACCGCGACGGGCTCGGGGTCGAGCTCGTCAAGCTCCTCGGTGGGCTTGGCGCCCCAGGCGTCGCGGAGGGCGCGTTCGACGGCGCGGGGTTGTAGGGGTTCGGGGCACTGTTTGGCCGCGGCCTCTTCGAGTTCGGCCTTGACGTCTGTGCGCTCGATCCACTCGGGAGCGATCACGCGCGCGAGGTGGGCGAGCACGATCCGGCCGCTGGGCGCGGTCCGGGCCAGGCGCAGGGCGACGCCGATGAGGGCGTCCACGCGGCGGGCGGTGTCGCTGGCGGGCATGGGGTGGACGGTAGCCGGGGGGCTGGGGGCGCGGCGGCGCGGCGGCGCGAACCGCTGCGGGTTAGTCGCGTTTTCCGGGACCAAGTCGCAGCAGTTCGCGCCCGACGATACTTCGCCACCATGCGAGTCCAGTCCTCGGGCGCCGAGCTCGCGGTCTTCGAGACCGGCGCGCCGGACCGGCCCACGGTGATCCTCGTCCACGGCTACCCCGACACGCATGCCGTGTGGGACGAGGTGGTCGCGCTCCTGGCCGACCGCTTCCACGTCGTCACATACGACACGCGCGGCATGGGCGCCTCGACGGCGCCGGCCGGGAGCGACGCCTACGCGCTGCCGGCGCTCGCCGCGGACCTCCGCGCGGTGGCGCAGGCCGTCCGGCCCGAGGGCCCAGTGCACGCGGTGGGCCACGACTGGGGCGCGTTCGAGGTGTGGGAGGCGCTCACCGGCGCCGACGATGCCCCGCCCCCGCCCCCACCGCGCCCCGACCGCCCCGACCGCCCGCCCGCGCCGCGCCCCGACCGCCCCGACCACCCGCCCGCGCCCCGGATCGCCTCCTTCACCGCCATCGCCGGCCCGCGGATCGACGACCGCGGCCGGTGGCTGGCGCGCCGGCTCCGGCCCCGGCCGGCGGCCCTCGCCGAGATCGCGGCCCAGGCTCGGTGCTCCTGGTACGTCGCCGCCATCCGGCTCCCGGTGCTGCCCGAGCTCTTCGCGCGCCGGGTTGTGGCGCGCTCGTGGCCGGGCGTGCTGCGCCGGCTCGAGCGCGTCGAGCCGCGCCCCGGTCATCCGGCCCCGACCCTCGCGGACGACCTAGTCGCCGGGTTCGCGCTCTACCGGACGAACCTGCGCCGTCGCCCGCCCGCGGCCGCGGGCGCGGCCGTCCCCACCAGCGTGCCCGTTCAGCTCATCGTCCCGACCAAAGATCGCTACCTCTCGACCGGGTTCTACCGCGACTGCGACGGCTGGGCGACGACCCTGTGGCGCCGCGACATCCGCGCCGGCCACTGGGTCCAGCGCTCGCATCCCGCACCCGTCGCGCGCGCGATCGCCGAGCTCGTGGATCACGTCGAGGGCGCGCCCGAGGCGCCTTCCCTCCGTCGCGCGCGCCGGCGGCACAACCTGGGCGGCAACCCCCGCACCGGCCCCAAGCACGAGCTCGCGGGGCGGCTCGCCGTCGTCACCGGCGCCGGCAGCGGCATCGGCCGGGCCACGGCGCTCGCCTTCGCGCGCGCGGGCGCCGAGGTCGTGTGCGCCGACATCGACCCCGCGGCGGCCGCGGCGACAGCCGCCGCCGGGGAAGGGAGTGTCGCCCTCGCCCCCATCGCAGTAGACGTCTCCGACGCCGCAGCCATGGAGCGCTTGGCGGCGGCGGTGCAAGCCGACCACGGGGTGCCCGACATTGTCGTCAACAACGCCGGGATCGGCATGAGCGGACCGTTCCTCGACACCACCATCGCCGATTGGGAGCGGATCATCGACGTCAACCTCTGGGGCGTGATCCACGGCGCCCGCCTCTTCGCAGCGATGATGGTGCAAGGCGGGCAGGAGGGTCACATCATCAACCTTGCCTCCGCGGCCGCCTACTCCCCCTCGCGTATGCTCTCCGCGTACTCGACGACGAAGGCCGCCGTGCTCGTGCTCAGCGAGTGCATGCGCGCCGAGCTTGGCGACCACGGGATCCGCGTCAGCGCCATCTGCCCCGGCTTCGTGAACACGAACATCACGCGGACGACGCATTTCGTCGGCGTGAACGCCACCACCGAGGACGAGCTCCAGCGCCAGGCCGCGCGCGCCTACGCCCGGCGCGGTTACCCGCCCGAGCGCGTTGCGCAGGCGATTATCAAAGTGATCGCGCGCGATCGCGCGCTCGTCCCTGTGACCCCGGAGGCACGGGTGCTGCTGGCGATGTCGCGCGTCACGCCCGGAGCTCTGCGACGCCTCGCGCGCGTGGCTCAGTGAGGGGACTACGCCGCGGGCCGGCGGGCCCGCTCGCCCTCCGGGCGCTCAGAGCCCGGCGAGGATTCCGCGCGGTCGGTGCGCCGGCACCGCTCGCAGTCGCAATGGCGGCCGTGCACCGGAGACACGTCGATTCTGGCCATGGCCGGATGCCGCACCGGCTGCTGATCGATGACGGAGCTACGGGGCTGTTCGCGGCGCGGCGAGGTCCGGCTCGAGATCGAGCCGTTCGGCGGTTCGGACTGACGCCCGCGCACCGCACGACGAAGGATGCTTGGCCAAGTCATGGCAAACATAACGTTAGTAACGATGTCGGCAGAAAAACCTTTCTGCCTGAACATAAATCCCTGCGACGCACACACCATTCCCCACGTTGGGACAGTCTGAAACCTCGGCGACTGGCACCGCGCGCCCGCGACGGATACAGTGGCGGCGGTGTACAGGACGATCGTGGTTGGAACCGACGGATCGGAGACGGCGCAGCGCGCGGTCCAGCAGGCAACGGAGCTGGCGCAGAAACTAGGCAGCGAGCTCCACGTCGTATCGGCGTACGAGCCCGCCGGCGGCCGCATCGCCGGCGCCCCCGAAGGCGCGGCCAGGGTGTGGGCGGTGGCGCCCGACTACGAGGTCGAAGGCCTCGTCGAGCAGGCGCTGGCGACGGTCAAGGAGCAAGGCGTCGAGGCCAAGGCCCATACGGTCAAGGGCGATCCCGTCGATGCCCTCCTCGAGATTGCTGAACGAGTGAAGGCCGATCTGATCGTCGTCGGCAACCGCGGGATGCACGGGCTCGGCCGCGTCCTCGGCAGCGTGCCCAACAAGGTCTCGCATCGCGCTCGCTG
>JAXDGF010000126.1:0-2820 GCA_034665165.1 Solirubrobacteraceae bacterium | reverse complement strand
GGGCGGGAGCGCCTTGAGCGCCGCGGGGTTGTCGGCTCCGGCCTGGATCTTCTTGGCCAGGACCGGGGACACGGGCGGGTGCAGATGAACGAGGGCGCTCGCCAGGTTCGTCTTCAGGCGGTTGGAGAAAATCGATCCCAGGATGGCCGTGCCCACCGCGCCGCCGATCGACCGGAAGAGGGTCGCGCCCGAGGTGGCGACGCCGAGGTCCTGGTAGCCGACCGAGTTCTGAACCGCGAGCACGAGGACCTGCATGGTCGAACCGAGCCCAAGTCCGACCACAAGCATGTACGCCGACGACTGCAGGCTCGTCGTCCTCGCGTTCATGGTCGAAAGCAGGAGGAGCCCGACGATCAACATCGCGGTGCCGAAGATGGGGAAGATCTTGTAGCGCCCGGTGCGGCTGATCAGCCGCCCCGAGATGATCGAGGTGGTGAGGAGCCCGACCATCAGCGGCAGGAGGCGCAAGCCCGAGCCGGTGGGACTGGCGCCGTTGACGACCTGGAGGAAGAGCGGGATGTAGACGATCGAGCCGAACAGCGCGAAGCCGACGACCAAGCCCATCCCCGAGGTGACGGCGAAGACCCGGTTGCGGAACAAACGCAGGGGCAGGACCGGCTCGGGCGCCCGATGCTCGACGACGATGAAGGCGATGAGAAGTGCCACCGCACCCGCGCCGAGAGCGATGATGAAGGCCGAGTCCCAGGGGTAGCTCGTGCCCCCGAGCGTGGTCAGGAGCACGATCGCCGACAGCGCCGAGGCCAGGAACCCGGCCCCGAGCCAGTCGATCCGGCGCTGGACCCGCGCGGAGCGGGCCGGCAGGGTGGCGGCGAGGACGGAGAAGGCGAGGACGCCGATGGGAAGATTGATGTAGAAGATCCAGCGCCAGCTCAGGTTGGTGGTGAAGAACCCGCCGAGCAGGGGACCGATCACGCTCGAGATGCCGAACACGGCGCCGAAGTAGCCCTGGTAGCGACCGCGCTCGCGCGGGGAGACGACATCGCCGATCGCCGCCTGCGCGCTCACGATCAGCCCGCCGCCGCCGAGGCCCTGAAGCGCCCGGAATGCGATCAGCTCGGTCAGGTTCTGGCTCAGGCCGCACAGAGCCGAGCCGGCGAGGAAGACGACGAGACCGGCCTGGAGGACGATCTTGCGGCCGTACAGATCCCCGAGCTTTCCGTACACGGGCGTGACCGCGGTCTGGGCGAGCAGATAGGCGGTCACGACCCACGAGATGTGGTTCAGGCCGCCGAGGTCGCCGACGATGGTCGGCAGCGCCGTCGACACGATCGTCTGATCGAGCGAGGCCATGAGCAGCACGAGCATCAGGCCCGCGAAGACGAAGGCGATGCTCGGTTTGCTCCCGGCCTCCCGCTCGGTGGGAGCGGCAGCTGCAGCGACGCTCATGTAACTACGCGCTCCACCGATTCGAATATACGCCAGGGCTTGGGCTCGCCAAGCTTCCGGGTGCCGGCTGTTAGCTGCCAGCGCGGGCCGGCTGTTAGCTGGGAGCGCCGGAACTCGTGCTCATATCCATTGACCTTGAGGGCGTCGCGAAACTCCGCAGATTCGCGGCCGAGACCATGCATCCATTTATGGCGGCAAGTCGACCACGCCGTCGTGCGCTCCCGGTCCGGCGGGCGTCCCGAGGTCATGCACCGGAAATCGGCCTGATCAAAAGTATTGAATAGTTCAATATTTTCGACCACAGCCCCGGCCCAGTCCGCCGCCTCGACACCGGCTAGCCCCACCCCGCGCGGGACGGGAGGATCGAGCGTCCCCAAGCCACCCGGAGCCAAACGAGCCAGCTCGCGGCCCGAGCCTCCTGGCAGCGCGATCCGGCGTCTCCACCCAGGGGTCGCGCGGAAAAGCCACCAGCAGGCTCTCGCAAACCCAGCGTTTTAGCGTGATTTTGTGCGCCGCCGGCCGTTTCCGGGCATAGTTCTCTCCAGCGATGACCGCGACCGCCGGGACCTCAGCCTCCTTCGATCCATCCGCTCTCCAGCGGGTGCTCGACGGGCCCTACGCCGAGATCCGCGAGCTCGTGCGCCAGCGCCTGTCGCAGCCCGACTTCGCGCCCGTGATCGCCATGCCGACGCCCGAGTACCGCGAGCTCGTGCTCGTGTGGGCGAAGACGCTGGCCGCCGAGGGCGGGACCGCGCTCGGCCTGCCGGCCGAGTACGGCGGCGCGGGCGACCCGGGCGCGAACGTCGCCTCGTTCGAGACGCTCGCCCTCGCCGACCTCTCGCTCCTGGTCAAGGTCGGCGTCCAGTTCGGCCTCTGGGGCGGGGTCGTCCAGCAGCTCGGGACCAAGCTCCATCATGACCGCTACCTGCGCGACATCGGCACCCTCGCGCTCCCCGGGTGCTTCGCCATGACCGAGGCCGGCCACGGCTCGAACGTGCAGGCGCTGCGCACGACCGCTACCTACGACCCAGCCGCGATGGAGTTCATCATCAACACCCCCGACGACGACGCGCGCAAGGAATACATCGGGAACGCCGCCTGCCACGGGCGCATGGCGGCGGTCTTCGCCCAGCTCATCGTCGGCGAGGAGTCCCACGGCGTCCACACCCTCGTCGTCCCCATCCGGGACGCGGACGGCAGCCTGTGCCCCGGCGTGCGGATCGAGGACAGCGGCGAGAAGGCGGGGCTGAACGGCGTCGACAACGGGCAGATCTGGTTCGACAACGTGCGCGTGCCGCGCGACGCGCTGCTCAACCGCTACGGCGACGTCACCGCCGACGGGCAGTACACGAGCCCGATCGAGAACGCCAACAAGCGCTTCTTCACCATGCTCGGAGCGCTCGTCCAGGGCCG
>JAXDGF010000125.1:0-23249 GCA_034665165.1 Solirubrobacteraceae bacterium | reverse complement strand
GATCCCGTGCTCGGCCGCGTTGCCTACGGAGCCGCGCCCGCCGCCGGAGAGAGGCGAATCGCGACCTTCCACTACGGCTCCGCGCTCGCCGCGGGTGGCGGGGGCTATGACCGCTCGGCCTCGCTGGAGCAGCTCCACACCGTCGAGAGCGTCCAGGGCGGGGCCGCGCTCGGGCCGGCCCTCGGCGCCGTCGCGGAGGGCGGCGAGGTGCAGATCCTCGACAGCTACCCGTACGCGGCACCGGCGACCATCACCGTCACGGCGCCCGCCCCGGGCGCCGCCGACGAGACGGTCGTCGTCGAGGCCGCCAACCGGCAGCGCCCGCTCCTCTCGCGCGGCGGTCAGGTCAAGCTCGCGCTCGCGGCCAACACCACCCTCGTCCTCGACGGCCTCGTGCTCGCGGGGGCCCCGCTCGTGGTCGAGCAGGTCGCGGACACAGAGCTGCGGACGCTCGTCCTGCGCCATTGCACGCTCGTGCCCGGCATCACGCGCGAGACGGACGGCGAGCCGCACGCCGTGGGCAGTGCCTCGCTCATCGTGCTGCACCCCTTCGCCCACGTGACGCTCGACCACTGCATCGTCGGCCCGATCGTCGCCGTCGACGGCGCCGAGGTGACGGCCAATGACTCCGTGATCGACGCGTGCGGCGCCTCCGAGGTCGCCTTCTGCGGTCGCCCGCTGACGCCCGGCGGCCCGCTTACCGTCTCGACCGCCGCCGAGCGCAAGACCGGCGACGGGCTGGCGCCCGGGGGACATTTGACCCTGGCGGCGTGCAGCGTTCTCGGCAAGGTCCACGCCCACCAGCTCGACGTCTCCGACTCGCTGCTCATGGCCGCCCTCGCCGCCGCCGGCGATCCCTGGACCTGGCCGGTCTGGGCCGAGCGGCGCCAGCTCGGCTGCATCCGCTTCTCGTTCGTGCCCCCCGGGTCGCGTACCCCGCGCCGCTTTCACTGCGTCGGGAGCAAGCCGGCGGATCGGCCGGCCCACACCTCGCTGCGCTACGGCGACCCGGGCTACATGCAGCTACGCCGCTCGACGGTCGACTCGATCCGCACGGGCGCGAGCGATGAGAGCGAAATGGGAGCCACGCACGAGCTATACGCGCCGCAGCGTGAGAGCAATCTGGAGATCCGCCTCGACGAGTACCTGCGCTTCGGCCTCGAGGCCGGCGTCTTTTATGCGACATGAGACCGAGAGGGAGCTGAGATGGGTGCCGATGTCAGCCGGGTGAGATTCAACGAGCTCCGTGACTTCGCCGGAGTCGTCCTGCAGCAGGGCCGGCTCCTGCTCGATGCTGACTTCAACGAGTACGTCGCGCTGCTCGACCGGCGGCTGCGGGCCGAGACGTGCGACCTCACGTCGTTCGGACCCGACCCGGACCACGCCGGCGTGGCCTGGGTGCCGCGCCAGACGCCGAACGGCTTCCAGGTCCTCGCCTCCGCGGGTGGACTGACGATCGGCCGCGGCCGCATGTACGTCGACGGCCTGCTCGCTGAGTGCCACGGGCTCGCTCTCACCGGCTTCTACGCGCTCCTCGGGGAATCCTCGGGCACCGCCGACCTGCCCTACGACCAGCAGCCGTACTGGCCGACGCCCGACCCGCTGCCCGGCGGCGGCCCCCATCTCGCCTACCTCGACGTGTGGGAGCGCGAGGTCACCTATGTCGAGGACCCCGACCTCGTCGAGATCGCCGTCGGGGTTGACACCACCGCGCGGGTGCAGACGGCCTGGCAGGTGCGGCTGCTGGCGGACATCGGCAGCGCGACGTGCGCGTCGAGCGACGCCGCCATCCCCGGCTGGCTCGACGTCATCGCTCCCTCGGCCGGCCGTCTGAGCACCGACACGATCGATATCGCGCCCACCGACGACCCCTGCAAGCTGCCGCCCACCGGCGGCTACCGCGGGCTCGAGAACCAGACCTACCGGGTCGAGATCCACGATGGCGGCGCGCCCGGGACCGCCACCTTCAAGTGGTCGCGTCTCAACGCCTCCGTCGCCATCCCCGTCGTCGAGATGGTCTCGAGCACCGCACTCCGTCTCGCCACCGTCGGCAAGGACGACGTGCTCCGGATCTCGACCGGCGACTGGGTCGAGATCCTCGACGACCACTACGAGCTCGGCCGGCGCCCCGGCGTCATGCGCCAGGTCGTCGTCGCCGACGCCGAGCGGACGATCTCGTTCACCGGCGCCATCCCGGCCGACCTGCAGCCGGCGAGCGCCGCGGACGCGGCCGCGCGCCACCTGCGCGCGCGGCGCTGGGACCAGGCCGGCATCGTCAAGGACGGCACCGGCGCGCAGCTCGTCGACCTCGACACGAGCACCACGGGCACGATCACCGTGCCCGCCGTCGCCGCGCAGGTCGTGCTCGAGGCGGGGATCGTCGCCTCGTTCTCGGTCGCTGCCGGTGGAAGCGGACTCTTCCACCCCGGCGACTACTGGATTTCTGCCGCCCGTACCGCCGACACGTCGATCGAGAAGCTCGTCGCCGCGCCGCCCCTCGGCGTCCATCACCATTACGCGCGCCTGGGGACGGTCACCTTCCCGGGGACGCAGTCGGATTGCCGCCGGCTGTGGCCGCC
This sequence comes from Solirubrobacteraceae bacterium, assembly GCA_034665165.1. Taxonomy (GTDB): domain Bacteria; phylum Actinomycetota; class Thermoleophilia; order Solirubrobacterales; family Solirubrobacteraceae; genus Palsa-465. The sequence goes on along the minus strand of JAXDGF010000125.1, from coordinate 20,670 downwards.
GCTCGGTGGCGGCGAGGAGAACTGCGCCTGCACCGTGTGCGTCACGCCCTCGTCCCACGCGACGGGCACCCTCACCATCCAGGCCGCCGTCGACCAGGTGAAGGCGGCCGGGGGCGGGACCGTCTGCCTCGAGGCCGGCGCCTACGCGATCGGTCAGCCCGTCAACGCCGACGGAGCGCGCTCGCTCCGTATCCACGGGGCCGGCATCGCCACCGTCCTGGCCGCCCGCGGCACCGCCCTCACGGCCACCGGCACCGCCGGTCTCACAGTCGAGAACCTGGCCATCGTCAGCGGTTCAGAAGCCCCGGCCGCCATCGCGCTGGCGACGACCGTCCTCGGGACGCTGCAAGACCTCGCCGTCGTCTCCTACGGCGCCGCCGCCAAGGCCGGAGGGGGGATCGAGCTGAGCGGAGCCGCGGTCGCAACGTCGCTGCGGCGGAATGTCGTCGTCGCGCCGATCGCGGTGCACACGGGCTCCGAGGTCGGGCTCCTGGCCGCGGCGCTCCGGATCGAGGACAACCTCCTCGTCGGGCTCCAGCGCGCCGTCGACCTCGGCGCCCGCGCGGCGTACCTCGAGTCATGCCGGATCGCGGGCAACGACGTCTTCGCCGGAGAAGGTGGCGGGATCGCCGCCACCGGGCTCGCCGCGCCCGGCGGCACTCTCGCCGTCGCCGGCAACACGGTCTCAACGACAGGAGCCGGGATCACCGTCGGCGCTGACGCGCTCGTCGACGGGAACGCCGTGAACGGTCTCCCGAGTGCGCGCGGCGCCGCGGCGGGCGACGGCGCGACGTTGGGGACCGACGGCATCGTCGTCGCGCCGGGCGCGTTCGCGGCGCCCCCCGGCCACGTCCGCATCACCGGCAATCGCGTGCACGACCGGGCCGGCGCCGGCATCTCCCTGCGCACCGCGGTGCAGACCTTCATGGTCAAGGAGAACGTGGTCACGCGCGCGGGTGCCGGGATCCTGATCCAGGGCCACGGCCGCGCCGTCCGGGTCGCCGTCGATAACAACGAGGTCTTCGACGTCTCCGGCCCGGACGGGATCGGACTGCTGCACGCGGAGTCGGTCACCGTCGCCGGCAACGCCGTGGTGCGCGTCGGACAGCAGCTCGAGAACGTCGCGCTCCGCGCCGGCATCCGCGTGCTCGGCGCGACGGACGTCCGCCTCGTGGACAACGTCGTCGACGAGATCGGTCCCCCGGACGGCTTTCTCGGCGACGCCGCCGGGATCGCCGTCATCGGCCCCTTTGCCGCGGCTTCGGTCTCCGAGAACAGCTCCCGCTTCGGCGCCGCGGTCGCCCCGAAGCAGGGCACGTGGATCGCACTTCGGATCGAGTCGACCGCGTCCACCGGCATCACGGTGGAGGGCAACGACGTCATGGCCGTACCGATCGCCAATGGCAACGTCCTCGTCTTCACGGAGGTGGAGCCCTTCCTCCTCGCCGCCGCGCCCGAGCACTCGGGCGTTTCCTCGAACTCGCTCACCGGCGGCGGCGCCAGCCCGACCTGCCTCGCTCGCATCGGCGGCGACCTCGTTGCCGTCGGTAACCAGTGCGACCACGAGGGGACCGGAGACATACCGTCGGCGATGCTGCTCACGGCGCAGTCGATCACGGCCACGTCGAACCGGGCCCGCGGGCCGCGCGCGAGGATCGTGCTCGACGTCGACCCCAAGCGCTTCGCCGCCGTCGCCAACCTCGCGCCCGGCGGTACCCACCTCGGTTCGGCGACGCTGCCCGCGCCGTGGGCCGCTTTGAACCCGCAGGTTCCATGACCTCAACCCCGGAGGCACAAGATGTCCGTGCTCATCGTCGGCAGTGAGAAGAACTTCGCGGCCCTGCGGCCGCGGCTCTTCACGGGCTCGGTCTCGAGCAAGGTGGCTGGAACCGTCTCGGCGGCCATCACGGCCGCGAACCCCGGGGTAGATCTGGCGAAGTTGGCGCCTGGCACCGTGCTCGACATCCCCGGCGACCTGCCGAGCGTCTCGGTCGACGAAGGCGTGGCCCTCGACCCCGGCGCGCAGCAGGCGATCGTCGCCGTCCTCGATGCGGGGGTGGGCTCCGTCGCCGGGCTCGCGGCCGCCGCGAAGGCACAGCAGGCGGCGGACGCGGCGGCGCGCAGGCCGGTGCTCGCCGCGCTGGGCTCGGCTGAGCTCCGCGCCCTGGCGCAGAAGGACGCCTCGCTTGCCTCGAGGATCTCGGCCGCGAAGAAGGCGCTCGCCGCCGCGGACACGACCGACAAGGAGAGTCAGGTCGCCCTCAAGCAGGCGCAGGCACAGTGGGAGCGGGAACTGACGGCGCTACGGACGCTCGTCGGCCTGCGGTGAGCTGACCGTCAAACACCGGACCGGAGGCGTGAGATGCCATCACCGAAGAAACGGCAAACCAAGGCCAAGTCGTTCACCGCACCGCCCCCCGACGGCCTCGTCGGGCATGTCACCGGGAACGCGGTAGGCCCGCACCGGTTCGGCGACCCGCAGCGCCTGTTCGGGGACCCCGACCCTGGTCCCGACGAGACCTCGTTTCACGACCCCAACGTCGACGCGCAGTACTACAAGACCGGCTACTACTTCAGGCACCAGAGGGAGATTCAGCCGTTTCCGGCGCCGGCACCCAATCCGCCGAGGATCGATCTGGCGCAGGTCCTCGGGCCCAACCTCCTCCAGCCCGTGCTCGACGCCAAGGCGATCGCCTTCCACGCCGTCGGCGACACCGGGGCATCGAGCACTCCCCTGATCGGCCCTGAGGCGAGGGTCGGTGACGCCCTGGCGGCCGACCTCCAGGGCACCGGCAACGCCCCCTCGTTCCTCTTCCACCTCGGCGATGTCGTCTACAACTTCGGCGAAGGCCAGTACTACTACGACCAGTTCTACGAGCCCTTCCGGGCCTACGACCGGCCCATATTCGCCGTCGCGGGCAACCACGACGGGGCGGTCTACGGCCCGGACCCGAACGTGCCCCTGGCCCCGACACTCGAGGCCTACCTGCGCAACTTCTGCGCCAACTCTCCCGGGCCCTCACCCGATGCGCCCAGCATCTCGCGCACGACGATGACCCAGCCCGGGGTGTACTTCACCCTCGACGCCCCGTTCGTGTCGATCATCGCGCTGTACTCCAACGTGCTCGAGCATCCGGGTGTCATCTCCTCCCAGGGCGGCCACTTCGCCCTGCCCGACGATCAGCTCACCTTCCTCGGCGATGAGCTCAGCCGGCTCAAGGGTGACCGGGCCGCCTTGAATCGCGCCATCGTCTTGGCCGTCCACCACCCACCCGTGTCCTTCGACGCGACCCACGGTAGCTCTCCCGTGATGGCCAACGAGATCGACGCCGTGTGCCAGAAGGTGGGCTTGTGGCCGGATGTCGTCCTCTCCGCCCACGCGCACCTCTATCAGCGTTTTTCCCGCGCCCTCGGCGGCCGATCGATCCCTTACATCGTCGCCGGCAGCGGCGGCCATCTCGCCCACGCGCCCCGAGCCGGTGTCCCCCCCGTCGGCTCGAGCGTCGGAAACTTCACGATGGAGGCGGAACCGATCTTCGAGCTCGGCTACCTGACGCTGGTGGTGGACCTGAGCTCCGCCACAAAGCCCACCATCACTGGCACGTTCCACTCACTGGCCGCGAACCCGACGAGCGACAGCTTCGTGCTCAACCTGGCCGATGGGACGGTGCACTGATGATGGCGGGACCAGGATTCGAACCTGGGAAGGCAGAGCCATGTGGTTTACAGCCACACCCCTTTGACCGCTCGGGAATCCCGCCGCGAGGGCGTGCAGTGTAGCTAGCGGCGCTAGCCGATTACCCGGCGTCCCGCAGCCGCTGCGCCTCGGGCAAGGCCTCGAGCTTCTTCAGCGTGTGGTTCTCGATCTGGCGGATGCGCTCGCGGGTGACGTTGAAGGCGCGACCGACCTCCTCGAGTGTGTAGGGACGCTCGCCGGTGAGGCCGAAGCGGAGCTCGATGACCTCGCGCTCGCGCTCGGGCAGGGCCGCCAACGCCCGTCTGAGGTTCTCGCGACGGAGATGTTCGGAGGCAAGCTCGAAGGGCGACTCGGCCGTCTGGTCCTGGACGAAGTCGCCGAGCTCCGAGTCCTCCTCCTCGCCGATCGGCTTCTCGAGGGAGACGGGCTGCTGGGCCATGCGCAGGATGTCGCGGACCTCGCGTGGCGTGGTCTCGAGCTCGACGGCGATCTCCTCGGGCGTGGCCTCGCGGCCGAGCTGCTGGACGAGCTGGCGCTCCACGTGGACGACCTTGTTGAGCTTGTCGACCATGTGGACGGGGATGCGGATCGTGCGGCCCTTGTCGGCGATGGCGCGGGTCACCGCCTGCCGGATCCACCACGTGGCGTAAGTCGAGAACTTGTAGCCGCGGCGATAGTCGAACTTCTCGACGGCGCGGATGAGGCCGAGCGACCCTTCCTGGATCAGGTCGAGGAAGGTCAGGCCGCGCCCGAGGTAGCTCTTGGCGATCGAGACGACGAGGCGGAGGTTCGCCTCGATCATCTGCTGCTTGGCGGCCATATCGCCGCGCTCGATGCGCTGGGCGAGGGCCACCTCCTGCTCGGCCGTGAGCAGGTGGACGCGCCCGATGGCGCGCAGGTAGAGGCGAAGCGAATCCAGGCTGGGCTCTACGGTGAGGTCGATCTCGTTGCGCTTGCCCTCGGCGCGGGGCTCGCCCGCGTTCGCGGCCGCTGCTTCGACCCTGCTCGTCTCCGACGTCGCCACGCGTCCGTCTTCCTGGACGACGTCGATGCCCTGCTCGTCCAGGTAGGCGTGGAGCTCCTCGAGCTGCTCCTTGGTCACCTCGACCTCTTCGAGGCAGGTGGCGATCTGCTCGAAGGTGAGGAACCCGCGATCGTGCCCCTCGGCGATGAGCGGGCGCATCTCGTCGATCTCGGCGATCGGCGCCTCGTCGCCCAACAGAATCAGTCCTTTATTGCTCACTGTCCCCTGAGCTCCTTCGGTACGTGCACCTAGGCGCGGCCTGATCTGGGCCGCTCCCCTCTCTACTCCCGATTCGACTCGCGAATCTGCGGACAAGAAGCGCCTTTCCGAGCGGATCGCCCGGACACGATTCGAGCCAGCGAGGCGAATTGATACCACAATTCGGGGGAGATCGATGCATCACGCACTAAGTCGGCGCTCGGCAGTGTCGCGCTCTCTTTACCCTTGTAGGGAGCGATGCTCTCGAGCCGGCCCTCCAACCCCGCGTCGATCGACGTCCAGGCGCAGCTCCCCGCGGTGCACCTCAGCATCTCGCGCGTGGGGGTGACCGGCGTCGAGAAGGTCATCCGCATCCGCCAGAACGGGCACGAGCAGCTCTTCTCCGCCCGCTTCGAGTGCGTCGTCGATCTCGACCCCAAGCAGAAGGGGGCGCACATGTCGCGCTTCGAGGAGGTCGTCAACGAAGCGATCGGCGACGTCGTCCTCGGTGAGTCGGCGTTCAGGGCCGAGACCCTCGCCGAGCACATCGCGCAGCGCGTGCGTGCGCGCCAGGGCGCCCGGCGCGCCGAGGTGAGCGTCGAGGCGCGCTACCCCGAGCACAAGCGGGCGCCCGTGTCAGGCATCCAGACCCAGGAGATCTACACCCTGCACGGCTCCGCGGTGGCGTCCGAGCTCGGCACCCGAAGGCTGACGGGCGTCACCGCTCAGGGACTCACGGCCTGTCCGTGCGCGCAGGAGCTGGTCGCCGGCGCGGCCCGCGAGCGGCTGGCCGGCGAGGGCTTCGATGCCGTGGAGATCGACCGCATCATCGACGCCGTCCCTGTCGCCACCCACAACCAGCGCGGCCTCGGCACGCTCAACATCGGCTGCACCGAATCGTGCCACGACGAGATCGACGCCGCCGTCCTGCTCGAGATCGTCGAGGCGTCGATGTCGTCCGAGATCTACGAGCTCATGAAGCGCAGCGACGAGGCCGCCGTGGTCGAGAAGGCGCACCGCCGTCCCCGCTTCGTCGAGGACTGCGTGCGGGAGATGATCAGGGGCGTGGTCGAGGCGTTCCCGGGCCTCGACGACCGAGCGTTCATCTCCGCCCATCAGCTCAACCTCGAGTCGATCCATCAACACAACGTTGTGGCCGAACGCTTCGGCACGCTCGGGGAAATCCGGCGCGAGCTCGAGTCAGGCATCCCCGCGGCCACGCACACGAGCCGCCGCGCCTGGCTCGACGGCGCCGCCTGAGCGACGAGCTCGCTCAGGCTCCGGCTCGGTCCGGGCGCGTGCGGTCGAGCTCTGAGATCCGGCGGCGCAGGCCGAAGAAGTAGTCGGCGCCCGAGAACACGGTGATGGCAACGGTCACGTAGACGAGCAGCGAGACCCACACGGGGTGCCCGTGGACGGTGATGAGCGTCATCACCGCGGCCACCTGGGTGATCGTCTTCAGCTTGCCGAGCGGGCTGGCGGAGATGACAACTCCCTGCTGGGTGGCGGCCATGCGCAGCGCGGTCACGGCGAACTCGCGGGCGATGATCACCATCGCGACCCACGCTTGCACGCGGTTCAGCGAAACGAGCGCCACGAGCGCGGCAATGATCAGCAGCTTGTCCGCGATCGGGTCCATGAGCTTGCCGAAGGTGGTGATCGAATTGCGCGCGCGCGCCAGATACCCGTCGATGGCGTCGGTGAGCGAGGCGGTCGCGAATACGATCGCGGCCAGGAGGTCGCCGCCGTGCGTCTTGTCGAGCAGCGCGACGACGAGCACGGGTACGAGCAGGATGCGGATCACCGTGAGGATGTTGGGCAAGTTCAACGGGACCATTGGCACCGACACTACCCACACGACTGTCTCTTCTCAACCGCGCACGCGGTGGCTCAGGGCGGCCGAGGATGGTCGTGCCGTAGGGTTACCGCTATGCCTCTCGTACCCATGGTCATCGAGCGCACCGCCCGTGGCGAGCGCGAATTCGACATTTACAGCCGGCTCCTGAATGAGCGGATCATCTTTCTCGGCACTCCCATCGACGAGCAGGTCGCGAACCTGATCGTCGCCCAGCTCCTGCATCTCGAGTCCCAGGATCCAGACAAGGACATCTCGATCTACATCAACTCTCCTGGTGGCTCGATCTACGCGGGCCTGGCGATCTACGACACCATGCAGTTCGTCAAGCCCCAGATCCAGACCATCTGCATGGGAGTGGCGATGTCGATGGGATCGCTGCTCCTCACGGCCGGAGCCAAGGGCAAGCGCTTCGCCCTCCCCAACAGCCGTGTCCTCATCCACCAGCCGTCAGCCGGGTTCGAGGGCCAGTCGACCGACATCGAGATCCACGCGCGGGAGATCCTCAACATCCGCGAGCGGATCGACCAGATCTACGCCCTGCACACAGGGCAGCCGCTCGAGCAAGTCCACACGGACATGGAGCGCGACCGGTTCTTCAAGGCCGATGAGGCCGTGGAATACGGCCTCATCGATCGCGTGCTCGCGCACCACTGAGCGCCGGCTCGTCCTCGGGGGCGTGGTTGGCCTCCACGTGGCTCACGGGCAGTCCCAGTCCACGCGCCTTGCTCACGAGATCGAGATGGAGCCATTTCGACACCCGGCGTGGGAGAGTCGAGATCATGATCTCGTTGTAGTCGCCCAGGTTGACGGCGTCGTGGATCGCCATCAGCGGCTCGGGGTCGCCGACGCTCCCGGCCACCTCGCTGCCCGCGGCGGCGCTGAGCTTGGGAAGCGCAGCGGCGAGGACCGCCTCGGCCTCTTCAACGCCGTCGTCGTGGGGATCGACGTACTTGTGCATGCCGTGCGGCTGCTGGGGAACGACAAGATGGAACGTCGCCGGGCCGCGCTCCGCGCGGGCTCGGACGGCGTCCATCAGGCCCGAGGTCGAAGCGGTCTGATGGGCAACGACGAGAACGTGGGCTGGCTCCGGCATAGAGGTCACCTCTCGCTGGATTGCTGGACGGGAGCGAAAGTTAGTATCGCATGGCACTAACTGCGCCGCAAGGCGGGTGTCAGCGCTACGCCACCGGGTGCTCGATCACGCCGAGCCCCTCGATCTCGATCCGGACCACGTCCCCGGACTCCAGGAACCGCTGCGGGTCAAGGCCCATCCCCACCCCGCTCGGCGTCCCGGTCAAGATCAGGTCGCCGGGCACGAGCGTGCACGTCTCCGAGATGAAGTCGACGATCTGCCGGCATCCGAAGACGAGATCGGAGGTGTGCGCGTCCTGTCGGAGCTCGCCGTTCACCCACGTGCGCAGGACCAGGTTCTCGGGCGAGGGCACCTCGTCGGCCGTCGTGATCCATGGCCCGTAGGGGCAGAAGGTGTCAGCGCCCTTGGCCCGGGTCCACTGAGGCTCGCGCCGCTGAAGATCTCGCGCGCTGACGTCGTCGGCGACGCAGTAGCCGGCGATGGCCCCGCCGGCGCCGATCACCACCACGAGCTCGCCCTCGTAGTCGAGCCTTCGCACGACCGCCGGGCGGCGGATCGGCCCGCCGGGCGGTGCCACCGAACCTCGCACCTTGACGAACACGATCGGGCGCTCGGGCAGCGCGGCGCCGGTTTCGGCGGCGTGCTTGGCGTAGTTGAGGCCGATGCCGTAGACCGTGCCGGGGTCGGGGACGGGCGCGAGCAGCGTGACCTCGGACAGAGGCCGTCGCTCTCCGTCGGCGGGCGTGCGGTCGCCGGAGGCGAGCCGGTCGCGGACGCTGGCGCCATCGGAGAAGGCAATCACCTCCTCGTCGCGCACCTCGCCGCCGCTGGGCAGCTCGCGTCCGGGCACCTGGAAGGTCGCGAGCCTCACGAGCCGAGAGCCTACAGCTGCCATGATCTTCCGATGGCAACCGCGCGCGCGCAGTGGCTGGTGGCGGTGGCTGTGACGGGGACGGTGGCGCTGGCGGCGGGGTGCGGATCGAGCGCCCACCGGACCACCGCGAAGCAGCGCGCGACGGCGCCGCCGAGCGCGGTTGCCGTCATCCGCGGGTGGTCGACCGCCTTGCGGCGGGGGGACGTGGCCGGGGCCGCGCGTTACTTCGCGCTCCCGAGCAAGTTCATCAACGGCCCGGGTGAGGCCATCACGATTCACAGCGAGGCCGAGGCGCAGTTCGCCAACGCAAGCCTCCCCTGCGGAGCGGTGCTCGTCTCCGCCGTCAGCCGCGGTCGCTACATCAGCGCCCTCTTCCGCCTCACCGAGCGGGCGGGACCGTACGCCGGCTGCGGGCTGGGCGCGGGTCAGCTCGCGCGCACGAACTTCGTCATCGCGGGCGGACGTATCGTCGTCTGGGTCCGCGCGCCGGATGCCGGCGTAGCACCGACGCCGGGGCCGCCCACTACCGTACCCGCAACACCCCCGGCACCGCCGGGCCCTACCGTCTGAGCTCAGCCCGCGACGAGCTCGATCCGGTTGCCCCACGGGTCCTGCGAATAGAAGCGCCGCGCCCCGGGCAGCGCGTCGTCCCAGAGCACGACGACGCCGGCGCCGGTCAGGCGCTCGGCGAGCGCGTCGATCTCACCGGGCGACACCAGCAGGGCCGGATGCGCCTTGGCGGCAGGCGAGAACGGCTCGATCACTCCCACGTGGAGTTGCTGCGCTCCGACCGCGAACCAGACCCCGCCCCGCGCCCGCAACGGCTCGGGCTTCTCCACCTCGGTCAAGCCCAGCAGCTCGCCGAAGAAGCGCCGCCCCTCGGGCTCGCAACCGGCCGGGGCCGCGACCTGGACGTGGTCGAGCCCGACGATCCTCGGGGCCGGGGCCGGGGCCGGGGGTGTCACGCTCAGAACAGGGCTTCCTGCCCCGTCCGGCGCGCGTCGGTGTGACGCCCACCCGGTGGCTCGTGGTCGAGCGCGGCGGCGAGGTCCTCGGCCAGCGCGCGCTCGGAGCGCGATGCGATCAGCGGCCTCTCGATCCCCTCGACGTGCACGAGCGTCCGACGCCCGTCGCCACGCTCGTCGCCCTCGAGCGGAACGAGCGCGTACACCCGGTCCGCGCGCACGAACTTGCCGTAACCGAGGGCGATCATCGGTGCGGGTGTGCTCGCCATTGTGCGTCATCGTACGCCGCCACGCCAGCGGCCCCTCGGGGGCGATCAAACCGTCCCGCGCTGGTTTGGCAACCCTCCCCGGGGGTGGCGGCGGTCCCGGCGCCCCGGGCGGTCCGCCGGTCCCAGCGCGCGGGCCGTTCCCGTGGTCGGCGGTTTCGCCCGGCCGCGGGTCGTCGCACGGCCGCGGGTCATCGCCCGGCCGCGGGTCGCCGCGCGGCCGCGCGGCGCCGCGCGGTTTGGGCACCCGGGGTCAGTTTTGGGCCACCCTGACAGCTTTCTGACGACGCCCCCGCCCTGGAGTCGCGCGCAGTTTCGCCCGCCGGGGGTGGGCGGCCGACCCCGTGCTGCGTTTTGCCCGTATTTCAATGCATTCGCAGCACACCCCTCACAAACCGGCCCGCCCCGCCCGTATCCCCGCGCCCCACCTCCCCACGAGGGGCGACGGTCCCGGCGCCCGGGCGGTCCGCCAGCCCCAGTAGCGCGAGCCGTTCCCGTGGTCGGCGGGTCCGCCGGTCCCGGCGCGCAGGCCGGCTCTGTGGTCGGCCGCGGGCGGGGTTTTGCGACAGCCTGAATGCCGACCAAAACGCATCACACCCTCCGATTCTCCCGCCGCCGCCGCGCCGCCAAGTGACACCCCCGAACCCGTCACGGCACCACGCCCAGCTCGGCGTAAGCCCGCGCGAGGCCGGCCGCAAACCCGCTCGCGGAGAACTTCTGCTCGTACGCGCGGCGCGCGCCGGCCGCGAGCTCGGCTCGGCGGGCTGGATCGTTCAACAGCGTGCCCAGGGCACCAGCGAGCGCGCGCACGTCGCCGGCGCGGAAGAGGAGCGCATCGACGCCGTCGAGGAGGTCCTCGGGGATACCGTCGCAGTCGCTCGCGATCACCGGCGTGCCACTCTGGAGCGCCTCGAGCACCGACACCGAGCCGCTCGCCTCGGCCACTGAGGGGAGTACGAACACGTCGGCCTGATCGAGGTAGGGCCAGACGTCATCCACGCGACCCGGGATATCGACGCGGCCGGCGAGCCCGAGGTCGGCTGCCAAGCGGCGATGCGTGCCTAACAGTCGCCCCGGCCCCACGAGGCAGGCCCGGAACGCAATCCCCGCCGCGGCGAGGTCGGCAAGGGCAAACAGCAGCAGGTCGAGACCCTTGCGAGGATCGTGGCGCGAGACGGCCAAGACCAGCGGCGGTCGCCCCCCCGCATCCGCCCCGCCCCCCGCATCCGCCCCGCCCCCCGCACCCGCCCCGCCCCTCGCATCCGCCCCGCCACCCGCACCAGCCCCAAACGCCGACACCGCCGCATAGGGCACCCGCCGGATCTCGAGCCCGGGCCCGTACGCCTCGGTCAGGAGCCTGCGGACCGAGTCGTAGTTCACCAACACGAGCCGCGAACGAGCGTAACCCCGCCCCTCGATGGGGTGGTCGACCAGTCGCACCCAGATCAACCAGGCGCGGTAGCGCAGGCGATGCGCCCCGCGGTGATGGGCCCCGCCGAGCGTGTCCTGCATCGCGGCGACCTCGTATTCCCGCGTCGAGAAGGCGCTCGCGACAGGGATCGCGGTGACGCCTTGGCGCGCGAGCAACCGACTCGCGGTCACGCCCGCGCCTGACCAGATGGCGAAGCTGTGGATCACGTGCGGGCCGCGATGCTGGGCGAGGAAGCTCGCCACGGCGCGAGCGAGGAGCGGGCCGTGAAAGGCGACCGGAGGACGAAATCCGAGCGGGGTGCCGACCGTGTGCACCGTGCCGAACTCGGTGACGCGCACGGCGCTCCGCGCCCCGAGGTAGAAGACGTGCGGGGCGAAGCCCGCGCCGGCGGCGGCGAGCGCGTGAGCGCGGACGTAGCTTTCCTGGCCGCCGATCCCGCGCAGCACGTCCTTGCCCGAGATGAGGACGAGCGGCCGGCGACCGTCCGGCGCACCGAGCCGTGCCGCCGACCCGAGCCCTTCCGCGGGCACTGGCCCCATGGCGCGACCGTAGCAGGAGGATCGCGGCGGTAGCCTTCCCCGCCCGGTGCGCACGATCCTGTTCTGCAACGAGATGCTCGGGCTCGGTCACCTGCGCCTGTCGCTCGCGATCGCCTCGGCACTCGTCGAAGGCGAAGCCGAGGGCGGCGCCAGCGCGCTCGTGGTCACCGGGTCGCCCGCCTTCGGGGGAATATCTCCCACGCGCGGCGTCGACATCCTCAAGCTCCCGACGCTTCCGGTCAGCGCGGAATCGAGCTGGACCGAGACGACCCTGCGCCCGAAGGCGGGGCTGACGCTCTCCACCTGCGACATCGGCCGCCTGCGCTCGGAGCTCTCCCTCACCGCCGTACGCGCTTTCGAGCCGGACGTGATCGTCGTCGACTACAAGCCCCTCGGCCGAGACGGCGAGCTCCGGGAGGCTTTGCACTGGTGCCGGCACCATCTCGATTGCCTGATCGCGCTTGGGCTGTGGGACGTCGACGACGCTCCCGAGCGCCTGCGCGCGACCTGGACGGACGAGCTGCTCGAGGCCATGGAGGGCGTCTACGACCTCGCGCTCGTCTACGGCCCCGAAGCTCCCGGCGACGTCCGTCTCGAACGGGTGCGCGCGGCTGGGATCCCGATCCGGCATACGGGCCTCGTTGCCGCGCCCCCCGCCGAGCACGGCCCGCCCGATCTCGAGCCGGGCTATCTCCTCGCGAGCGCCGGAGGAGGTGTGGACGGCTTCGCGCTTCTCGCTGCCGTGCTCGGTGCTCTCAGAGCCCGGCCCCTCGGAATTCCCACCGTGATGGTGACCGGACCGATGATGTCCGGCGACGAGATTGCCCGTCTTCGGGCGTCCGCGGTTGGCCTCGACGTCCGCATCGATGAGTTCCGTCCCGACATGGACGCCCTCCTCGCCGGGGCCCGCGCGGTGGTGGCCATGGCTGGTTACTGCACGGTGGCCGAGATCATCGCAAGCGGGACGCCGGCCCTGCTTGTGCCGCGCGTCCATCCCCGGGAAGAGCAGTTGAACCGGGCGCGGCGGTGGGCGGCCACCGGCCGCGTCGAGATGCTCTACCCGAGCGAGCTGGGTCCGGCCACGCTCGCCCGCGCCGTCGACTCCGTGCTCGAGCGGGCGCCCAGTCCACCGACACCCCTCATCGGGGCCGGCGAGGCGGCGGCGATCCTCGTGCAGGAAGCGGCGATGGCGCGCGCCTGCTGACGTGGCCGGGGACGTCAGCTGCCCCGCAACCGGGCCCGCCGGACTGCGTCGGCCACCGTGGCGACGTCCGCTTCGGTGAGGGTGGGCCCTGAGGGCAGGTAGAGGCCCGTGCTCCCGAGTCGCTCGGCGACCGGGTGGCGACGGTCGCGGTGCTCGTCCAGATACGCCGGCTGGAGGTGGATGGGGACGAAGAAGGTGCGGGTCTCGATCCCCTCGGCCGCGAGGCGCCGGCGGAGCTCGTCGCGCGAGCAGCCAAAGGCCACCTCGACGAGGCACCCGAACACCCAGTCGGCATCGTCGTAGCCCGCCGCTCGCGGCGGGAGCTCGAGGCCGCGGATACCGGCGAGCGCCTCGCGGTACCAGCCCGCCACCTGCCGGCGCGCGGCGATGAGCTCGTCGAGGCGCTCGACCTGGGCGAGCCCGACGGCCGCCTGGAGGTTGCTCATCCGGTAGTTGAAGGCGCGGAAGCCGTGCCAGAAGTGGCGCTCGCTCGAGAAGGCGTGATCGCGGAGCTCGCGCGCTGTCGCCGCCACGCGCTCGTCGCTCGTCGTGACCATTCCCCCTTCCCCGGCGGTGATGATCTTGTTGCCGTAGAACGAGAAGGCGGCGACGGACCCGAGGCTGCCCGCGGGCCGCCCGTGGTAACGGGCGCCGTGCGCCTCGGCCGCGTCCTCGATCACCGCGAGGTCGTTGGCGGCCGCGACCCCTGACACGGCATCCATGTCGACCGGATGTCCGTAGGTGTGCATGACCATGATCGCCCGCGTGCGCGGGCCGATGCTCTCGCGCATCTTCGCGATGTCGAGGTTCCAGGTGCGAGGGTCGGCGTCGACGAGCACGGCGCGGGCGCCCGTATAGCCGATCGCGTTGGCCGAGGCGATCATGGTGAAGGTGGGGACGATCACGTCGTCGCCGGCGCCGATCCCGGCGGCCGCGAGCGCGAGGTGAAGGGCGGCGGTTCCGCTCGAGCACGCGACGGCGTAGCGGCAGCCGACGGCCTCGGCGAAGGCGGCCTCGAAGCGCGTCACGAAGCTTCCGGCCGAGGAGACCCAGTTCGTCTCCACGCACTCGGTTACGTAGCGCAGCTCGTTGCCGGCGAGCAGGGTCTCGGCCACGCGCAGCACGCGGCCCGACTCCGCCCGCGCGAGCTCGGGCTCGGGGTCGGGGATGAGGGAACGGATGGGCGCGAGCTCGGCTTCGCTGGGAACGATGCGGTCCGGCGGCCGAGCGCGAGGCGGACGTAGCGAGAGGACATCCGCAGCCGCGCGCCCACTCCCAGGCCGGTCGCGGCGCCGGAGGTCGAGCTCGGGCCGCCGGAGCGGAGCCGTGATCCAGTCCGAGAGCTGGAGCGTCCGCTGCAGGAGCCCCGCGTGGAGCGGCTCGGGCTCGCGCGTCAGGTGCTCGTCGAAGATCGCCTCGAGGCGGGCGCGCAGCACGGGATCGAGGAGCTCGAGAAAGCCGGCGCGGTAGCCCGGCTCGGCCTCGACCCGGTGCCCGTTTCCGAGCGCTCGCGCGCGCATCTCGGCGTAAGGCGCGAGCAGCGCGTCACCGTCCCCCACGAAGGCTGCCATCCGCTCGACCGGGAGGCGCTCGAGGCAGCGAAGCATCTGTTCATCGGAAGCGTGGCCCCCGTCCGAGGGCGGCGCGTCCCGGCGGGGCTCCCAGCCGGCGTAGGCGCTCACCAAGGTCGGGACGTCGATCCCGGCCTCGCCCGGCGAGACGCCATCGGACATGAGGTTGAAGGCGATCACCCGGCACTCGTCGCAGCTGCTGCACGCGCTCTGCCCGGGCGCCATCGACCAGCACGAGTACTGGAGGTCGCGCAGGTCGCCGTAGCGCGTGGCCAGCAGGCGCTGGACCTGGAACTGGTGCAGGGGGTAGGTGAGCCCACTGTGGTGGATGCCGGCCGGCGCGAGCAGCCTCGAGAGCGAGCGTTGGGTGACGGCGGAGTACATCGCGTGCTTGTGCTGCACGACGGCGCCGTGGCGGCGGGTGCTCTCCTGAACATCGGCCTCTGAGGCGAGGTAGACGGCGCGCGCGCCGCGCGCCGCCGCCACCACCAGGGCGCACGCGAAGAAGAGGAACGTGTCGGTGACCTCGTTGACGCTGACGCCGTAGCGCGTGGCCTCGAAGCTGTTGTCCCAACACGAGCGGAAGTCCGATCCCACGTCGAGCACCTCGAACCCCCGGCGGCGCTGCATCTCGTCCATCACATGTTGGCGCCGCGCCGTCTCGTGCTCGATGCTCCCCTCGCGCGGCGAGGTCGTGGTCACGAGCACCACCTCCTCGCCCAGCTCCTGCAGGAGTGCCGCCTGGGTCAGGCTGTCGCGGCCACCGCTGAAGCAGGAGACGACCACGCCGGTATCGGGGCTGGGAGCGAGCGGCTCGAGCGCGGGCCCCGCCTCGACGAGATCGACTGTGCGCTCCGTGTCGCTTCCGTCCACCCGCCCTTCAAGCGTGGCCACCTGCGCGTCGCACAGACGCGAGTAGAACTCGCGCTCTCCCGCACCGAGCCGGACCGGAAGCACGACGCGGCACGGGCGCAGGAAGGCCCAGTGCGGGTGTAGGCAGATGATCGCCACGCGCCAGAGCAGCGCCGGCGGTACGGCCTCGACATCGACCGAGGCGGGGAAGCGCAACTCGAACCGGGTGCGGCGGTAGAGACTGCTGGCCGGCGAGACGGTCCACGCGAAGGAGATCGTCTGCCCCGCCACCGTCGGTTCCTGGAGGCCGATGACGTGTCGCGTCCTCACCGGCGCGCCGCCGCCACCCTCCGCAGCGCCGCCGCCAGGCGCATCACGGGCAAGAGGCGCGCGCGCAGTCGCCACCAGCCGCCGGCTTCGATTCGCGCGAGCGTCTCGTGGCGCTGCCGGAGCGTCGGCAGCACGGCGAGCACCGGTTCCGCCACCGCCGCATAGGCGGCGTGGGCGGCGTACGCCTCCTCGAGCGCGGCCTGGCGTGCGCGGGTCTCGGCCTCGGCCTGGTCGAGCTGCGCCCTGAGCCGAGCGCGCCCGAGGAGCGGGTCGAGATCGCCGTTCAGCCACGCCATCGTCGCCCAGTCCGTCCCTCGCGCCGCGATCAGCTCGAGCAGGAGACGGGCGCCGTCGACGTCGAGGCTCCCGTCCGGGAGCGCCAGCTCGGGAACGAGCCTGAGGAGGTCGACGTCGAGCAGCCGTCCGTGGGTGTGCAGGAAGTGGGCATGGGTGAGGACCTTCTCGACCTTCTCCGAGGTTTCGCTGAACCGCGACACGCTATGGCCGTGACCGGCCAGGTGATGGAGGACCAGAGCCTCGCGGCAGCGGCGAAAGCTACCCGGCCGAGCGCTCTCGACCCTGTAGCACCAGTCGTTGTCCTCGTAGTAGGCAGCCATGCCCGTGTCGATGGGAAACTCCTGCAGCGCCTCGACCCGGAGCAGAGCCGCGGTGCCGGGCACCCACCCGGAGGGACCGGAAGGGGGGAGGGCCGGATCGTCGAAGTCGACCTCGCCGCCCACAAGCGTGAACGACGCCAGCTCCTCGGAGATCGCCAGCGAGCCGCCGTAATGGAGCACCCTCCCATCTCTGGCCACCACGAGCCCGGTCACCCCGGCCGCCCCGGGATGGGCGTCGAGATCGGCGAGGAGATTCTCGAGGGCACCCGGCATCAGCTCGGCGTCGTCGTCGAGGAAGAGGACGAACTCGGTCTGGGCCAGGTCGATCGCGAGCCGCCGCCCGCCGGCGCACCCGAGATTCCGGTCGGCGAGGCGAAGCTCCACGCGGAGATCCTCGGCCGCGAGGGCGGCGAGGATGCGGCGCGTGGCAGGGTCGGAGTTGTTGTCGATCACGAGAACCGCGACGGGTACGCTCGCCGCCGTCACCGACCCCACTGCCGCCATCACGTGCTCGGGCCGGTTGCGCGAGAGGATGACCGCCGTGACCCGGGCCGGACCGTCACCGGGAGTCCCTGGCGCCGGCGGGCGCGGCGCGGCCTTCCGCAGCCGCTCGTACACCGGGGCGCTCGGGCGTCCGTTGTGGGGCGCCGACCACGGGGTGCGCGGAGGCGCGATCTTGCGCACGGGGAAGTCGCGCAGCGACCCGTCTGCGATGGACTCGAGCTTGTGGTAGTTGCTCGGCGCGAACTCGACCTCCTTGCCCATGAGCGCGGCGGCGATCATCACGTGGGCGCGATCGGTGCGCACGAGCGCGTGGCCCGCGATCACGTCCAGCCAGGCGTCGAGGCTCTCGCACGTGAGCGAGATGTCGTCGTTGCCGGGAACGAGGAGCTCGCCCTCGGTGGCCTCACCGTCGGTCCGGAACGCGTTCAGCGTGCCCGTCCCCTCGGTGCGGTAAGGCGAGAAGTCGAAGTAGAAGGCGCAGTCGTGGGCGGAGCGAGCGCGGCACAGGCCCGTGATCGCTTCGAACGACACCGGATCGCGTGCGAAGACGGTGGCGCTAGTGCACTCGAGCGCTGCGCGCACCGCGTCCTCTCGGACCTCGAAGCTCGAGGGCAGGACGATCACCCGGTCGAAGCGAAGCTCGGCGATGGCCAGGGCTCGGGGCATCCACTCGTGATAGGCGCGGGACCACGCCCCGCTCCCGGTCAGGAGCGCAGTATCCCCGCTGCTCGCCGGCAACTCGTCGACGCTGATCTCGCGATAGACGTGCTCCTCGAGCAGGTTGCGCGTCCCCGCCCAGATGAGCTCATCCCCGATCGGGCCGAACCCGCGGACGAAGACGAGATCGTGACCCTCGCCGATCTCGTCCAGCAGCGCCGATCGGCTCGCCGCGACCGCCGCGCTGTGCTCGTCGCACCCCATGCCGGCCGATTCTGACAACTCGCTGGTCGCGGTGGTGCTCCCGCAAGCGGATCTCGGCGTTAGGCTCCAGGCCATCGGCGAGCTGGTGCTCATCGCGGGGCGCGACCCTCTGCGCCACGCGGGGGGCGCAGAGAGCTACATGGTCGCCCACGCCCATGCGGCGACACGGGCCGGCCTGCGCCCGACGATGTTCGTGCTCGGCCGGAGCAGCGACGTGCTCGAGCTCGACTATTGCCGCCTGGAGCGGGTAGCCACTCCGGCACGTCCGATCGTGGCCACCGCGGCCGTCCTCCACCGCCCGTGGCTGTTACGCGCCCTCGTTGCCTACCTACGCGACCGATCCGGCCCGCACGTGATCCACGCTCATAGCGGCTGGTCGGATATTGCGGCGCGGGCGTGCCGCGAGCTGCGCGCGACCGGGGTGCAGGCGAGTGCAGTGGCGACGTTCTTCACCACCGCCGAGCACGGGGAGCTGGCCAAGTACCGCGGAGCGATCGGGCACGGGAGCGCTCGTTTGCGCATACTCCACGCGTGGAAGCTCGGATGGGTCAGGCTTGTAGCCGTCCCGAGCGAGCGCCGCGGCTACCACGCCGCGCGTTGCGTCACCCTCAACTACGAGTCCGTCCGCCGCCTCCTCGAGCAAGCGTACGGCCCGCGACCCGGCGTCGTGCGGCTCCCGTACGCCGCCGCCACGGCGTTCGCCCCCGAGCGGCCACGGGCCGAGAGCGCGCACCGAAACGCCACCGACGGCCCCGCACTGATCGTGGCCGTCAGCCGCCACAGCGCCCGCAAGGGCCTCGACGTCCTCATCCGCGCCCTCTCCGCCCTCCGTGACGACGGCGTTCCCTTCCGCGCTTGCCTCGTCGGAACGGGGACGCTCCTCGGCGCCCATCGCAGCCTCGTGCGCTCGCTCGGGCTCGAGGCCCACGTCGAGCTTCCGGGCAGCGTGCCCGACGTCATGCCCTACCTACACGACTGCGATGTCTACGTCCTCCCCTCCGTCGAGGAGGGGAGCGGGTCGGTGGCCGTGCTCGAGGCGCTCCAGGCCGGAGCGGCGATCGTCTCGACCGGCGTCGACGGGATCCCCGAGGATCTCACCCACGAGGTCGACGCGCTGCTGGTGGCGCCGGGAAGCGTGGGCGAGCTCGGCGACGCTCTGCGCCGCGCCGTGCAGGACGGTCCTCTACGCGCCCGTCTCGGGACTGCCGCCCGCGCGCTCTACGATCGGCGCTTCGCTCCCGAGGTCGTCTCAGAAGCCCTCGCGGACTTCTACGCCTCGCTCGGACTCTAAGGGCCCGGCCCTAACCGTCGCTCAGGATGAGCCCGAGGCGACGCTCGAGCGCTGCGGCGAGCATCTCGCGCACCGGACCCTGCTCGAAGCGCTCGGTCAGGGCCGAGAGGAAGCCCTCGATCACCAGGCGCTTGGCCACGTCTTCGCGCAGGCCGCGCGAGCGCAGGTAGAAGAGCTGGTCGGCGTCGAGCTGCCCGATCGACGCGGCGTGCGTGCAGCGCACGTCGTTGGCCTGGATCTCGAGGCCGGGGATGGCGTCGGCGTGGGCGCGCTTGGACACGAGCAGGTTGCGCGACTCCTGGAACGCGTCGGTCTTCTGGGCCCCGGGGTCGACGATGATGTTGCCCTTCCAGACCGCGGTCGAGCGGCCCTGGAGGACGCCGCGGAAGGCGAGGTCCGAGGTCGTGTTGGGAGCGGCGTGCTCCTGCGTGGTGTCGAAGTCGATGTGCTGACGGGCGTGGCTCGCGTAGGCGCCGGTCACGCGCGCGTCGGCCCCGGGACCGCCCAGGCGCGTGTCCATGCGCACCCTGCCACCGGTCGAGCCGAATCCCAACGCAACCCACTCGAGCGAACCGTCGCGCCCCACCTCGGCGCGCTGAGAACCAAAGATCCAGCTGCGCTCGGACAGGTCCTGGCCGCACACATAACGCAGCCGGGCGTTGTCCGAGATCACGAGCTCGACCACAGCGTTGAACACGGCCGCGACCTCGTCGGAGGCTGAGAGGTACTGCTCCCAGACCTCGGCCTGCGCGCCCTCCTCGATGACGACGAGGGTGCGCCGGTGCAACTCGGTGTGGTCGGCGCTCTGGATCTGGGTGAGGAGGATCGGATGCTCGAGCGCGACGCCGGAGGGCACGTAGACGAAGGCGCCGCCGTGGAACCCCGCATCGTTACGCGCCACGAACACGTCATCGCTCGAGACGACGCTCCCCAGGTGTCGCTCGACCAGCTCAGGGTGCTCGCGTGCCGCCTGCTCGAGCGAGGTCACGATCACCCCGCCGGGCAGCTCGGCACCGGTCAATGCCGCCTCGGCCGCATCTACCTGGCGGAGCTCGGTGGCGCCCTCGGGGGTGAACAGGCGCTCCGGTGCGGCACCATTGGCGCTGGTGGGCGCCGGGGCGTAGGCGTCCAGATCGAGGGCCGAGATGTCGGTGAACTCCCATCCCGCCGTGCCCTTGAAGTTGGGCAGCGGAAGGGTGTCCCTCAAGACAGCGGCGCGCTCTCGGCGCGCCGCCAGGAACTCGGGCTCGTGTTCGGCGAGGCCGGCGCTAGCCAATCGAGCCCTCCATCTGGAGCTCGATGAGCCGGTTCATCTCGACCGCGTACTCCATCGGCAGCTCCTTGGTAATGGGCTCGATGAAGCCGTTGACGATCAGCTTCGAGGCCTCCTCCTCGGGGATACCGTGCGAGCGCAGGTAGAAGAGCTGGTCCTCG
>JAXDGF010000124.1:0-8800 GCA_034665165.1 Solirubrobacteraceae bacterium | reverse complement strand
GAACTCGGGCTCATCGACCAGTACTACTGGTACCGCCAGCGGGCCCAGGTGGGCGCGGGCAACATGCACTCCGCGATCGCCTACCTCGCGCCCCGCGATCCGGGCTACGTGATCGACGTCTCGGGGGCAGCGGTGCTCAAGTCGAGCTCGCACCAGGCCGAGGCGCAGAAGCTGCTCGCCTTCCTCGTCAGCGCCGAGGGCGAGGACATCATCGCCCGTAGCGACAGCTTCGAGTACCCGCTCGGGTCCAGAGTCAAGACGGCCCAACCCGAGACACCGTTCGCCCAGCTGCGCCCGAATCCGATCGGCGTCGCGAGTCTCGGCGACGGCTCCACCGCGATCTCGCTCCTACAGAAGGCCCAGCTCTTATGAGCATGATCGCCGTGCGCGAGCATGAGCCCACGCTCACGGCGGGCGGGCCGCCGGACATCGCACCGGTTCCCGCGCGCCGGGTGGCGACGCCGCGCCTGCTCGTGGCGGGCGCGGTCCTGGTGGCGCTGGTGCTCCTGCTCCCGCTCGCGTTCCTCATCCTCCAGGCGGCGCAAGACGGCTGGTCTACGCTCCATCCGCTTCTCTTCCGCTCGCTCACGGCGAAGCTGCTGTGGAACACGGTGAGCCTGACCGCGGTTGTCACCGTGGCCTGCGCGGTCGTCGGGACGCTGGCCGCATGGTTCGTCGAGCGCACTGACCTTCCCGCCCGCAAGCTCTGGGCCGTTCTCGTGGTGGTGCCGCTCGGGATACCCGACTTCGTCACCAGCTTCGGCTGGAAGTCGATCGTGCCCTCCCTGGGGGGTTTCTGGGCCGCCGCGCTGGTGATGACCTTGGCCGTGTATCCGCTCGTTTACCTCCCGGTCGCCGCCGCTCTGCGCGGGGCGGACCCGGCTCAGGAGGAGGTGGCCCGGAGCCTTGGTCTCGGCCGCATGAAGACGTTCTGGCGCGTGACGATGGCGCAGGTGAGGGTCGCGGTCCTCGGCGGCTGCGTCCTCGTCGCGCTCGTCATGCTCGCCGAATACGGGGCCTTCGAGATCCTCGGTTTTCGCACCTTCACGACGGAGATCTACACCGAGCTCCTGAGCGGGTTCAACGCTCCCGCCGCGTGCGCGCTCTCCCTCGTTGTCGTCGTCGTCAGCGTGTTCGTGCTCGCGGGCGAAGGTCTGACGCGCGGGCGCGGTCGCCAGACGCGGAGCGGCGGGCTGGCCGCCCGTGTCCCACGTCCCCACCGGCTCGGCCGCTCGCGTTTGCCGGTGCTTGCGGGCCTGTTCGCCCTCGTCGGCCTCGCGCTCGGGGTGCCGGTGGGAGCGATCGTCTACTGGATCCTCCATGGCGGAACCTCGACGCTTCCGTCCGTGTCGATCCTCTCGCCGGCGTGGCACACCGTGTTCTACGCCGGCGCCGCGGGCCTGGTGGCGACGCTCGCCGCGCTGCCCGTTGCGATCCTCTCGGTGCGTCACCCGGGCCGGGGCTCAGCGCTGCTCGAGCGCAGCACCTATCTCGTGCTCGCGCTTCCCGGGCTCGTGATCGCGCTGGCACTGACGTACGTGTCCGAGCGCTATGCGGCCGGCTTCCTGTACCAGAGCACGACGATGCTGGTCGTGGCCTACGCGATCATGTTCTTCCCGCTCGCGCTCGTGGCCGTCAGGGCCTCGGTGGCGCAGGCGCCGCCCGGGCTCGAAGAGGTGGGTCGATCGCTCGGGCGCTCTCGCCTCGAGGTGTTCTGGCGTCTGACCATGCCCCTGGTGGGGCCGGGGCTCGCCGCCGCCTTCTGCCTCGTCTTCCTCGAAGTGGTGACCGAGCTCACCGCGACCTTGGTCCTGATCCCGACCGGAGCTCAGACGCTCGCGACCCAGTTCTGGGCCTACCAGACCAACATCTCCTACGGGGCGGCCGCGCCCTACGCCGGCCTGATGATCCTCGTCGCCGCCGTCCCCAGCTACGTGCTCGGCCGCTGGTTCGACCGCCTTCCCTCGCGGGCGCAGGTGTCCTCGTGACCGCGCTTGTAGTCACTGATCTGCACAAGGCGTTCGGGACCAACAGCGTCCTCACCGGAGTCGATCTGACCGTCCCCACGGGCTCGCTGACGGCGATCCTGGGACCGTCGGGGAGCGGCAAGACGACGCTGCTGCGCCTGATCGCCGGCTTTGAGCGCGCCGACCGCGGCGCGATCGCGCTCGCGGGCACCGTCGTCGATGCGGCGGGCTCGACTTGGGTCGCCTCCGAGCGGCGGCGGATCGGGTACGTCCCCCAGGAAGGGAGCTTGTTTCCGCACCTCACTGTGCGCAAGAACGTCGGGTTCGGACTGCCGCGCGGCGCGCGCGACGGCGGCCGCGTCGACGAGCTCCTCGAGCTGATCGGGATGGAGGGGCTCGGGGCTCGCTATCCGCACCAGCTCTCGGGCGGTCAGCAGCAGCGGGTCGCGCTCGCGCGCGCGCTCGCCACTCGCCCCGAGCTCGTCCTCCTCGACGAGCCGTTCTCCTCGCTCGACCCCGCGCTGCGGTCCGGAGTGCGCGCCGACGTCAAGCGCCTGATCCATGCCGCCGGCGCGACCGCGCTGCTCGTCACCCACGACCAGGACGAGGCGCTGTCGCTGGCAGACCGGGTGGCCGTGATCCGCTCCGGTCGCGTCTGCCAATGCGACACCCCGCAGGCGCTCTACGATGCTCCCACCGACACCGAGGTCGCGGGCTTCGTCGGCGAGGCCAACCTCGTTCCCGGTGTGCTCGCGAACGGATCCGTGAGGACCGCCTTTGGCGAGTTGACCTGTCATGGCCGTGGGCAGGCCCAGAACGGGGCCACGGACGCCGTCGTGCTCATCCGCCCCGAGCAGGTCAAGCTCTGTCCCTTGGGCGCGGCGTGCGCGTTCGCGGGGCGGGTCCTCGAGCGCGAGTACCACGGCCACGACTCAGTGGTCCGGGTGAAGCCCGACGGCCCGGACGGCACCGGCGTGATCCTCGCTCGCATCTCGGGCCAGGTCCCGTATCAGGTAGGGAGCTCGGTGGGGGTCTCGGTCGAGGGGCCCGTGCTTGCGTGGAGCGTAGATGCGGTCGCCGACGGCTCCCCCGTGCGCCCGCCGAGGTCGTGACCGCGCCGGCCCAGTTCACGAGCCCGCTCGCCGAGAGCCTCGCGGACGATCTGCTCGAGCGCTTCCTGCGCTATGTCCGCGTCGACACGCAGTCGCGCCGGAACGTGGCGGAGAGCCCGAGCTCACCGGGACAGCTCGAGCTCGGCCGCGTGCTCGCCGGCGAGCTCCGGGAGGCCGGCCTCGCCGACGCGGAGCTCGATGCCAACGGCTATGTGGTAGCTACGCTGCCGGCCACGAGCGCGGTCGAGGGTCCAGTCGTCGGCCTCATCGCCCACCTCGACACCAGTCCCGATGCCCCAGGCGCCGGCGTCGAGCCGATCGTCCATCACGCCTACGGCGGAGGGGTCATCGAGCTCCCGCGCGGCGGGACCAGGCTCGATCCGGCCACGATGCCGGAGCTCTCGACCCGGGCCGGGCACGACGTCGTGACCGCGAGCGGAGACACCCTGCTGGGCGCCGACGACAAGGTCGGGGTGGCGGCAATCACGGCCGCGGTCGCCCACATGGCCGCTCACCCCGAACTGCCGCGGCCCACTCTGCGCGTCGCCTTCACACCCGACGAGGAGATCGGCGCGGGCGCGCACCTGCTTGACCTCGAGCGCTTCGGCGCTCTGTGTGCCTACACGATCGACGGCTCGGAAGTGGGCGAGCTCCAGGACGAGACCTTCACCGCGGCCCAGGCCATCCTCACCATCGACGGTATCGACGTCCACCCCGGTCAGGCGACGGGCAAGCTCGTGAGCGCGCTGCGCCTGGCGGCTCGGATCGTGGCCGCGCTGCCGGCCGACCGGCTCGCACCCGAGACGACGTCGGGACGTGGGGGCTTCATCCACCCCTACGAGCTCACGGGGACGGCGGCACGCGCCACCATCAGCGCGATCGTGCGCGACTTCGATGACGACGAGCTCGAGCGTCATCTCGCGTTACTGCGCCGCACCGCCGAGGAGATCGTGGCCACCGAGCCGCGGGCGCGGCTGGGGATCGAGGTCACGCGCCAGTACCCCAACATGCGGCGCTTCATCGACGCCGTCCCCTACGTCACGGAGGCGGCCGAGGCTGCGATCCGCGCCGAGGGCATCGAGCCGGTGCGCACGGCGATCCGGGGCGGCACCGACGGCTCAAAGCTCTCCGCGCGCGGCCTGCCGACGCCGAACCTCTTCACCGGCGGTCACGAGTACCACTCCGTCCGGGAGTGGGCCTCGCTCCAGGACATGGCGGCGGCGGCGGCGACCATCGTCCGCCTGGCCGAGGTGTGGACCCGGCCCGAGTTCGCCGCCGCGGCGTCGCGCCCGGCCGGGCGAGCGGTGCCGTAGGCTCCACGCGGTGTCCCCCATCGGCGACCAGTCGCTCGCCTCGCTCGACGGCGAGATCATGCCCGCCACCGAGGCAACGATCCCCGCCACCGACGAGGGACTGATCCGTGGCGACGGCGTCTTCGAGGTCGTCCGCGTCTACGACGGGCGCCCGTTCGCGTTCGAGGAGCACATGCGCCGGCTCGAGCGCTCGGCCTCGAACCTGCGCCTGCCGCTCGACCTCGAAGCGGTGCGCTCCGAGGCCCACCGGCTCATGGCCCACGCGGGCGCCGGTCGCGATCACGACACTCTGCGCATCGTCCTCACCCGCGGCGGCCGCCGGCTCATGCTCACCGAGCCGCTCGCGCCGACCCCGGAGCGCGTCCGGCTCAACTCGATCACCTACGCCCCGACCCGGCTCCTCGACGGCGTCAAGTCGCTCTCCTACGCGGCCAACATGCTCGCGAGCCGTCTCGCTCGCGAGCGCGGCTTCGACGAGGCGCTGCTCGTCACCCCCCACGGGCGCGTGCTCGAGGCCCCGACGAGCTCGATCTTCTGGGTCGCTGGCGACGAGCTCCTGACCCCGCCCCTCGATGATCACATCCTCGCCTCGATCACGAGGGCGTACGTGGTCGAGCTGACCGGAGCAAGTGAGCGGGCATGCACCCTCGACGATCTGCAGGCGGCGGATGAGGCCTTCCTCGCCTCGACCACGCGCGAGGTCCAATCCATCGCCGCCATCGACGAGAAGGTCTTCGAGACCGCGGGGCCGCGCACCAAGGCCGCGACCGAGGCGCTCCGCGCCCGGATCGAGCTCCTGCTCGGGCCCGCCTGAAAGCCGCACCCGTCGTATGAAGGTCCTGACGGCGATCGGCAATCGTCCCCAGTTCGTCAAGGCCGCCGCGGTCTCCGGTCCGCTGCGGGCGGTGCACGAGGAGATCATGGTCCACACCGGCCAGCATTTCGACGACGAGCTCTCGGCCGTGTTCTTCGCCGAGCTGGGGCTCCCGGCACCCGAGCGCGAGCTCGGGATCGCGCTCGGCTCGAACAGCTCGCAGACGAGCCGCATGCTGGCGGCGCTGGCGACCGTGATCGAGGAGCTTGAGCCCGACGCGGTGCTCGTGTACGGCGACACCAACTCCACCCTCGCGGGTGCGGTCGCCGGGGCGCAGGCGGGGGTCCCCGTCGCCCACCTCGAGGCGGGCATGCGCTCGTACGACCGCGCCATGCCCGAGGAGCTCAACCGGGTGCTCACCGATCACGCCAGCGCGCTTCTCCTGTGCTCGTCACCGGCCGCGGCGGCGAATTTGCGGGCCGAGGCCGTGGCCGGGGCCGTCGAGGTGGTGGGTGACGTGATGGTCGATATCGCGCTCATGCTCCAGCCGCGGGCGCGGGCGCGACGCGACGTGCTCGACGCCTATGGCGTGTCGGACGGCGACTACGTGCTCGCCACTGCCCACCGGGCCGGCAACGTCGATGACCCGGGGCGGCTCGAGGCGCTCGTCGAGCTCTTGCTCGCGGTGCCCGCTCGGGTCGTGCTGCCCCTCCATCCCCGCACGGGCGCTCGCCTGCGCAGCTCGGGGCTGCTCGCGCGTCTCGAAGGCGCCGAGCACGTGCGCCTGACTCCACCTCTCGGCTACCTCGAGTTCACTGCCCTGCTCTGTAATGCGCGCGCGGTCTTGACCGACTCGGGCGGGGTGCAGAAAGAGGCGTACCTGGCGGGCGTGCCCTGCATCACTCTGCGGCCGAGCACCGAGTGGACGGAGACCGTCGCGCAGGGGTGGAACGTGCTCGTCGACCTCGACGCGGAGGCCATGCTCGCGGCGCTCGCGAGGCGATTGCCCGAGGAGCGACCGCCGCTGTACGGAGACGGTCACGCCGCCGAGCGCGCCGTCGCTGCTCTTACACTGCACCTCGCATGACGCAACTGCCGCTTCGGATCGGCGTCGCGGGGCTCGGTTACTGGGGTCCGAACCTCGCCCGCAACTTCGCCGCGCTCCCCGGATGCGAGCTGACCTGGGGCTGCGACGCGTCCGAGGCAGCGCGGGCGCGCGAGGCGGCGCGCTTCCCCGGCACGCGCTTCACCGACCGGCTCGAGGACCTGCTCTCCGATCCCGACCTCGACGCGGTCGCGCTGGCCACGCCGGTGCCGAGCCACGCCGAGCTCGCCGTGCGGGTACTCGAGGCCGGGAAGCACTGCTTCGTCGAGAAGCCGCTCGCCCAGTCGGTGGCCGACGCCGAACGCGTGGTGGCGGCGGCAAAGGACAGCGGTCGCGTCCTGATGGTCGGTCACCTGCTCGAGTACCACCCCGGAATCCGCACGCTCAAGGAGCTGGCGGGCTCGGGCGAGCTCGGCGAGCGGATCTACTACATCTACGGCAACCGGCTCAACCTGGGCAAGCTGCGAGCCGACGAGAACGCACTCTGGAGCCTCGGGGCGCACGACGTCTCCGTCGTTCTCCACCTCGCCGAGGAGGAGCCGTGCGAGGTCGTCGCGCATGGGGAGTCGTACGTGCGCCAGGGGGTGCAGGACGTTGTGTTCTGTTTCCTGCGCTTTCCTTCTGGGTTGTCCGCCCATCTTCACCTGAGCTGGCTCGACCCCCACAAGGAGCGCCGCTTCACCGTCGTGGGCTCGCGGCGCATGGCCACCTTCGACGACATGGCCATCGAGGGCAAGCTCACCGTGTACGACAAGGGCTTCGACGAGGACTCCGGCAGCTACGGCGAGTACATCACCCGGTCGGCGGGCAGCTTCTCACCCGCGATTCCCAACGTCGAGCCGCTGCGCGTCGAGTGCGAGCACTTCGTGGAGTGCGTGCGCACGGGCGAGCGTCCGCGCTCAGACGGTGCCAGCGGGCTGCGCGTGGTCAAGGTGCTGGCCGAGCTTCAGCGCTCGCTCGACGCCGAGGCGGCGGTCGCCGCGGTCGCGCGGCTCGGGTCGCGGTGACCTCGCCTTCGATCGATCCGAGCGCGAGGGTCTCGCCGGGGGCGCGCGTCGAGGAGCGAGCCGTCGTGGGCGCTTATGCGGTCGTGCGGGAGGGGGCCGTGGTCGGGCCCGGAACGCGGATCGGGGCGCATGCCGTCATCGGCGAGGGGACCGAGCTCGGCGCGGACGTGATCGTCGAGGACGGAGCTGTGCTCGGGAAGCGCCCGCGGCTCCGGGCGGGTTCGTCGGCGGCCGGAGCGGGGGACTCGGCGGGCGCGTTGATCGTGGGCGCGGGCGCGACGATCTGCTCTGGCGCGGTCGTATACGCGGGAGCGCGGGTGGGAGCCGGAGCGATCATCGGCGACCAGACCCAGGTTCGCGAAGGAGCCAGCGTCGGGGAGCGAACAGTCGTCGGGCGCGGGTCGGCCATCGAATACGGCGCTCAGGTGGGAGCGCGCGTGAACATCCAGACCCAGGTCTACGTGACCGCGCTCACGATCATCGAGGACGATGTTTTCGTCGGTCCGGGGGTGGTGACGACCAACGACAACACGATGGGGCGCCACGATCACCGCGAGCCGCTGCACGGCCCGGTGCTCCGGCGCGCGTCCCGGATCGGGGGCGGCGCCGTGCTCGTCCCGGGTGTCGAGGTCGGTGAGGAGGCGTTCGTTGCGGCCGGGGCGGTGGTCACCGCCGACGTGCCGGCGCGGGCGGTCGTCGTCGGGGTGCCGGCCCGGGTGGTGCGCGAGGTGCCCGACGGGGATTTGATCGAGCGGTGGCGGTGAGGGGCGCTCGGACTACTTCTTGCCTTTGTGCCTGCGGTGCTTGGGCTTGACTGGGAATCCCTTGCCGGGCGCCGCCGTGCCCTTAGCGGCCGGGCCGGCTCGGAGGTCGGCGTCGAGCCCGACGATCGTCACCGTTGCGGCGTCGACGGCGCGCACAATTGCGAAGGTGGCGTGGCGCTGGCGAGCTGGGAGCTCGAGGATCTGCTTACGGTGGTTGATGGTGGTGAAGGTGACCCGGTAGGAATGGGCGCCGCTCGAGGCGCTCCATGATGCTCTCAGCGTCGTGCCCACTCGCTTGAGCACGAGATGGGTTGGGCGTCGCGGGCGGAGCGGCGGCGGGGCGACGTAGGTGGCAACGTTGATGTGGGCGCGCGGGAGGTTGTTCTCGGTCACCGTGGCCAAGATCCGCCGGCGTCCTGCCGGACCATCGGTCGGGCTGAACGAGAGCGTTCCTCGCGCGCCATGGGCCACGCCGATGACGCGGTCGGCGCCGCCGGCTCCCGTCTCGGAGAACACGACACGCTGGCCGGGCTGTGGGCGCACGGTGTAGCGCAAGAGCCGTCTGCGATCGGAGCCGAGGACCTTCGCCGTGACCTTGACCGGCGGGCGTGCCAGCGCGAAGGTGGCACTCGCCACGGCGGCCGAACCAACCTGTGGCGTGATCGTCCATCGGCCGCCGATGTCTCTCCCGCTCACGGCTAGGTAGGTGCTGTTATCA
>JAXDGF010000123.1:0-3567 GCA_034665165.1 Solirubrobacteraceae bacterium | reverse complement strand
GCGCCCGCAGCGAGGACGCCTTCGCCACCGACCCTGAGGAGCTGTGGGAAGCGGTGCTCACCCGCAAGGGCGGCAGCTACGCCCTGCTGGCCCGGATGCCGCCGGACCCGTCGGTGAACTGAAAGCGCCGGGCCGGGGCTCGGGGCCGGCCGGGACCACGGGTCACCTGGAACTACGCGGCCGGCGGGCTAGAATCGCAGGGCCTGTGAGCCACGCCCATCACGCGCACGGCAACCGTGGGCACGGCGGCCACGCGCACGGTCGCCGCGCCGCCGATCGGGACGCGCTCAAGGCGGCGCTCGCGCTGATCCTCGTTTTCATGGCCGCCGAGGTGGCCGCGGGCGTGATCGCCTCCTCCCTGGCCCTCCTCTCGGATGCCGCCCACATGCTCACCGACGCGGCGGCGCTCGCGCTCGCGCTGCTCGCGGCGCGGCTGGCCTCTCGGCCCGCGGCCGGGGCGATGACCTACGGACTTGGGCGCGCCGAGATCCTGAGCGCCCAGGCCAACGGAGTGACGCTGCTCGTACTCGCGCTGCTGATCATCTACGAGAGCATCCGCCGCCTCGTCTCCCCCCCGGCCGTGCAGGGGTCGGTGGTCCTCGTGGTCGCGCTGGTGGGCATCGTCGTCAATCTCCTCGCCGCGCGCATCCTCGCCGCCAGCCATGACGGTGGCCAGCGGAGCCTGAATGTCGAGGGCTCCTACCGTCACATCCTCACCGATCTGTTCGGGTTCGTCGCCACCGCCATCGCCGCCGTTGTCATCCTCGCGACCGGGTTCCGGCGCGCCGACGTGATCGCGTCGCTCCTCGTGGCGGGCCTGATGCTCCACGCTTCCTACGGCTTGTTGATCGCGTCGGCGCGCGTGTTCATGGAGGCGGCGCCCGCCGGCCTCGACCCCGAGGCGATCGGGCACGTCCTGGCGGCCCAGCCTGGGGTGGTCCAGGTCCATGACCTTCACGTCTGGGAGGTCACGTCCGGCTTCCCGGCCCTCTCCGCCCACGTCGTTGCGCGCGCGGGCGACGACTGCCACGAGCTCCGCCGCCGGCTCCAGGAGCTCCTCGCAGAGCGCTTCCAGGTTCAGCACACAACCCTTCAGGTCGACCACGAAGTCGCCGACCAGCCGCCGCTGCAGATCGAGGTCACCGCCCGCGACCGGGCCGAGCTAGACTCGCGAACATGAGGGTCGTCAAGCCCGGCCCGGACCGATCCGTACCGCGTGGAGTGGTTGGGGGCTCCGAGATCTCGCAGGCCACGGCCGGCGCGCAGAACATCTACATGGCCGTATTCCGCGTCCCGCCCCACGCCCGCTCCCGCCCCCACTACCACGAGGGGTGTGACAGCGCGGTCTACATGCTCTCAGGCCATCTGCGCGTGAAATGGGGCGACCATCTCGAGCAGGAGCTCATGCTCGAGCCGGGCGACCTCGTCTACGTCCCGCCGCGCGAGACCCACATCATCGAGAACCTCTCAGAGAGCGACCCCGCCGAGTACGTCGTCGCCCGCGACTCGCCCCACGAGGACGCCGTCATCGTTCCCTGGGCCGACGAATGACCGCTTCTGCTCATACCGAGGGAACCTTTCCCGGCGTCGGCGAGCTGAGCATCTTCTGGCAGGCGTGGCTGCCGCCCGGTCCGTGCCGCGGCGTCGTCGTCATCGTCCACGGCGCCGGCGAGCACAGCGGGCGCTACCCCCACGTGGCCGCGCGGCTCGTGCGCGAGGGGTACGCCGTGTATGCCCTCGACCACCGTGGCCATGGACGCTCGGGCGGCCCCCGCGCCTACATCGACCGGATGGACAACGCCGTCACCGACCTCGACACCTTCGTCCTGCGCGCCGCGGCCGAGCATCCCGGTCTGCCGGTGTTCCTGCTCGGCCACAGCATGGGCGGCATGGTCTCGCTCTGCTACGCCCTGCGCCATCAGGACCGGCTCGACGCCCTCGTCCTCTCGGCGCCGCTGGCCGCCCTCGAAGCGGCCTCGCCCGCGCTGAGGATCGCCGCCAAGGTGCTCTCGGCCCTCGCTCCTCGCCTGCCCGTGATCGCCGTCGACCCCTCGCTCGTGAGCCGCGATCCAGCCGTCGTCGCGGCCTACAAGGCCGATCCCCTCGTCTACCACGGCAAGCTCCCGGCTCGCACCGTCGGCGAATTCGCCGTCGCCGTCGAGTCCTTCCCCACCCGGGTCCCCGAGATCACCTTGCCGACGCTGATCATGTACGGCACCGCCGATCGTCTCTGCCCCCCGGCCGGCAGCGTCATGGTCGGCGAGCGCATCGGCTCGAGCGACGTGACGGTGACCTCCTACCCGGGCCTCTACCACGAGATCTTCAACGAGCCCGAGCAGGAGCAGGTCATGAACGACATGTGCGCCTGGCTCGATGCCCACGTGCCGAGCTCAGCTCCGGCGGCCGCGCCGCCGGTCGCGTAGGTCAGGCTACTCCGACCCCTCGGCCGCGAACCATGCCCTGACTTGGGCTCCCGACGCGAGCGAGGAGAACACGCCCAGCCGCCTGATCTCCTCCGCCGCGGCCGCCATACCCCCGACCGCGGTCCAGGTCAGCGCCCCGCCGAGACTGACCCTCTGCGCGCCCGCGCCGACGATCTCCGGCATCGACAGGGAGGGGAGCGCAAGCACGTTGACGGGCTTCGACACGGCGTCGCACACGGTCGCGACCTCATCGCCGGTGCGGAGACCGGGGGCGTAGAGCACGTCGGCCCCGGCGTGCTCGTAGGCCTGGAGGCGGGCGATGGTGTCGTCGAGGTCGGGGTTCCCGCGGATGTGGTTCTCCGCTCGCGCCGTGAGCATGAAGGGGAAGCCGACGATTCGCGCCGCCTCCGCGGCGGCCGCCACCCGCTCGGCGGCGTGGCCGACCGCGTAGATCCCGTCCTCGGGGTCGTAGTCCTCGATCGAGCCGCCCACTGCCCCGGCCTCGGCCGCGAGCGCGATGGCGAGGGCGGCGTCCTTGGGCTCGGGGCCGTACCCATTCTCGAGATCGACCGAGATCGGGATGTCGGTCGCGTGGGCGAGGGTATGGACGTGGTCGATCGTCTCGGCCAGCGTCACCTCGCCGTCGAGGCGCCCGAGGGTAAAGGCGAAGCCGGAGCTGGTCGTGGCCAGGGCGGTGAACCCCAGCGCTTCGAGGACCCTCGCCGACCCCGCGTCCCAGGGGTTGGGGATGATGAACGGGTCGCCTATATGCTGGGCGCGAAAGTCGCTGGCCTTCTCTGCCTGTGTTCGCGACATGGTCTGTCTCCTTCTTAGGGCACGAAACTCGAAGGGGCGTGCTGCGCTTTGACCAATACAGGCTGTAGCGAAACTCTTGAGCGCCTCTTTGGGCTGGCGGGGACCGCGGCGGCGGGGGGTGTGCTGCGAATGTATCGGCATACGATGAAAACGCGGCACGCCCCGCCCGCGCGAGGGGCGCGGTGGCGTTTTGCGGGCCCCGGGGCCGCGCCGCGACGCGAAACTCGGCGCGCGGCCGCCGGGGGGCGCCGTGCAACGCACGCGCTTCAGCCCAACAACTTTCCGGAAACGGATGACTCCGACGCCTTCCAGCCGCGGCATATTTCCA
>JAXDGF010000122.1:0-3425 GCA_034665165.1 Solirubrobacteraceae bacterium | reverse complement strand
GTCTTCGGGGACGTCGCGGTCCTGCTCCTGATCGGGTTCTGGTTCCCGCGCCCGCAGAGCTGGCGGCTGGCCTTCATCCTCTTCTACGCCTTCAACCCGTTCGTGCTCCTGGCGTGGACGGTGTACGCGCAGGACAAGACGCTGCTCTTCTTCGGCATCGCCGCCCTGCTCCTCGCCCTCGAGCGCGGGCGCGAGTGGAGCGCGTGGCTGGCGGCGACGGCGCTCGCGGCGTTCAAGTTCCTGGGCGCCTTCGGCCTCCCCGCGCTCGCGCTGCACTGGTTCCGCAAGCGGGGGTGGTGGTGGGCGCTCGCTTCGGTGGGGGCCTTCGTCGTCGTGCTCGCCCTCAGCAACCTGCCGTGGTTCCCGAAGAGCCTCGACGCCTTCACGCGGCGTAACGACCTCCTCGCCATCAATCCCCCGATTCACGCCTCGCCGACGATCGTGCTCGCGCGGATCGGGATCTACGCACCGATCGCGGCGAAGCTCCTCCCCGTCGCGGCCGCTATCGCCGTCCTCGTGTTGTTCGCGCGGCGCCGGATCGACGTTCGCGAGGCGATGGTGTGGTCACTCTTCGCGGGATACGTGTTCCTCCCCGACACCGATTTCGACCGCATGCTCCTGATCACGCTGCCCTTCTTGTTGCTGCTCGATCTCTCGCTCGCGCGCTGGGTATTCATCTGGATCGTCTCGTGCGTCTCGGCCCTGGCGGGGCTGGTCGCCACCCACGGGGTGCCGCACGAGCTCTCGGGCGTGGCCGGGACGCTGAACAGTCTGTTCGCGCCCGGGGGAACGCTTCGCTACGTGCTGTGGCTCAACCTGTTCCCCGTGCTCGTGCTCGGCTACTACCTCTTGGATCGCCGCGCGGGCCGGGCGCCGGCGGGTGCGCTCACGCCTTAGTGGGTTGCGGGTTCGGGCCCTCGCGCGGGAGGAGGTGGACCTCGCCGGCGTCGAGGGTGACCCGCCCGCGGTCAGTCGTGATCACGATCAGGCGTCCGTCGCCGTCGATGCCGCCGCCGCGACCCTCGCCATCGGCCCACCGGACAGGCCGGTCAAGGAGGGCGTCGCGGGCGCGGATCTCGGTCAGGAGCGTCTCGGCGTCGGCGTCGACCCAGCGCTCGAGCCGGGCCAAGAGCTCGTGCAGGACGGGCTCGATTCGCTCGGGCCCGAGGCCGAGCGTGGCGGCTCGGTCCGCCAGCTCGGGCGGGAACTCGCTCGGCGCCACCGCCACGTTGAGCCCGACTCCGACGACGGCCCAGCGCTCCTGGGGACGGCCCTCGACGAGGATGCCGGCGACCTTGCGGCCGTCGAGGAGGACGTCGTTGGGCCACTTGATGGTGGCGGCGCGCTCGCTCGCCAGGGCCGCGTCGACCGCGTCGGCTACTGCCGCGCCCGCGGCGAGGGGGAGCAGCCGCGGCGGATCGCGGATCACGATCGAGCACAGGAGCGAGCGGCCCGGTGGCGCCGTCCACGTGCGACCCTGGCGGCCGCGACCCGCCGTCTGCTCGGCGGCGGTGACGACGGTGCCGTGCGGGGCGCCACGAGTCGCCAGCGCGCGGGCCCGCTCGTTCGTCGAGGTAGTCGAGCGCAGATGCACGCGCGGGTGGCCGAGCGGCCCGCGCGCACGGGACGTCGTATTGGCGGCGGCGCTCACGCCGGCCTGATCCGGAGCTCGGCGCCCGGTGCGAGCCCGAGGCGGGCGGCGGCGTCGCCGACGCTGACGGCGATCGCGAGGGTTCGGTAAGCGTCTTCGTAGACGATGAGCTCGCCCGGTCTCGCGTCGGCGAAGGTGCGCGCGAACTGAGCGGTGGCCGTCCCGGTCGCGGTTTCCATCGCGACGCGATGGCCGAGCTGCAGCCCCGAGCCGGCGAGGTCGTCGTGGCCGACGTCGAGCTGTACGTTGCCGAAGTGATCGACGTAGATGACGTGGGCAACGATGTCGTCTCCGTCACGAGCGGGGCTGGGCACGGTGACCGCGACGAGCTGGGCCGGGTCGACCTCGTGGCCGGCGTCGGCGAGGGAGGCGCCCGCGGCCACGCGTGCCGCGACGGGGGCGAAGATGTCACGGCCGTGGAAGGTGGCGGAGATGGGCGCGAGGCGGAAGGGGGAGCGCCCGATGTCGGCCGCCTCGACGATGCCCTCGCCGCCGGCGGCCGCGAGTGAGAGGAGGCCGTTGTCGGGCCCGACCAGGACCCTCCCGTCGGCGAGGCGCAGCGCGACCGCGCGGCGCTCGGTCCCGACGCCGGGATCGACGACCGCGAGGTGAACCCCGACGGGCATGTAGGGCAACACGTTGCGCAGGACGATCGCGCCCGCGAGGACGTCGTGGCGGCGGAGCCCGTGCGTGATGTCGATGACCCGAGCCTCCGGGCAGATCGATGCCATGACCCCGTGGCACACGCCGGCGAAGTCGTCGTGATAGCCGTAGTCGGAGAGGAAGGTGATCACAGGCGCGCTCACCGCAGCTCACGCTACCGCGCGGCGTCGGCCATCAGCGCCTCGACGAGCCCGTCGATGTCGTGCCGGCTCGCCTCGACGTCGGGCTCGAGTCCGCGCGCGCGGAGAGCGTCGCTCGTGACCGGGCCGATCGAAACGAGTCGCGCGGCCGCGAGCGGCTCGGGGCCGGGACGTTCGCCGCCAGGCGAACTCCCAATGGAATCGGCACGGACGCCGATTCCACATCGGCCTTTAGCCGACTCCATCGCCTCGTAGAAGAAGCGCACCGTCGAGGAGGAGGTGAAGGTGACGTAGTCGGCCGCGCGCGCGGCCTCGAGCTCGCTCTCGCTCAGCGGCTCGGCGACGGTCTCGTAGAGCGCGACGATGTCGACCTCGGCCCCCCGCGCGCGCAGCGCGTCGGGGAGGACGTCGCGGGCCTCGGCCGCCCGCGCCACGAGCGCTTTTGACACCGGCACCTCGGCGAGAGCCTCCACCAGCCCTTCCGCCACGAAGCGCTCGGGCACGATGTCGGCGATGACACCATGCTCGCGGAGCGCGGCGGCCGTGCCGGGGCCGATCGCGGCCACGCGCGCGCCGGCCAGCGCGCGCGCGTCGCGCCCCGCGCTGGCCAGACGCTCGAAGAGCAGGTGCACGCCATTCGGGCTCGTCAGGCAGACGAGGTCATAGCGCTCGAGCTCGGGGGCGGGGCCGTCGAGCGGGGCGATCCGGATCGCCGGGGTCTCGACCACGGTCGCGCCGAGCGCTCGCAGCTGTCCGGCGAGCGCGCTGGCCTGGGCCCGCGCCCGCGTGACCGCGACGGTGAGGCCGGCCAGGGGCCGGCGCTCGAACCACTGCAGGCGCTCGCGGGCGGCGGCGACCTCACCGAAGACGGCGATAGCGGGCGCATGCACTTCGTGCGCGGCCGCCCGCTCGGCGATGGTCGCGAGGGTGCCGGTCACGACGCGCTGATCGGCGAGGGTGCCGCGCTCCAC
>JAXDGF010000121.1:0-3438 GCA_034665165.1 Solirubrobacteraceae bacterium | reverse complement strand
CTTGATCGGAAAGTCACCGACTTGCGGACGCTCGAGCGGTCCCTAACCGACGAAACGGGCGCGCGGCTAAGAGACACGTTCACCTCAAGCTAAGGAGCACGACCGGGCTGGGAGAGCGCTGAAGAGGTGGTCCTCCCGGAGTCTCTCTCGCGCCGGCGAGCCGTCGTTGACTGCGTCCGTTTTGTCGCCGTCGCGCGACCCGGGGGGCCGCGAAACGCCACCGCGCCCTCGCGCGGGCGTTGCCGTGATGCGTTTTCATCGTCCTGGTGGGCAAAACGCAGCACGCCCCTCCGAATTTCTCGCCGCCGAGCGCCTGGCTGGCCCAAACCGTGCCAGGGGTCCGATTTACGGCTTGGTTTGGCGGGGCGCGGGCGCGCGGGGGCGCGGGGGCGCGGGGGCGCGGCGGCGCGGAACCCAGCGTGTGTTCGCCCGGGGGCGGTGGCGATGACGGGCACTCCCCCGCCCGCGACGCCCGGAGACCGGGCCGCACTGCAAAACCATTCACTGTGACGCTCTCAGCCACGGCGCGATCCAGGTGACGGCCTAGTTCGGACAGGTGTCCGCAAATGTGGGAGTATCGGCGCGATGGGCGATCCCCGCAGCGCACCGTACGGTACGGCGATCTTCATGGTCGGAGGACCCGCCGGCATCCCGTACGCCGTCTCGCGCTGGGAGGCATTGCTCCCGTATGCGAACTCGAAAGGGCCGGAAGGCGGGCACGTCCATGACTGATGCCTTTGTCCTCGGCGGCGTTCGGACCCCTGTTGGTCGCTACGGCGGGGGGCTGTCGCAGATCAGGACCGACGATCTTCTCGGCCAGACGATGGTCTGGGCATGTGAGCGGGTCGGCGTCGAGCTCGATCGGATCGAGGACATCGCCGCCGGTTGCGTGAACGTCGCCCATGAGGGGATGGGTGACATCGCGCGGTGGGCGGCGCTCGCCGCCGGCTTTCCCGACTCCGTGCCGGCTGCGACCGTCAATCGTTTCTGCGCCTCCTCGGTGACATGCACGATCCAGATCGCGCATGCGATCCGCTCGGGAGAGATGGGGGTCGGTCTGGCCGGCGGGGTGGAGTCGATGTCGCGCTCCGGCTGGGCGTACATGAAGGGCGAGGCGCCGTTCATGCCCCGCGGCCCGGTACTGCTGCTCGACACGATGTGGGCCGGAGCCGGTGGCCCACCGAACCCAACACTGCTCGCCGTCGACGCCTACATCGACATGATGCGCACGGCGCAGAACGTCGCGGATCGCTACTCGCTGAGCCGAGAGGAGATCGACGCATTCGCGCTCCGCTCGCACCAGCACGCCGCGGCTGCGCGAGACTCGGGACGGCTGGCCAAGGAGATCCATCCGGTGGAAATCCCGGCGAGGCGCAAGGATCCCGCGCGCCTGTTCGAACACGACGAGGGTATCCGCGCGGACACGACGCTCGAGCGGCTCGCGGCACTGCCGGTGCAGCCGAACACGACGCAGATGACCGCTGGTAACTCATCGTCATTGAATGACGGCGCGAGCGCCGTCGTGCTGGCCAGCGGCGAAGCCGCGAAGGAGCTCGGCGTGCAGCCGCTCGCCCGCGTCGTGGCGTCGGCGACCCACGCGCTCGATCCGAAGGTCATGGGCATCGCACCTGCCTGGGCGATGCCGAAGGCGCTGAAGCGGGCGGGGCTCGCACCCGAGCAGATCGACATCTGGGAGGTGCACGAGGCGTACGCCGCGCAGGCCCTCGGAGTGCTGCGTGAGCTGCCGAATCAGCTCGGCGGCTTCCGGGTGCCCGACGAGAAGCTCAACCCGAACGGTGGCGCGATCGCGATCGGGCATCCGTTCGGGTCATCAGGCACGCGATACGTGCTGAGCTTGGCGACCGAACTGCGGGAGCGCGGAGCCCGGTACGGCGTGCTCGGCGTCTGCGTTGGCTCCGGCCAGGGTGTCGCGCTGGTTCTGGAGAACGCGGCGTGAAAGGTGACAAATACGTACCTCATGCCGATCCTGATCGGGTCGCCTTCGGCGCGATCCGACGCCCACGCCTACTTGGTATTCATAGCGTGATTCGCCGGCCCGCGCGCGAAACGCTTCGCCCCGCCGGCTCGTAGTGCATCCCTCGCCCTGCCGGCCGTCAGGCCGTTCTGCCGATGGCTGGTGGCGGTGAGCGTTCCCGTCAGCCGCCTGCCTCGGTAGCGGCGCGGGATCGGGAGCTTGGCCCGCCACTGTCCGCGCGCCACGCGGGTGACGCGGATGACGTGGACGCGGTGGTGGCGGTAGCGCGTCGCGAACGTCACGGTCACGCGCCCCCGGTAGGCAGAGCTGATCGTGCCGCTCACGGTCATGGCGTTGTCGCCGATGGTCACTCTGGTGACCTTGAGCCGCGGGTTGGCGGGCTTGCGCGGCGCGGGAGGCGTGACAGCCGGGGGATTGTCGATCGCGTGGATCACCGCGCCCGCCATGACCTGTTCACCCAGCGCGTTTGGGTGGAGCGGGGCGCTGATGCCGGAGGTGGCCAGGATCGCGGTGAATCCGGCCCGGCCGAACGGCTGGCAGACGTCGTAGCCGATCGTCGGCGCGTAGGTGTCGACGTATTCGACGTTGTTGGCGGCGGCGACGGTCGCGATCATGCCGTTGAGGGCGACCACCATGGAGGCTAGGAACGAGACGTCGCCCGGGCTGAGCGGGGTCAGAGGCCAGCAGCCGGTCCCGTCGACGGGCAGGACGGCCGGGTAGCCCACGGCGAGGACGCGGGCCTGCGGGGATCGCGCGTGGATTCCTCGGTAGACCGCGGCGAGCTTCGGCGCAGTCGCGTCGATCATCGCGCTGATCTGGTTGACGCCGCCTGCGGTGTAGTTGTCCTGGCACGCGGAGCCCGTCGGACGGAGCAGGTCGAGCGAGAAGCACTCGAGGGTGTCGTCGATGAGTTCGACGTCGTTCCCGCCGATCCCGATCGTGACCAGCGTCGTGTCCGGCGTCAGCGCTCCGAACTGCGGCGGGTTTGCGCCAAGCCCCGAGTTGTTGGTCTGCGTCCCGGTCATATCGTCGGTGACCGCGCCGGCGCAGCTGACGTCGCTGAACGCCCCCAGCTGGATCGCCGCGGCAACGAGGTGCGGATAGTTGTTGTTCGATTGGGCACAAAACACGCTCGTGGAGGCGCCCGTAAACGGGCCCGACGTGTACGAGTCGCCGAGCGCCACGTACACGACCGTTCCCGCTGCGTCGGCGTCTGCGCGCGGCGCCAGCGGGACTGCGAGCGCCGACGCGCACGCCGCCAGCGCGCCCGCGAGCAGCCACCGACCCGGCATCGTCTTGCCTGGCGCCGGGCTTGTCACTTGCGGAAGGTGACCGGGCCCAGCGCGGTCATCGAGGGGAGTTTCAAGGACTGCGTGAGCGTGCTCACCAGCACGCGCACGCGGAGCGAACCACGCTGCGCGAGCAGGGCCCGACCGGTCTTG
>JAXDGF010000120.1:0-4572 GCA_034665165.1 Solirubrobacteraceae bacterium | reverse complement strand
TGTCAGCGAGCATGGCCTCGTCGCGAGGGGCCATGAGGACCATGTTCGGCAGGCAGCGCAGATAGGCAATATCGAAGGCGCCGTGGTGCGTCGGCCCGTCGTCACCCACGAGCCCGGCGCGATCCATGGCGAAGACGACGTTGAGGCGCTGCAGGCACACGTCGTGGACGATCTGGTCGTCGGCGCGCTGGAGGAAGGTGGAGTAGATGGCGGCGACCGGCTTGCAGCCCTGGAGTGCGAGCCCGGCGGCGAAGAGGATGGTCTGCTGCTCGGCGATCCCGACGTCGTAGTAGCGCTCGGGCAGCTCGCGCTGAAGGATGTTCAGGCCCGTGCCTGAGTTCATCGCCGCCGTGATCCCGATCACGCGGTCGTCCCGGCGGCACTCGCGGACGAGCGCCTCGCCAAACACCTGGGTGTATTGCAGCGGCGGTCGGGGACCCGCCGGCTTGCCCGCAGACGCGGCCGAGGCCGGGGCGCCGTTGGCGATCGACTTGGGCTTGGCCGCGTGCCAGGCCTCCATCCCCTCGAGGCCGCCCTCCTCGGCCGGCGCGAACCCTTTGCCCTTCACCGTTGCGATGTGGACGACGACCGGCCGCTCGGCGGCGAGCGCCTCGCGCAGCGCCTCGCGCAGGGCGCGGACGTCGTGTCCGTCGATCACGCCCATGTAGGCGAAGTCGAGCTCCTCCCACCACAGTCCCGGAGCCCAGAACGCCTTGATCGACTCCTTGAATTGGGGTCCGAGGCGCTCGAAGGCGGCCCCGATGCCGACCGGGAGCTTCGTCAGCCCGCCCTCGACTTCCTCGCGCGCGTGCCAGAGGCGCGGGCTCAGCCTGACGCGATTGAAGTAGCGCGAGAGCGCGCCGACGTTAGGAGCGATCGACATCCCGTTGTCGTTGAGGACGACGACGATCGGGGTTCCCTGGCCGCCGGCCTGATGGACCGCCTCGAAGGCGACGCCGCCCGTCATGGCGCCGTCGCCGACGACCGCGACGACGTTGGCATCGGTGCCGTGTCCGGCGCGCATCGCTTCCTTGATTCCG
The DNA here is from genome assembly GCA_034665165.1 of Solirubrobacteraceae bacterium. GTDB lineage: Bacteria > Actinomycetota > Thermoleophilia > Solirubrobacterales > Solirubrobacteraceae > Palsa-465. Next base: position 3,532 of record JAXDGF010000120.1, on the reverse strand, counting down.
ACCGCGTATCCGATCGCTGTCGACGCGTGCCCGGCGCCCATGATGTCGTGCTCGGACTCGTGGATCGCGCAGAAGGGCGCCAGCCCGCCGTACTTGCGGATCGTCTGGAGCTCGTCGCGGCGGCCCGTGAGGACCTTGTGCGGGTAGGCCTGGTGACCGACGTCCCACAGGATCTTGTCCCGGGGGGAGTGGAGCACCGAGTGCAGCGCGACGGCGAGCTCGCACGTCCCGAGGTTCGCCCCGAAGTGGCCGCCGATCTCGCCCACCGTGTCGATGATGTGCTCGCGGACCTCCTGCGCCAGGCCCTGGAGCTCGTCGTCGCTGTACTGGTGCAGGTCGCTGGGTTGGCGGATGCCGGCGAGTAGGTTGGTCATCAGTGGGTTCGAGTGGCGATGAAGTCGGTGATCTGCTCGAGCTCACCAGCTCCGGTGGGAACGGCCTGCGCGAGGGCGGCCCGGGCGCTCTCGTGAGCCTCGTCAGCGCGCCCGCGGGCGCCATCGAGACCGAATTCGGTCACGTAGGTCCGCTTGCCGAGCCGTTCGTCCGAGCCTCCGGTCTTGCCGAGGTCCTCGCGGGATCCAGTGACGTCCAAGATGTCATCGACGATCTGAAAGAGAACCCCGAGCTCGCTGGCGAAGGTGTGGAATGAAGCAATTGTGTCAGGTTCGTCTGTTCCGGCCAGGAGGAGTACGCATTCGACGCTCGCTCCGATCAGGCGCCCGGTCTTGAGCGCGTGGAGCCGCCGCAGGCCGGCAGGGCCGGCGGGAGCCGTTCCTGCCACGTCCAGATACTGCCCGCCCACCATCCCGTTCACACCGGCCGCGGCCGCCAGCTCCCTGACCGCTGTGAGCACGTGCCCGGGATCGCCCTCCTGGTCGGCGAGCACGAGCCGGAACGCCTCGGCGTAGAGGCCGTCGCCGGCGAGGATGGCGACGTTCTCGCCGAAGGCGACGTGGCAGGTCGGTTGCCCCCGGCGCATGTCGTCGTCATCCATGGCGGGCAGGTCGTCGTGGATGAGCGAGTAGGTGTGAATGAGCTCGAGCGCTCCCGCGAGCGGGAGCACCCAGGTCGGGTCGCGCCCGATCGCCGCCGCCGTGGCCAGCGATAGGACCGGCCTGATCCGCTTGCCGCCCGCGAGCAGCGAGTAGCGCATCGCCTCCTCGAGCCCTGCCGAGGCCGGCTCGTCCGAGAAGCGCAGTGCGCTCAGATAGCGGTCGACCTGGGAGCGGAGGTGCTCGGGATACTCGTATGGCGCCGGTCGCACTAACCGGCCGGGAGCGGGAGCTGGCCTGGGAGGTCGGGCAGCGGCTCGACCGCCGCGCGCGTCCGCTGGCCCAGCTCGGCGTTCGCCTCCGTCGCCAGGCGGGCGCACTCCTCGACCAGCGCCAGGACCGCGTCGGGCTCGAGATCGCCCGCGCGCAGGCGCTCGACGATGCGCTCGAGGGACTCAGTCAGCTCGCTGAGGGCGTCGGTCACGCCAGGGAGGGTACCGGTCGTCGAGGCTGGCGTGCCGCGGCGCCCGACGAGGCCTGGGCTAGGCCGCGTCGAGGGCGGCGTTGACGAGGGCGTCGGCCTCGGCGTTGAGGGCTCGGGGGACGGTGCGGATCTTCCAGTGCTCGAAGGCGCGCAGCGCGTCCATTGCCTCGCGGTAGAGCGGCTTCATGGCCGGGTGCTTGACCTTGTAGCGCCCGGTGAGCTGGCGCGCGATGAGCTCGGAGTCGTTGACGATCTCGACCTCGGTGGCACCGAGGGCGAGCGCCCGCTCGAGGCCCCGCAAGAGGGCGCGGTACTCGGCGACGTTGTTGGTCGTGACGCCGATCGCCTCGGCGACTTCGTCGAGAACGGCACCGTCGGGTCCCGCCACCACGACGCCGATCGCGGCCGGACCGGGGTTGCCGCGAGAACCGCCGTCGACGTTGACGGTGAGCTTCACACGAACTAATCGGCGGTGATGTCCGGGATCTCCCCCGGCACCCGCGCGCGACGACGGTCGCGAACCTGGCGCAGACCCCCGGGGGGAGCGCCACGCTCGCGACGCTCGGACCGGCGCCGGTCGACGATCACGGTCACGTTTGCATCGTCGGCGTAGTACACGGTGAGCTTGTCGAACAGCTCATCCGCAAGGGCCTCGGGCACAACGCAGTAGATCACGGTCGGGGATGCTAGTTCACAGCCGGGGTGCGCCGCGATCGAACGCTTGTCCAGAGAGGCTGTCTAGTCCATCGCCAGGGCGCCGCGGTCGTCGGCGCCGGCGTTGATGTCGAGCTCCTCGGGTGAGAGCTCGTCGAGCTCGTACCCCTGGCCGTCGAGGCGCACGTTGGGTCCGTCGTCGGAGAGGTCGATTTCGTACCGGTACCAGCAGAGCTCCCACGACACAACCACCTTCACCACGCTCGGCCGATCCTCAGACGGGCGCACGGACACCCCGGGCGCCCCGAGGGAGCGCGCCACCCCGGCCACGGTGCGGGGATGCTCGGAGGAGTTGAAGGCGTCGACCGCCGAGGAGACCTTGTGCTCGGCGCTCGTCGGGACGGCGTGCACGTGGCGCGGCTCCCGGGGCCCAGCCGCGCGCGCGGAGCTGGGACGGAGGTCGTGGTTTACGCCCCCGAGCTCGACGCCGTCGCTCTCGCGTCGCGTTCGCAGGCGAGCGAGGAAGGAGCGGCGCTCAGGGCTCGTCTCGCCCGGCTCGTAGGAGGCCACCGAGCCCTCGCGGACCCACCCCTCGTGGAGGGCGCGCGAGCTGCAGAGCTCGCAGACCGCGCGGCGTGCGCCACCCGCCAGGTACGTCTCGGCGTGCTCGCCGCGCAGCAGCGTGCGCCCGCAGACATCACATGCCACGGGGATGTTCGAGGTGCGGATGTCCCTGGTGTTCACCGAGGTTCGAGCGTACCAGCGACCCTGGCGCGGGGGCGACCTTGGACGAACGGTTGCGGGATTCCCCTACGGGATTACCCTACGCCTTGACCGCTTCGTGCTCGGCGCGGGCCTCCTCGACGACCTTCCCGGCCAGGTGTCCCGGAACCTCTTCGTAGCGTAGGAACTCCATCGTGAATTCCCCGCGCCCGCCGGTGATCGACCGCAGATCCGGGGCGTAGGAGAGCATCTCCGCCATCGGCACCTCGGCCTTGACCTCGGTCATGCCTGCGGCCGAGTCCATGCCCAGCGGGCGCCCGCGACGGGAGTTGAGATCGCCGATGACGTCGCCGACGACATCCTCCGGCGCGCTCACGGTCACGAGCATGATCGGCTCGAGCAGGACGGGACCTGCCTCCTCGAGCGCCTGCTTCATCGCCTGCAAGCCGGCGATCTTGAACGCCATCTCTGAGGAGTCGACGGTGTGGTAGGAGCCGTCGTAGAGCCTTACGCTGACGTCCTTGACCGGGTAGCCGGCAACGGCGCCCGCGCCCATCGCCTCGATCACGCCCTTCTCGACGGCGGGGATGAAGCCGGTGGGGATGACGCCGCCCTTGATCGCGTTGATGAACTCAAAGCCCTCACCGGGCTCGCGCGGGGCGATCTCGATGTGGCAGTC
>JAXDGF010000119.1:0-2794 GCA_034665165.1 Solirubrobacteraceae bacterium | reverse complement strand
GGTTGCCGGCTCGCGGCGCGGGTATGGCGCCCTGCCGGGAGCGTCTCCGCGGGAGGCGTGCCTGCGATCGTCGAGGCGATTCCCTACCGACGCCGCGACGGCACCCTCGTCGGCGACCACGGCCGGTACGCGTGGTGGGCTGCGCGCGGCTTCGCGGGGGTGCGGCTCGATCTGCGCGGCTCCGGCGACTCCGACGGCGTGCTGGAGGACGAGTATCTCGAGTCCGAGCAGGACGACATCGCCGAGGCGCTCGCGTGGGTGGCGCGCCAACCCTGGTGCAGTGGGCGGGTCGGCATGATCGGGTACTCGTGGGGCGGGTTCTCCGGGCTCCAGGTCGCCGCGCGCCGTCCGCCGGAGCTCGGCGCGGTGGTCACGATCAACTCGACGGCCCGCCGCTACACCGACGACTGCCACTACACCGGCGGCTGCGTGAACGCGCACGACATGCTCTCGTGGGCGACGACGATGCTCGCCTTCGACGCGCGGCCACCCGACCCCGCGATCGTCGGTCCCGACTGGCGCGCACGTTGGCGGCAGCGGCTCGACGTCGCCCCGCCGATGATCGAGCGCTGGCTCGCGCACCAGCTCGAGGACGCGTACTGGAGGCATGGCTCGGTCTCGTTCGACTACGGGGCGATCACCGTTCCCGTGCTCGCCGTCGGCGGCTGGTCCGACCCCTATCGCAACGCGGTCATCGACCTCGTCGACCACCTCGAAGGCCCGCGCTTCGCCCTCATCGGCCCCTGGGCGCACGGGTACCCGCACGTCACCGACCCGGGCCCGAGGATCGACTTCCTCGGCGAGTGCGCACGCTTCTTCGGTCGCTACCTCAGGGGCGACGAGAACGGCTACGACGCCCAGCCGGTCGTGCGCAGCTACGTGCAGGGGTATGACGCGCCCGCGCCCTTCCAGCAGCATCGAACGGGTCGCTGGGTATCCCTTCGCACCTGGCCGGGGGAACGGGACTCTGTCCTCGCGCTGCACGCGGATGGTCTCCGGGTCGGCGACGCAACCCCGTTCTCGCGCCGTATCGGCTCGACGCAGACCACGGGGCTCGCAGCGGGAAGCTGGTGTCCCTACGGCGGACCGAGCCAGCCGCTCGACCAGCGCGCGGATGACGCGCTATCCCTCGTCTTCGACACCCCTCCGCTCGACGAGCCGCTCGAGATCCTCGGGTTCCCCGAGCTGCACCTGAACGTGAGCGCCGACCGACCGCAGGCCCTCGTCGCGGCACGCGTGTGCGACGTGGACCCGACGGGCGTCTCGCTGCTCGTGACCCGCGGCGTCCTCAACCTCGCCCACCGCGACGGACACGATCGCGTCGTCCCGCTCGAGCCGGGTGTGCCGGCGGAGGTGGCATTGCGCCTCGATGCGGCGGGTCACCGGTTCGAGCGCGGACATCGGCTCCGCCTCGCGCTGTCGCCGACCTACTGGCCGTGGATCTGGCCGTCGCCGCGCGCCGCCACCCTGGCCGTCAGCGAGGGCAGCCACCTGCGGCTTCCGCTGCTCGGCGCTGCGGAACCCTGGTCGCCTGGCGAGCCCGAGGACACGCCCGTGCTCGAGGAGGAGTGGATCACCGCCAGTCCGATGAGCCAGGTCCTCGTCGACGAGATCACGACCGGGCGCGTGGAGCTCCGTAGCCAGCCCGACTTCCTCGCCGGCCGGCGCCGCATCGAGGCGCTCGATCTCGAGGTCGAGGATCACGGCGAGAACGTCTACTCGATCGAGCGGAACGATCCGCTCTCGGCCGAGGTGCGCTGCGTGCGATCGGCGGCCCTCTCCCGGTCCGGGTTCGACGTCCGCATCGAAGCGGACGCCCGCATGCGCTGCAGCGCCGACGAGTTCATCGTCGAGACCAACCTGCGCGCCTACGACGCAGGCGAGGAGATCGCCTCCCGACGCTTCGAGACGCGCGTGCCCCGGGCGGACGCGTGAGCGCGACGGTCCGTACATGACGCGCATCCGGCGTGAGTTCCCGCGTGTGACCGAGGTTCGGGACGAGTGGATCACGCTCGCCGACGGCTGTCGCCTGTTCGCTCGGATCGTACTGCCGGTCGACGCTCGCGCAGACCCGGTGCCGGCGCTGCTCGAATACCTGCCCTACCGGCTGTGCGACGGCACCGCGCTGCGCGACTCGCGCCATCATCCGTGGTATGCAGGACACGGCTACGCGTCCGTCCGCGTGGACATGCGCGGCAGCGGCAACTCCGACGGACTGCTCCTCGACGAGTACCTGCCACAGGAGCAGCTCGATGGCGTCGAGGTGATCGCCTGGCTCGCCGCACAGCCGTGGTGCACGGGCCGGGTCGGCATGTTCGGCATCTCGTGGGGCGGGTTCAACGGATTGCAGATCGCCGCACGACGCCCACCGGCGCTCAGCGCGGTGATCAGCCTCTGCTCGACGGACGACAGGTACGCCGACGACGTCCACTACATGGGCGGGTGCGTGCTCGGCGCCGAGGTGCTCGGCTGGCCGTCGTACATGCTCGGGGTGAACGCGCTGCCGCCGGACCCCGCGCATGTCGGCGCTGGTTGGCGCGACCGGTGGCACGAGCGGCTCGAGGGAACGCCGCCCTTCCTGGAGACCTGGCTCCGCCATCAGCGGCGTGACGCGTTCTGGAAGCAGGGGTCGATCTGCGAGGACTTCGCGGCCGTGACCTGCCCCATCTACATGGTCGGCGGCTGGGCCGACGGCTACACGAACGCGATCCCGCGTGTCCTCGAGGGGCTCACCGCCGTGGGTACGCCGTGCAAGGGCCTGATCGGGCCGTGGGGCCACGGCTACCCCGAGGTC
>JAXDGF010000118.1:0-17426 GCA_034665165.1 Solirubrobacteraceae bacterium | reverse complement strand
CACCTGGTCGATGCCTACCTCGCGGGCGACGGCCTGTGCGGTCTCGGTGTTGTCGCCGGTGATCATCGCCGTCTGGACGCCAAGCGCGTGCAACGCTCGTATGACATCCGCGGCTTCAGGTCTGAGCGTGTCGCCGACCGCGAGCGCACCGCGGACGCGCCCATCCCAGCCGGCGAACACGGCACTCAGGCCGTTTCGCTCCCAGCCCGCCGCCTGCTGCTCGAGTTCGGCGGGCATGATCAAGCCACGGTCGTTCATCAGCTTGCGCCGGCCGACGGTCACGCTCTGCGCGGCGAGTTGGGCTGTGACCCCGTGGCCGGTGGTCGAGACGAAGTCGGTCGCCGTGTCCAGTGAGAGGCCGCGGTCGCGTGCGCTGGCGACGATCGCGGCGGCAATCGGATGCTCTGAGGAGGCCTCGACGGCGGCTGCTTTCGCGAGGACCGTTTCTTGGCTTTGCCCGTCGTCGGCCGCGAGGTCGTTGAGCTTCATGTTGCCGGTGTTCAGGGTGCCGGTTTTGTCGAACACAATGGTGTCGACGCGTCGCGAGGTCTCGAGCACGTCGCCGCCCTTCATGAGAACGCCGAGTGCTGCGCCGCGGCCGGTGCCGACCATGATCGCGGTCGGTGTTGCGAGGCCCATCGCGCAGGGGCACGCGATGATCAGGACTGCGACCGCCGCGATGACTCCGCCGGTTGCGTTTCCGGCGAGCGCCCACCAGCCGAGGAACGTCAGCGCTGCGAGCCCGAGGACGACGGGGACGAAGATCGCGGCGATTCGGTCCGCGAGGCGCTGGATCGGCGCCTTGGTCTCCTGTGCGGAGCGGACGAGCCGTACGATCTGCGCGAGCGCGGTCTCGCCGCCGACCGCGGTCACGCGGACCGTCAGCGCCCCTGCGAGGTTGACCGTCGCCCCCGTCACCCGTGCGCCCTCGCTCTTTTCGACGGGGAGCGACTCGCCGGTGAGCATCGCCTCATCGACCGACGAGCGCCCATCGACGACGACGCCGTCGACGGGAATTTTCTCGCCGGGGCGCACACGCACCAGCACGCCAGGTGTCACGCTCTCGAGCGGCATCAGCTGCTCCTGGCCTTCGATTAGGACGCGGGCTTCGTCGGCGCCGAGTTCGAGGAGTTTGCGGATCGCCCCCGACGCGCGAGACGTCGCCCGCGCCTCGAAGTAGCGGCCGAGGACGATGAACGCCGTGATCACCACGGCGCTGTCGAAGTACACGCCGCCGCCGATGACCAGGCGCACGGTCGAGAACACGAACGCCGTGAGCGTCCCGATCGTGATCAGCGTGTCCATGTTCGCCGAGCGCCGGCGCGCTCTAGCGAGCCCCGACCCGAGGATCGGCCAGCCGGCGAAGAACAGGACCGGCAACGTCAAGGCAAACGCTGACCACCGCGCCCAGCCATCACCGCCGAAGCCGTACACGAGCACGAGCACCACAGCGGCCAGCGGCGCGCTGACCATGACACGTACCAGCCAACCGTGCTGCTCACGCGCCCGCGCCTGCTCGTCCTCGGCCTCGCTGTCCTTCGAGACAGGAGTGGCCTGGTAGCCGAGCTCATCGACGATCGCGCCGAGCGTCCCCAGATCGATCCGCGCGGGGTCGTGGCTGACGGTCGCGTAGTGGGTAGCGAAGTTGACGTGGGCGTCGCTCACGCCCGCTTGGCGGGCGAGCGTGCGCTGGATCCGCACCGCGCACGACGCGCAGGTCATGCCGTCGATCAACAGCTCGGAGCGCTCGCCGAGCGGGTCGGCGCGGGGGGTGGGCTGCTCGTCGGGGAGGGTGTCGGTTGCGATGCTCATCCCTGCGCCTGGCGTCTCGTGACCTCGTACCCCTGTTCGGTGACGGCCTCTGCGAGCTGGTCGATCGATGCCTGGTGCTCATCGTGTCGACGATTACGAGCTTGCGATCGAGATCGACGCTGACCGCGGCGACGCCGGGGCGCCCGACTAGCGCTCCCTCGATCGTGGTTCGGCATGCGTTGCAGCTCATCTCGGGGACTGTGAGCGTGCTCTCGGTCATCTCACGCGCTCTTCGCCGCGCGGGTGCGTGACGCCGGCGGCTCGCCGGTGGCGCCGCCGCCGATGGCTGCGTCGGCGCCTGTGAGCACGGGGTTGAACTTGACCGCGTCGAGTAGCTCGGCGATCGCGGGCTGCGCGCGGCCCTCAGTCACGGCCTCGGAGAAGCACGTCTCCAGATGGTTCTTAAGGATCAGGCGATTGACGCGCTCAAGCGACGCTTGCGCCGCCGAGACCTGCTTCATCAAGTCGACGCAATAAGCCTCCTCGTCGGTCATGCGAATGATCCCGTCCACATGCCCGCGGACGGTCTTCAGACGGTTGAGGATCTCGCGTTTAGTGACTGGCAGCATCGGGTCTCGCTTTCGTCAGGATGCACCCCACCGGGGGTGGGGTGCCGTACGCTGTCAGCGCCGGAATGAAAGAGAACGAGATGACCGCAAACGCGAGTGGCGCGGACAGACGCCCGCCCCGCGCCCGGCCCGCTCAAGGAGGCTGAGCCATGCTCGTGCTCGCGACGGACGCCGCCGGCGCGCCGCACGCCACGAGAACCGCATTAGCGGCCAGCGCGCCAAGGAGAAGGCGGATCGTGGGTGGGACGCGTGGCCGCATGCACGGCCGGGGCACAGGCGGCCCTGGCGGAAAGTATTATCCGGCATAGTAAGTACGCGGGGCGCACCCCAATCGTCTGTGCGTCGCCGAGCCGCCGGTGCTCAGATGCTCTGGAAGAAGTTCAGCCCCAAATGTCCGAGGAGGCGCTGCGCCTGGATGTTCAGCTGGAACAGCTGGTCGGTGAACCCCAGTCTCGTCCGGCGCGACGATCACCGCCGGGGTACAAGCGGCCCACGTCTACCTGGTCATGACCTCAACCGGGAACATCCCCCGAACCGGTCGGGTGCTACTCGACGGAAAGCCGATCCCGGCCGCGACGCAGGCGCCGACGTGTCGAGCGGCGGGCGGTTCACCGTCCGTGGACAGAAGTCCCCAGCAGCAGCCGGTCGACTTGGAAGCGAAACGGCCTAAGTGCCGTGTTCGTCGGCTGGGGGGCCACGTCCGCGATGCGCTCGTGGTCGGCGCGCGAGGCGCACCCCTGTCACCGGGGCGCCTGTCAGGACTTACTGGCGACCCCTTCGAACATGTAGCCGAACGGTCGGGGGCCCTTCGCGTAGTAATTCTCCAGCCGGATGAGCTCGAGCCCCGAGTCCCGCACCAGCTGGTCGATCGAGCGGTTCAGGTGGCAGCCCCCTGCGACCCGCCGCTGGAGCGGGGTCAGCCGGTCCTGCCAGCCGGCGACCTTACGGCCAGGCGAGCGGCCGTGCTCAACGAAGTGAAACAAGCCTCCGGGACGCAGCACCCGTCGAATCTCGCTGAGAGCACGATCGACGTCAGGAATACTGCACAGCGTCCAGGTAGCGAGCACGTGATCGACGCTCGAGGACTCCTGAGACAGGGCTTGCCCATCGAGATCGACGTGCTCCACCGGCACGCTGCTCGACGCGACCCTCTTGGCTGCAAGCTTGCGCCCCACGGTCGCGGGGTCGACCGCTCGGACGCCGGTGACAGCGGGCGGATAGTGGGGGACGTTCAGACCCGAGCCGAATCCGATCTCGAGCACGTCCCCGTCGAGCGAAGCGGCGACGCGGGCACGGATCGGCGTGAGCTCGCCGCGGCTCATGGCCAGGTCAATAAAGCGTGGAACGACCTGCCGGTCATAGAACCCCATCACCCCAGTATCGCCGAGTCCGACGACCAGCACCGACGAAGGAGCGGTCACGCTCGGGACGGACCGCCGGCCCGGCGGCAGCAACGCAACGCAACGAACAACACGACAGTTACGTTCATGTGCCGGTCGTGCGCCGTCAGCAGCAGCCGTCCTGACACCCGGTCTCGTCCAGGCCGGGGACCGCAACGCACGCGCAGCCCTCACCCTCCCACGCCGCGCGGCCCTCACGGACCGCGATCGCGGCGATCACCAGCGCGATCACCGGGTCAAGCCACCACCAGCCCAGTACAGCGTTAGCGGCCAGCCCGACCAGGACGCCCGCCGCCATGCACGCGCACAGCAGGTTCTGAGCGCCCTCGCCCGCGGTCGCGGGCGAACCGAGACGCTCGCCGACCCGCCGCTTGGCGCGGCCAAGCAGGGGCATCGCGATGATCGAGCTGACCGACAGACCGATCCCGACCCAGCTCGTCGAGGGATGATCGCCCGCGATGAGGGCGCGGGTCGCGTCCTGCGCCAGGTAAGGAGCGAGCAGAAAGAACGAGACCGCCACAGCCTTTTGGGCGCGCTGTTCGGCGTGCTCAGAGAGACGGCGCTGGCCAGTGAACCGCCAGATCACGATCACCGCCGCGAGCCCCTCGATCGCAGAATCGATCCCAAACCCCAGCAACGCCACCGACCCCGCGATCAGCGCCGCGGTGATCGCGACCCCACCCTCCACCGTCATCCAGGCGAGACTCAGCCACGACAGCGCCTTCGCGCGCCCGATCAACCGGTCACGCTCCTCGGAACTAAGACCATTCGACTCGACGACCGGGATCGTCGGCAGCTCGACCGACGTGCTCATACCCGCGCCCCGATCGCGGCCAGGTGAGCGTCGACCAGGCTCGCGCCGATCGCGGTCAGCGAATAGAAGACGATCTTTCCGTCTCGACGCGAGACAGCCAGACCGGCCGCACGCAGCGAGCGCAGGTGATGGCCGACGAGGTTCTCGGCCCTCATCGTGATCCACCCCAGGTCACAGACACACAGCTCCTGACCCTTGCGCAACGCCATCGCGATCATCAGACGCGTCGGATCGCCCAACGCCTTGGCGTGTCCGGCGGCGGCCCCAGCCACTGCGACGTCCAATCCCCTGCGGATCGCCTCCGCCCGAGGCAAGTCCAGACATAGCAAGTCACAGCGATCATCGGACATGACCTCATCCTAACGCCCATTGCGCTGACTCTCGGGTCATTCGCGGACGCGAGGTCGGCGCCCGCCGCGCGGCCAGGCGATCCCTTCGCCAAAGCGATGGGTCCGCGGGTCCGCTTGAGGCAGTGTCCGCCTGGTCAGTCGGCAGGTAGTCGGACGAGTCCGCGTTGCGCGAAGTGGTTATCGAATGCGAATGCCGTCTGGACGTTCTCGCGCGTCATCAGGGCGAACGACGTCGCGTCGACGTAGCTCCAAGGCTTGTCGTCGAAGGACTCAAGGATCTGCCAGGCGTCGTCTTCGATGTCCTGCTCGATCGGGACGAGCTCGATCGCTTCGCTTGCGCGGAAGCGCCGGCCCCATTCGATCGCCTCGCTTCTTCCGACCCTTATGAGGAGGGCGGTGTAGGTCTCGGCGAACACGAAGTTGGAAGTGAACAGTCGTGCCCTTTCGGCGATCAGCTGGGTGAGCGTGGCTCGCGCGATCGCGTGTTCACGCTCGCGGCGGTTTCGTAGTGCAACGAACGCGCCGGTGTCGATGAAGACCCTCGTCAACCGTAGAGGTCCTCGTCGAGCGTGGTCACGCTGGTGGCTGCACGGCCGTCCGCCGGAGACTCCTCGGTGAGGTAGCTGAGCAACGGGTCGCGCGACAGGTTGGCCCGGCGCAAGCGCGCGGAGTCGATCAACTCCCGCACGACTCCGGCGATGCTGCCCGTACGACCAGCGCGTTGCTTGAGCCACCGATACTGGTCGTCGTCGAGGTAGAGCTGTGTACGATGACGCATACAGCATACAGCATACAGCACGCGAGGGCGTTCACGGGCTCGCTCGTGCGCGACTACCCGTTCTCGTCGTCCGGGTCGACCCATTCGCCATCGGACCAGACCTTGCGCTCGCCGGTGGCGAGCCCGATGAGCCACAGCTGCTTCCCGTAACCGGTTCCGTGCCAGCCCAGTTCCGCCATCGCGATCGCCACTCGCTGGGAGATCGTCCCCTCCGCACCGCTGGCAGAGCAGTAGAAGTCGAGGTAGCACTCGCCGAGCTCTCGCAGGTCAGCGACGAGCCCCGCCGAGTACCGCCACGATCCGCTCCACTCGCTCCCGTCGTCGCGTCGCCAATCTGCATTGCACAGCGCGCAATACAGCTCGTCGGCGAACGTCTCGTCCTCGCGCAACGGGTCCGCAAGTGCGACCAGGTCGGATTCGAAGCAGCGTGCGGCCTCATCTGCCATGTCCGCAGTTTCCCACGGAGGCGCTCGACGTCGATGGCACGATGCTGCCCCGGCTGATGGCGGAGCGTCGGGGCGCCACAGGGGCGGCCTTGCGATAGCCAGGAGTTCAGTGCAAAGTTGCGAAGTTGAGGTCCAGATGACCGGGCGCCGGAGCGCGCCAGGGGCCGCAGCCCAGAGGCGCCGACCGCTACGAAATCACGGCAATGGGTCTGCTGCCGACCCGCAGCAGCAAGCAAGCAACAACGGAGAGGGAGAGATTCGAACTCTCGAAGGACCGAAAGGCCCTTACCGGTTTTCGAGACCGGCGCATTCAACCGCTCTGCCACCTCTCCGGGGTGAGCGTGAAAGACCCTAGCGAGCCCGCGAGGCGGGCGCGGGCGAGCTCGTGCGCGCCGCCGGGCCGTCGACGGGGCCGCGGTCGCCGCCGCCTCCGCCTACCGCCGCGTGGCGAAGAAGTCACGCAGGAGATCGGAGCTGACTTCGGCCAGGAGGCCGCCCGAGACGGTGGGGTTGTGATTGAGCCGCGGCTCGCCGAGCACGTCGAGGACGCTCCCGGCCGCTCCCGCCTTGGGGTCGGTGGCGCCGTAGATCACCCGCGGCACGCGCGCGAGCACGATGGCGCCGGCGCACATCACGCACGGCTCGAGGGTGACGTAGAGGACGGTGTCGAGGACGCGCCAGGTCCCGAGCGAGCGGGCCGCCTCGCGCAACGCGATCATCTCGGCGTGGGCGGAGGGGTCGCCTCGGAGCTCGCGCTCGTTATGTGCGGTCCCGATCACCTCGCCCTCGTGGACGATCACGGCGCCGACGGGCACGTCGTCGTGCTCGAGCGCGCGCTCGGCCTCGCGCAGGGCGAGGCGCATGAAGTACTCGTCGCGGGGGAAGAAGTGAGGGATCAGCGGAGGCTCGGGGCGGGGCGGTGAGAGAAACTTTCCTATGCCTGATGATGTCTTAACCTTGGGGCGCGGTTCGAGACGCCCTGCTGACGCCGTAAATCGATGATCCCCCTATCGCCCATTAGTCGTCTCGCCGCGCTCGCCGCCGTCCTCGGCGTGACGATGGTCGCGGCACCGGCCGCGCTCGCCGCCGACTACGTGCGCGGCGAGGTCGTCGTCGGCTACGCGGGCGCTCCGACGCCGGCTAAGACGATGGCCGTGGACGCGCGCGCCGGCGTGCGCGAGACCGCGATCCCTGCTCCGCTCGGCGCCAAGATCGTGCGGACGCGTGCGGGGGAGACGGTACGCGATGCGGCCGCGCGCCTCCGGCGCCAGCCCGGGGTCGCCTATGCGGTGCCGAACTACATCGCCCACGAGGCCACGGCGTGGAGTCCGGACGACGTCGGCAAGGCCCACGTGGTTGGCGGCTGGCAGCAGATGCAGTGGAACTTCCTCGCCCTCGCGGGCGTGGACGCGCCCGACGCGTGGGGGAACCTCATCGCCGACGGACGGCCGGGCGGGCGGGGGGTGGTCGTGGCGGTGCTCGATACGGGGGTTGCGTACCGAGCCTGGCGCAAGTACCGCAAGTCTCCCGACTTCACGGGCACGCGCTTCATCGATCCCTACGACTTCGTCGCCCACACTCGCTTTCCCCTCGACCGCAACGGGCATGGGACCCTCGTGGCGGGGACGATCGCCGAGGCGACGAACAACGGCCTTGGCCTCACCGGGCTCGCCTACGGCGCGACGATCATGCCCGTGCGCGTGCTCGACAACTCGGGCGCGGGCGACGCGACCACGATCGCCGCCGGGATCGTCTACGCCGTCAAGCATCGTGCGCAGGTCATCAACCTCAGCCTGCAGTTCTCGGTCGGCATCAGCTCCGGCGAGATCCCCGACATCATCAACGCGATCCACTACGCCTGGCATCGCGGCGTCGTCGTCGTCGCGGCGACGGGGAACGACGGCGTCTCCGAGCTCGCCTACCCCGCCCGTGACTCCGAGGTCATCTCCGTCGGCGCCACGACCGCGGATCGTTGCCTGGCCGTCTACTCGAACAGCGGCACGGGGATCGACCTCGTCGCCCCCGGTGGCGGTGACGACGCCAACATGCCCGGCGACCCCGCTTGCAACCCGAACGCGAACCTGCCCGACATCTACCAGATGACCCTCCTCAGTCCCGGCCAGCCTTGGCGCTTCGGGTTTCCCAGCGGCTACGAGGGAACCTCGATGGCGGCTCCCCACGTGTCGGCGACCGCGGCGCTCATCATCGCCAGCGGCGTCATCGGCCCCCACCCGACCCCGGACCAGATCGAGGCGAGGCTGAAGGGGACGGCCGCGCCCTTGGGCCCGTCGACGCCGAACCGCCAGTACGGCTACGGGCTTGTGAACGCGGCGGCGGCGACAGCACCGCCTCCCCCGCCGCCGCCGGTGACGCCGACGCCGGTTCCCACACCCTCGGCGGGCTAGCGACGGTCCCGGACCGGCCCTACGTCGTCCGCACGATCAGTACCGAGCAGGGGGCGTGGTGCGAGATCTTGTTCGGGACCGACCCGAGCAGGAAGCGCTTGGCTCCGGTCATCCCGCGGTTACCGACGACGATGAGGTCGGAGCGGAGCTCCTCGGCGACGTCGAGGATGGCGTCGGCGGCGTCGCCCTGGCGCGCGAAGGTCTCGACATCGGCCACGCCCGCGCCCTCGGCGTCGGCGGCGGCCTGGTCGAGGAGGGCGAGGACGTCCTCGCGGGGGTTGACCATCCACTGGACGTCGGCGGGGGCCTCCAGGCCTTCGTGGCGCAGGCGCTGGCCGGAGACGGGTTCGTAGGCGCTGACGATCTGGAGCCGCGCGTCGAGCGTGCGGGCGAGATCGATCGCGTACCGCACCGCCGTCGTCGCCGTGTCCGAGCCGTCGGTGCCCACGAGGATCGTGCCGAACATCTCCTGAGATCGTACTGTCAGGTCAGGCGAGTTTTGTGATCGCGATCACCATGCCCGCGAGGGTGAAGAGCACGATGGCGTACATCGTGTAAGTCCAGAAGCGAGGCATGCGCGGCATCCCGGATAACGTAGCGCGGCTTTGGGCGGCCGTATTGTCTGTCGCATGGATGAGCGGCTGAGTCCCGCGCTGCGGGCGGTGAGCGATGCTGTTCTCGCGGTCGCGGCCGAGCTCTCGGTCGACGAGGTGCTGCAGCGGCTGGTGGAATGCGCGCGCGAGCTCGCGGGTGCGCGGTTCGCCGCGCTTGGAATCCCAGACGGGGAGGGCGGGTTCCGGCGCTTCCTCGTCGCGGGCATGGATGATCGCCTGATCGCCGCGATGGGTCCTCTGCCGCGCACGCATGGGTTGCTGGGGGCGATGCTCGAGCGCGGGGGATCGTTTCGAAGCGAGGACATCCACGACCACCCGCGCTTTCGGGGCTGGTGGCCCGACGAGCACCCGGACATGCGCTCGTTCCTCGGGGTGCCGATCATCGCGCGCGACGGGGTCATCGGGGCCTTCTATCTGACCGAGAAGGAGGGGGCGACGTCGTTCGGCGACGAGGACCAGGACGTGATCGAGTTGCTGGCGGCGCACGCCGCCATCGCCATCACCAACGCCCGCCTCTACGAGCGCAGCCGCGAGCTCTCGATCCTCTCCGAACGCAATCGCCTCGCGCTCGAGCTCCACGACGTCGTCAGCCAGAAGTTGTTCAGCCTCGTGCTCAGCGCCGAGGCGGCGGGAATGCTTGTCGATCGAGACGTCGCGGCGGCGAAAGTGCAGATCGATCGCCTTCAGCAGCTCGGGCGCGAGGCGCTCGACGAGCTGCGCCTCCTGATCCTCGAGCTCCGCCCGCCCGACCTCGAGCGCGATGGCCTCGCGACCGCTCTGCGCAAGGAGGTCGACATGCTCCGCCAGCTCCACGACGTCGAGATCCTCGTCGACGTCGAGGAAGGGGTGGGAAGCGGGTCCCGCGACGCGGACATCCTGCGGATCGCTCAGGAGGCCCTCCACAACGCCCTCCGTCACGCGGCGCCCGACCACGTGAGCCTCAGGGTCGCCGGCAACGGTGACCGCATCCTGGTCGAGGTGAGGGATGATGGAGCGGGCTTCGAGCCCGGCGACACCGAGCTTCGCTCCAAGCACCTCGGCCTGACCTCGATGGAGGAACGGGCGCGATCGATCGGCGGGCGGCTCGAGCTTCGCTCCGCTCCGGGCGCCGGAACCGTGGTGCGGCTGGAGGTCGCCAACGGTGGCTGAGACGATCCGCGTCCTCCTCGTCGACGACCACGCCGTCGTGCGCGAGGGACTGCGGACCTTTCTCCAGCTCCAGGACGGCATCGAGATCGTCGGCGAAGCGGGCGATGGAGAGGAGGCCGTCCGCGAGGCCGAGCGCCTGCACCCCGACGTCATCCTCATGGATCTCGTCATGCCCAAGCTCGACGGCGTCGGCGCCATGCGCGAGCTGCGGCGCCGGCTACCCGGGAGCCGAGTGATCGTGCTCACGAGCTTCGCCCAGGACGACCGGCTCCTGCCCGCGATCCAGGCCGGCGCGGCCGGGTACCTGCTCAAGAACGTCGAGCCGGCGGAGCTGGCGCGCGCGGTCAGGGAGGCGCACGCGGGGGGGACGTTGCTCGACCCGACCGTCGCCTCGCGCCTGGTCGAGGCGATCGCGCAGCGGCCCGGCGAGGAGCCGCGCGAGCGGTTGACGGCACGCGAGCGCGAGGTCCTCGCCCTCATCGCCCTCGGCCACTCGAACAAGCGCATCGCGATCGAGCTCGGGATCGCCGAGAAGACGGTGAAGACGCACGTGGGCCACCTGCTGGCCAAGCTCGGCGTGCCCGACCGGACCGGGGCGGCGCTGCTCGCGGTGCGCGAGGGGCTGGGGGAGCGGGGACGCGGGTCGTAGCGGCCGCGCGCGGGGCGCCGCGGTCCTAGGTCCAATTGCCACTGGCAACCGGGACCGGGCTCGCCCTACCGTCCGCGGCATGCCGATCGCCATCATCACTGGAGCCTCACGTGGCCTCGGCCTCGCCCTCGCCCGGTCGCTGGCGCAGGACGGCTGGGGACTTGTTATCGACGCGCGCGGGGCGGCCGACCTCGAGAGCGCCGCGGGCGAGCTAAAACAGCTCACCGAAGTCGTCGCGATTCCCGGCGACGTCGCAGATCCCGAACATCGCGAGGCGCTGATCAGCGCCGCCGGCCCCAGCATCGACGTCCTCGTCAACAACGCCAGCGTGCTCGGGCCGAGCCCGCAGCCGACGCTCGGGGACTATCCGCTCGCTGAGCTCGAGCGCGTGTACCGGGTCAACGTGCTGGCTCCGCTGGCGCTCGCGCAGCACGTGCTCCCGCGCCTGACCAAGACCGGCGCGATCATCAACGTGACCTCCGACGCCGCCGTCGAGGCGTACGAGGGCTGGGGTGGCTACGGGTCGGCCAAGGCCGCGCTCGACCAGCTCTCGGCCATCCTTGCGGCCGAGCATCCCGAGCTGCGCATCTATGCCGTCGACCCGGGCGACATGCGCACTCAGCTGCAGCAGGAGGCATTCCCGGGCGAGGACATCTCCGACCGGCCGCCGCCCGAGGAGAGCGTCCCGGGCCTGCGCCACCTGATCGACGGCACCGCTCCGAGCGGTCGCTACCGCGCCCGGGAGCTGGCCGAGGTCGGCGCGTGAGGGCGCTCGCGTTCGAGCTCCCGGCGGCGCTCGAGGCGCGCGAGCCGCCGGAGGAGCGGGGCCTGGCGCGCGACGAGGTCAGGCTGATGGTGGCCACGCGTGGTGACGGTGCCATCGTCCATACCCGGTTCAACGACATGTCGAGATTCGTAAACGCGGGCGACCTCCTCGTGCTCAACACCTCGGCCACGCTCCCCGCCGCGGTCGCGGCGACGCGCAAAGACGGCAGCGACGTGCGCGTGCACTTTGCCACCCAAGCCCCGCATCTGCGCGAGGACGGCTGGTGGGTGGTCGAGCTTCGAACCAGCACCGGCGCCGACCCGCTCACCCGGCCCCCCGCGCGCCCCGGCGAGCGCATCGACCTCACCGGCGGCGCCGAGCTCGAGGTCGTCGCTCCCTACGCCTCGGGCGCGCGCCTGGTTCTGGCCCGTGTTCACGCCGACGAGCCCGTCACCGACTACCTCGCCCGCCACGGCGAGCCCATCCGCTACGGCTACGTCACCGCCGCGTGGCCGCTCGCGGCCTACCAGACCGCGTACGCCAGCGAGCCCGGGAGCGCCGAGATGCCGAGCGCGGGGCGCCCGTTCTCGCCCGAGCTCATCACGTCGCTCGTTGCGGGTGGGGTGCTGATCGCGCCGATCGTCCTGCACACCGGTGTCTCCTCGCCCGAGCGGCACGAGCCGCCCTATCCCGAGCGCTACGAGGTGCCGGCCGCGACCGCGCGCCTAGTCAACGCGACGAGGACCTGGGGCGGCCGGGTGATCGCTGTGGGGACGACCGTCGTGCGGGCGCTCGAGACGGTCGCCGAGCCCGACGGCAGCGTCCGGCCCGGCAGCGGATGGACCGGTGCCATCGTCAGCCCCGCACACCCGCCCAGATCGGTGGACGGTCTGCTCACGGGCTGGCACGAGCCCGAGGCCTCGCACCTCCAGCTGCTCGAGGCGGTCGCGGGCGCGGGTCTCCTCGAGCGCTCCTACCGAGCCGCGCTCGCGCACGGCTACCTGTGGCACGAGTTCGGCGACAGCCAGCTCATCCTGCCCTGACCCCGCGCGGAGACCGGGCGACAAAAAGGGCCGAAGGCCCCTAATTACGCGATCTGAGACACACGGTTCTATGGTTCTGTGTGAACGATCACGTCAATGAAACCGGAGCCGACCCAGGTGGAATCGCCCACCGCGCCCGAGAAAGTCAGCGACGAGCTCGAACGCTGGCTAAAGAGCGACGGCGACAAGACGCTCGGAACCCTCATCGAGCTGTTCAGGGAGAAGAGCTTCGCGATCCTGTTCGTGCTCCTGCTCGGCGTTCCGGCACTCCCACTGCCGACGGGCGGCGCCACACATGTGTTTGAGGTCATCGCGGTACTGCTCGCGATCGAGCTGGTAGCCGGCCGCGACGAGATCTGGCTTCCGCAGCGCTGGCGCAAGCTCGAGCTGGCCGGTGGCAAGCGAGAGCGCTTCATCTCGGGACTGATGAAGGCGATCCGCTGGCTTGAGCGGTTCTCTCGACCCCGGCTCCGCTTCTTGTTCGACCGTCGGTTGAGCAATGTCGTCTTCGGGCTGCTCGTGATCGGCGGCTCGATCGGGGCCTTTGCCGCCCCTCCGTTCACCGGACTCGACACGCTGCCGGCGCTCGGCGTCGTGCTGCTGTCCTTAGGCGTGCTGCTCAAGGACATCGTCGTCGTTGTCGTGGGACTGGTGACCGGCGTGGCGGGCGTCGTGCTCGAGATCACGCTGGCCAGCGCAGCCATCAACGGCATCGGCAAGCTTCTCTAGAGCGAAACGAGGAGCATCAGCCCGTCAGCCACAACGTTAGTGTCCCGACCCAACGACGAAGGCCGCCCCCGGGGGAGCGGCCTTCGGTCGAAACGGGTTGGCTGCGCGGCGGGTTATGCCGTGGCCGGTACCGCGAAGCGGACCGGCTTGCCGCGCGGGACGACGAGGACCGGGACGATGGCGTCCTCGATCGCTCGCTCGGCCTGAGCGCTGATCATGACGTGCCCCTCGCGAGCCTCGGGGCGCGAGGCGACCACGAGAAGGTCGATCTTCGCGGCGGGCGCCGACACGACGTTGGCGCCGAGGCGATCGGCGATCTCGTTCGCCGTCTGGCGGGCGGCGGGGTCGCCGTCGAGGACGCCGATCGTGCGGACCGTAGCTTCGCGCAGGCCACGGTAGTTGGCCGGAGCGATGGCCACCGCGGCGGTTCCGCCCTCGAGCAGGCGGCGAGCCGAGGTGCCGGGGTCGACGTGGCCGGCGGCCGTGCGGTAGTCCGAGCCGAAGACGACGACGTCGGCGGCCTCCTCAGCGGCGAGCCAGGCGAGTCCATCGCCGGTCGAGGCGCTCAGGACCACTCGGCGCGGGACGTCGAGATTGTCGAGCCAACGAGCACCGCGCTCGAGCAGAGCCTCGGCCTCGGTCTGGTCGAGCTCCTCGCGGGAGCGGTCGGATTGAGTGGTGTGGCGGACGTAGGCGAGCTCCAGCTCAGCGCCGACGGTCGCGAGGACGCGACCGAGCGCCAGGGCGTCGTGATCGTTCAGCGTGTCGTCGTAAGAAATGATCGTCTTGGGCCCCATTGGTTTCCCTCCAAAGTTTGGGCGTGTCTATTACTAAGCACCGGGTCGGCGAATCGTCGCACCGGCTTTACATTATTGCCAGTGAAGTTTCTTCTCATTATTATTAGCAGCGCTTATGTTGAATCTTGGACGACTTAGAGTCCTGTGCGAAGTGATCGAGCGCGGCTCCTTCTCGGGCGCCGCCGATGCTCTCTCGTACACGCAGTCGGCGGTCTCCCAGGCCATCGCCCGGCTCGAAGCCGAGGTGGGGACAACGCTGGTCGTCCGCGACCGCCGCGGCGTGCGCCCGACGGCGGCGGGCCTGACGCTCATCGAGCAGGCGGAGGCGATCTTCAGCCAGGTCGAGGCCGCCGAGGAGGAGCTCGCTGCCGTGATGGGGCTGCGCGGCGGTCGCCTGCGCATGGCATCTTTTCCCTCCGCCGGCGCGACGCTGATGCCGGAGGCGATCGCGGTCTTCCGCACTGGTCACCCTGACATCGCCCTGACCATGGCCGAGGGCGAGCCCGAGGAGGTCGCGCCGCGCCTGCGGGCGGGGGAGTTCGACCTCGCCCTGCTGTACGAGTTTCCCGGCGTCGTCGAGTGGACGGACGCGACGCTCCGCTCGGTCACCCTGCTCGAAGACCCCATGCACGTGGTCCTGCCCGTCGCGCACCCGCTCGCGGCCAAGGACCACCTCACGCTCCCCGACCTGAGCGAGGAGGAATGGGTGCAGACCTCGGCCTCGAGCCCGTGCGCGCGCCACGTCGTGCGCTCGTGCCTGAGCGCCGGCTTCGAGCCCAAGGTGACGTTCGAGAGCGACGACTACGAGACGGTGCAGGGGCTGGTTGCGGCCGGAGTGGGCGTCGCCGTCATCCCGCAGCTCGCGCTCACCCGCACGCGTGGGGACACCGTCGTGCGCGAGCTCTCGCCGGGAAGTCCGACGCGCAAGGTCATCGCCGCCACGGTCAGGGGCCCGGGGGTGAGCCCGGCGGCGAAGACGATGCTCCAGGTCCTGACCGACGTGGCCGAGCGCTACACGGGCGTGGCCAGGGCCTGAGCACCGGCGTCGGCGCTGCTCGCGCTCACCGGGCGGCGCGGAAGGATGACGCGGACGCCGTCGCGGGGGGCGATCGTGATCGCTCGCAGCGTGGCCTTGTCCTGAGTCCTGGCCGCGGCCTTCAGCTCGGTGCGCTCGAGGATGCGGCGCAGGACGACGCGCATCTCCATGAGGGCGAAGCTCGCGCCCAGGCAGCGCCGGGTGCCGCCGCCGAAGGGAACCCAGGTGTAGGTGTCGGGGGCGTCGGGGCCGAGGAAGCGCTCGGGGCGGAACTCGTTCGGCTGCGGGTAGAGGTCGGGGCGGTGCTGGATCGTGCGGATCGAGGGGTTGATCTCGACGCCGTCGGGGATCACCCACGACCCGAGGCGGAAGGGCTCGCCCCGTACCACGCGGCCGACGGCGGGGATGATCGGGCGCAGGCGGAGCGCCTCCTTGACGAGCGCGTCGAGGTAGGCGTCGTCGCCGGCTGCCGTCGCCTCGCGGGCGCGCGCGAGCACGCGCGGGGTATGCAGGAGCAGATCGAGCGTCCACGACAGCGCCGTCGCAGTCGTCTCGTGGCCGGCCACGAGCAGGGTCACGAGCTCGTCGCGCACCTCCTGATCTGTGAGGCGGCCGCCGTCGTCGTCCTCGGCCACGAGCAGGGCGGAAAAGACATCGTCGCGCTGGGCGAGGTCGGGATCACCGCGGCGGCGGGCGATCTCGGCGAAGAGGAGCTCGTCGACCGCGCCCCGGCGCGCGGCGAAGGTCCCGGGCCCGGCGCGGTTTTGATCGAGTCGTCCCTGCGTGAGCGCGAACAGGATCATCCCGCGGCGCCGGCGCGTGATCGGCTCGATCATCGCCCGCAGGCGGCGGCGGAGCTCCTCCTCGGCCGCGCCCGGGTCAAAGCCGAACACGGCGCGCATCACGACCTGGAGAGTCAACGCCTGCATGCTCGGCATGACGGGGAACGGTTCTCCCACCGGCCACTCGTGGTCGAGCTCGCGGTCGGTGGCGGCGATCATCACCTCTTCGTAGCGCCGCATGCGCTGGCCGTGGAAAGGCGGCAGCATGAGCCGGCGATGGCGCAGGTGCTCCTCTCCGTCGAGGACGAGGACCGATCGCTGTCCCAGGAGCGGTCCGAGGAGGGCGTTGGCCTCGCCGGCGTGGAGCTGCTCATTCGAGCCCTGGAAGACCTGCTTGACGAGCGCGGGGTCGAAGACCATCACGAAGGGGCCGTCGAAGATGGTGCTCATGGTCACCGCGCCGCCGTAGCGGCGGCGGCAGGCCTCGAGGTAGCGGCGCCCGCCGAGCAGAAAGCCGACCGTCTGGAGGAAGCGGTGGAGTTGGGGGCCGGGGGGAAGGTTTGGGTCCGGAGCGCTCATCCGTCCTTCGATGGTTGCACACCGGCGAGCGCGACTCGCCGCCTGGTGGCGGTCTCGTGGACGACGCGCTCCTCGTGTCAACGGTTGCAAAAGTGCCCCGGGAGGGGTAAAGCTTGCAGGGATACGTGTCCGAGCGACCTACCGGTCGCGACCTAAGCGTCGCGCCGAAAGCGCGGCGGTGCAGGAGAGGAGAGTCGTATGAGAGAAGAGAGCTGGGTTCCAGCCAATCCGGCGCCCCTTGGGCTCGCCGGGTTCGGGATCACCACCCTCGTATTGAGCTTGGTCAATGCGAACCTCATCAGCGGCGCGTCGCTCACCGTAGTGCTCGGGCTCGCGGTGGCGTACGGCGGACTCGCGCAATTCGTCGCCGGAATCT
Source organism: Solirubrobacteraceae bacterium (assembly GCA_034665165.1). Taxonomy (GTDB): domain Bacteria; phylum Actinomycetota; class Thermoleophilia; order Solirubrobacterales; family Solirubrobacteraceae; genus Palsa-465. The sequence goes on along the minus strand of JAXDGF010000118.1, from coordinate 332 downwards.
GGGAATTTCGGACCGGGAACACCTTTGGTGCGGTCGCGTTCTGCTCCTACGGTGCGTTCTGGCTTTCGTTCTACATCCTGGTGACACATGATCTGCCCGGGCTCATAAAGACCGGCGTCGCTCCGAGCGCGGTCGGCGCCTACCTCTGGGCGTGGGCGCTGATCACGGGATTGCTGTTCCTGTGCTCGTTCAAGCAGCCGATCGGGGTGATCCTCGTGTTCTTCGCCCTGACCGTCACCTTCGCCCTGCTCGGCGCCGGCTGGTCGGCCGGACCCCTGTCCGAGATCGGTGCCAACACCCAGAAGACGATCCAGGCGGGTGGCTACGCCGGG
>JAXDGF010000117.1:0-9926 GCA_034665165.1 Solirubrobacteraceae bacterium | reverse complement strand
CACGGCCGACATCAATGCCCCCGGCGCTGACGTCACGCTCTCCTCGGACGGCACGAACATCATCGTCACGAGCCCCTCGAGCGAGACGCAGGCGATCAGCGGCGTCACCACGCTCACGATTGAGGCCAAGACCGTCACCTTCGCGAGCAACGTCCTGATCCCGAACACGGACGTGACCATCACCGTCACCGACTCGCAGTCGGGGTCGCCGTCGAGCACCGATCCAGCCTTCGAGACCCTGTCGACGGCAAACGCCGACGCGGAGATCACGCTCGACAACTTCCAGCTTCAGGCCAAGTCGGTCACGTTCATCGCCAACGCCACGCTCAACATCACGCCGCTCAGCCTGGGACCGGTCGCGTACTCGAACGCGAACTCGACGGCCAAGATCGCCCTGCTCGACGCGGCCTCGATCATCGCCAGCGGCCTCGTCTCGCTGACCTCGACCTCGAAGGTGACGTCGGTGGCGACGACGCAGGGCTCGTCGATCTCGAGCTCGACCGACGCCGCGGTCGCCGTCAACATCCTGAGCTCGACCGCGATCACCCAGGTGTCGGGCACGAGCTTCATCCACGCCGGCGGAACGCTGACACTGGCGGCGGCCAACACCGTGGCGGCCACGACGACGGGTGACGCGACGAGCGCCTCCGGCGGCGCCGGCATCGCCGTCACCACCCTCCACACCGTCACGAAGGCCTACATCGACGCGACGGGGGCCCAGCCCACGACGGGCACGTCGATCGCGATCAGCGCCGACGCCAACGACGCGGCCGCCACGAGCGCCAAGGCCAGCCCCGGGGGGGCGAGTCAGAACAACTCCGGCAACGACCCCAATGCGCGGACGATGGGCAACGCCAAGGTCCAGGGAGACGGCAACAACGGAACCACGAGCGACGGAACGACGAGCAGCCAGTCGATCCCGGTAGCGGCGGCGATCGCTTTCACCTACCTGTCCGACGACACCGAGGCGTACGTCGTCGGGACCAACGACCTGCAAGCGCCGGCGGGCACCATCCTCGTCCATGCATCGTCGGTCAACGCGATCCCGACCAAGGCCGACGGGACGACGACCTCTTCCTCGAGCGCCGGCTCGGGCAGCGTCGGCGTCGCCGTCGCGATCCAGGTTGACACCGTCACGACCAAGGCCTACGTCGGCGGTCACAACCAGCTCGAGTCACCGAGCACCACCGTCGAAGCGCCGATGCCGAGCACGGGGACGACCAAGGACGCGTACAGCTCGAGCGCGATGTCAGGGCACGGAGACGCCAACACCTTCGCCGTCGCCGGCTCGCTCGCGCTCACCGTCCTGACCATCGACCGCGAGGCGACGCTCCCGGCCGGGGCGGTCGTCGGCATCGGGGGCAGCGGCGACCTGTCGCTCACGAGCGAATCGGACGCCGCCAGCGACGTCAAGGCCGTGGGCCGCAACGACGGGGTCTTCGATCCGAAGACCGCGGTCAGCGGCACCACGATCACGTTGCCGTACAAGATCAAGAAGAGCGCCGCCGACATCACGACGTCGGACTCGCTCGTCTACCACAACGGCGGCGGCACCTCGATCGGAGGCCTCGTCGACCAGGGCACGTACAAGATCATCAACCTCAACATCACCGCGAACGGCGAGAGCTTCCAGCTCTCCGCCGACGGGACCAGCGCGCTCCCGCTCACCACGTCACTCGTCACCGGGACCGAGCACAGCCTCGTCGCCGACGGCGACGTCAGCGGCACCGGGATCGGCGCCTCGTTCGCGATCAACATCGTCAACGACTCGACGACCTCCGGCATCGGCGATGGGACGGCGCTGACGGGCGCGCGCAACGTCACCATCACCTCGAAGACCGGCGACGAGATGACCACCGAGGCGCAAAACGGCGCCCAGGGGAAGACGGCGATCACTCCGTCGGTCGCGGTGTCGATCTCGAACGTGACCACGCGGGCGACTGTGGGCCAGACCGGGGCGGACAGCGGCAACACCCTGGCCATCTCCGGCAACCTCGACGTGGAGGCCACCCAGACCGCGTCCGTCGAGACCAAGGCCGAAGGCGACACCCAGAGCTCGCAAGCGGGAATCGGCGCGTCGATCGCGATCACCTCGGCCACCCACGACGCCATCGCCCGGACCTACCGCAACCTCCAGGCCGGCGGCTTCGTCACCTTCCTCGCCGCCGGAGCCTCGGCCACCGTGGCGAGCTCGAAGGCGAGCGCCACGGGCGCCAACGACGCCTCGCACGGAGGTGACTCGAACAAGGTCGACCAGCAGCAGGGCGCCCAGCTCGGCCAGGCCAACAGCGCCGCGTCCCATAACGGGACGAGTGGCGCCAACACTCAGGACACGAGCTCGGCGCCGAGCGCCTCGACCGGCGACAGCGGCGGGGGCGGCGCGGGTGGCAGCGCGCAGGTCTCGATCGCGGCCTCGGTCACTTACAACCTCGTCCACGCCCTCGACGACGCATCGCTCCCCGAGGGCCTGACCATCGTCGCGGGCGGACCGCTGACGCTGAGCTCGTCCTCGAACACCGACGCGAGCGCCACCGCCGACGGCGAGGCGGCGACGATGGGGCAGAGCGGGGCCAGCGTCGGCGCCGGTGTCGCCATCAACCGCGTCTACGAGATGAACACCGCCAACGTGACCGCGGGCGACGGCATAACCTCGGCGGGCCTGATCCTCCTGGCCATCATGAACCCGCAGCAGGCGGGCGACCAGACGCACACGTTCACGGCTCAGGCGACCTCCGGCGCTCAGAACAGCACGACGGCGAACATCAACGGCTCGCTGGCACTCAACATCATCGACGCGACGACGTCCGCGCTCGTGACCGGCACCGACCCGGCCAATCCCTCACGCGGCCCGCCGTCGGTGAACATCACCAGCAGCGGCAACGTGCAGATGACGGCCACCTCGACCGTCTCCAGCACGACGAAGGCACTCGCCGCCACGCTTGCCTTCGACCCCAACGCCTCGGGCTCCATCCTCAACGGGAACACGATCGTGCTCCCCCAGGAGCTCACCAGCGCGAGCGGCACCCCGGTCAAGAGCGGCGATGCGGTCATCTACCGCGCCGGCGGGGGCAACCCGATCGGGGTCACCGGGAACTCGGGCTCGACCGCGGACTGCACCGCGACCTCCCCGACCCTCAAGGACGGCTGCACCTACTACGCGCACGTGGTCAAGCCGGGCTACATCCAGCTCGACACGTCGCAGTCGGACGCGCAGTCCTCGAGCCCGACGACGATCCTGAACCTCGATCCCACCCAGGCGACGGGGACCGAGCACACGCTCGAGCTCGCCGCCGACGGGGGCGCCAAGCTCGGGATCGGGGCCTCGGTGGCTGTCAACCTGGTCAATGACACGACCTCGACCGGAACCGGCGGCGACGGCAACGCCGCCCACGGCGCGAGCATCACCGGCGCCCACGACATCACCCTGAGCTCGACGGGCAAGGACTCGCTGAGCACGGTGGCCGAGGGCGGCTCGTCGGGCAGCGTCTCGATCTCCCCCAGCGTCTCGGTCTCGATCCCGAACGTGACGACGAGCGCCTCCTTCGGCGCCGGCCCCGGGATCACGGCGACGGGCAAGATCGACGCCAAGGCCGAGCAGGAAGCCGAGCTCGAGTCGAGCGCCAAGGGCGACTTCAACGGCACCACGGTCGGGATCGGCATCTCGCTCTCGCTCACCGTCCCGACGGACATCGTCGACTCCTCCAGCGCCCGCGACCTGACGGCGAGCTCGAACATCTCCTTCGAGGCGAAGGGCTCCTCGCACACGAGCGCCGAGACGGAGTCCTCGGGCCAGGGCGAGGACAGCAGCTCGAGCGGCGGCGAGAACGTCAACCAGAAGGGCGACAACCAGCTCGCGAGCGCCAAGAGCGCGCAGTCGAGCAACGACGCCAACGGGAAGACGACGAGCGCGTCGAGCACGCCGAGCACGTCGACCGGCGACAGCGGCGGCGACCTCAGCCTGGCCGCCGCGGTCACGATCAACATCGTCAGCAGCAGCTCGACCGCCACCTTCGCGAACGGAACCCACATCAGCGCCGGCGGCAAGGTGTCGCTAAGCACCACGGCGAACACGGACGCGATCGGATCGGCCCGGGGCGACACCGACTCGAAGACCGCCGTCGGAGTTGGTGCCGGCGTCGCCATCAACCTGCTCAGCATCACCAACCAGGCGAGCACGGGTGGCACCGCCGTGACCGGCAACGGCGTCGAGGCCTCGGCCGGTATGGAGCTGGGCGCCAACGACCCGATCTGGCGCTTCAACGCGACCGCCACGGAGCCGGGCTGGGAGCTCGTCGACTCGGGGACCGCGCTTCCGAGCTCCGCCTCGGGCGGCGACTACTTCAACCTCACGGCCCCGGCCGGCGCCAAGCCGGCGGGCGTCTACCGGTACGACGGGGTCAACAAGAAGTGGCTGTCGCAGGCGGCGCCGGGCCACGTCGGCTCGCTCCCCGACCCCTCGACTAGCCCCGTCGACGGCACCCTCGACCAGACGGCGGCGCACGAGGCCCAGGCCGTCGCGACCTCGGGTGCGAGCAACGGATCGACTCTCGTGCTCGCGGGCTCGGTCGCGATCAACATCGTCCACAACCACACCGAGGGCGTGTTCGCGGCCGGCTCCGGGACGCCGACCGTCGCGGCCGGGACCGGGGACGTCAAGCTCTCCGCCTACAACAACGAGGTCGACGTCGCCAACGCGAAGGCGACGGCGGACGGGAAGTCCGAGAAGAAGAGCGGCGACTCGGGCAACGGCAGCGACTCGGGCGCCACGGTCGGGATCGGCGCCTCGGTCTCGCTCAACGTCCTCACCGACTCCCACGTCCGCGCCGACATCGAGAGCGGCGTCGCGCTCACCGGCGGGGCCAACGTCGACCTCGAGGCGACCAGCACGCGCACGGTCAAGACCAACGTCGAGGCGGGCGCGAACGGCGGCCAGAACGACATCGCTCCGGCGGTCGCGCTCGTCGTGCTCAACCACGACACCGCCGAAGCGAAGATCGGGACCTCCGCGACCGGCGTGTCGGCCACGGGCGCGATCACCCTGCACGCGACCCATGCGGTCGACGCGTCGGGGACGGAGGGCTCGGCTGACGCCGCCGGCAGCAGCGTCGCGATCGGCGCCGATGTGTCGATCAACATCCTCCTCGACTGGACGACGAACGCCGAGCTCGACCGCAACGCCACCGGCACCGCCGTCTCGGTCATCGCCGACTCGAGCTTCCAGAGCGGGTCGAGCACCAAGGCCAGCGCCAAGGGCGCTGAGTCGTCGGACCCCGGCGGCAGCGGCGACGGCCAGGCCAACAATCAGGTCCAGAACAACCCGAACGCCCAGGGCGCCGGCACGGGCAACCTGCCCCAGGCGGGTGACCAGACTCAAAGCGCCAACAGCACCGCCTCGAGCCAGTCCGGCGACAGCGGCGGCGACAGCAGTGGCGTGAGCATCGCCGCCGCCGTCAGTGTCGACTGGGTGTCGATGTCGAACACGGCGATCGTCGCCTCGAACGTGCACGTGGTCGCCACCGGCGGCGCCATCCTCGTCGGCGCCCACAGCCAGGCCGAGGCGAAGTCGAAGGCGATCGGGCTCGCGGTCAACCTCGAAGGCGGCGACGCCGACATCGCGGCCGCCATCGGCTTCAACTATCAGAACCTGACCAACAGCGCGACGGTGGGCTCGGGCGCGGTGCTGAACAGCTCGGGGCCGGGCGCGGGCGTGACCGTCGAGGCCATCACCCCCGCCGGCAAGGAGAACGACTTCGTCGTCTGGGGCCTCGCCGGAGCGGGCGGTAAGAACGACGCCAGCGTCGCCGCCTCGGTCGGCATCCAGGTCGTCGACTTCCACACGACGGCTTCGATCGGCGCCGGGAGCACGCTCACCTCGGCGGGCGGCGTCACCGTGAGCGCGACCGCGCCGATCGGCTGGCAGACGATGGTGCTCTCGGGCGGGCTCTCGATCGACGGCAGCGCCGTCGGTGGCGCCATCGCGGTCAACGTCATCACCCCGGACTCGACCCTCGCCTTCATCGACTCGGGAACCGGTGCCGGCGCCGTCACGCACGTTGACGCGGCCGGCGCTCTCACCGTGACGGCCACCACCTCGATGGTGCCTCTCCACCTCGACCTGGCCTCGCTCATCGGGAACAGCCCGAGCGGCAAGCCGCGGTTCAGCAACGACCTGCTCCCGCCCTTCACCTCGCTGGCGCTCGCCGGCGGCGCGAGCTCTGGCGACGCCTCGGTCAGCGGCTCGGTCATCGTCGACACCTTCACCTTCGACACCGAGGCGTACATCGCCGCCGGCGCTCAGATCAACCAGAGCACGCCGGGCGGCTCCGGGCAGACGGTGACGGTGACCGCGGGTAACAGCACGACGCTCGTGAACGTGGCGGGCGGGCTGGCGCTCTCGACCGGGGACGCGGGCATCGGCATCGGCGTGCTGGTCGACGTCATCGACAAGACGGTCAAGGCGAGCGTCGGCGCGTCCGCGGCGGTGTCGGCGGGCGGCAACGTCAACGTCGGCGCGACCGCCTCGGAGAGCTACTTCGGACTCGCGGTCGAGCTCGGGGGCTCGAGCTCGGCGGGCGTGACCGGATCCGTGGTTGTGGTCGTCCTCAACAGCGGCGGGGGGACGGGCGAGTACGCGAGCGTCGGCACGGGCACGAGCCTGATCTCGGGCGGGAACGTCTCGGTCGCCGCCTCGGATACCGCGAGCAACCTGACGGTCATCACCGGCAACGCCAACTACGGCGGCGACGCGGGCGTCGGCGTCTCGGCCTCGGTGCTCGTCCGCCACTCCAACGTGGACGCCGGAATCGGCTCAGGCGCGAGCATCGGAGCGGCCGGCGCCACCGGGCTGACGGTGAATGCGACCCAGACCGAGGGCATCACCATCATCGCCGTGGGCGGGAGTGTCGGCGGCGACGCCGGCGTCGCCGGCTCGGCCGCCGTCGATACCAACACCGACCACACGCACGCGCACATCGACAGCGGCGTCGGGGTCAACTGCGCCGGGCTCTCGTGCACGAACAGCAGCTCGAACGCGACCCAAGGCGTTGCCGTCGCGGCCTCCGACACGACCCAGATCCTCGGCATCGGCGGTGCCGTGGCCGCCGGCGGCGACGCGGGCATCGGGGCCGGGGTCGACGTCGAGGTCCTGAGCAAGGACACGACAGCGAAGATCGACTCCCTCTCGGGCGTCAACGCCAACGGCAGCGTCACCGTCGACGCGACCTCGAGCGAGAGCGTGACCTCGGTCGCGGTCGGTGGCTCCTTCGGCGGCTCCGCGGCGGTGGCCGTCAACGCCGGCGTATCCGTCTTCAACATCACCACCGACGCCGACATCGGCGCCAGCGCGACGGTGCTCGCCGGCGACAGCGTCCGCGTCAGCGCCGACGAGGGCCTGACCCTGAACATCATCGCCGGCAACGTCGCGGCCTCGGGAACGGCCGCGGTCGGCGCCGCCGCCGCCGTCCCGGTCGTGACCAAGGAGACTCACGCCTGGATCGACTCGGGCGCTACCGTGACCGGGCTCGGGAACGGCGCCACCGGCGTGGCGGTGGCCAGCGGCGCTCACGACGTCACCAACTTCGACCCGCGCTTCAACCCGTCGCACGCGATCGCCACGAGCGGCTCGTGCGCGGGCTCGTGCATCGACCTCGCCGCCGACGATCCGGGCTTCAAGCACGGCTTCGTCGAGAACCAGGCCGTTCGCTACGACAACGGCGGCGGCGCGAACATCCCGAGCCTCGACGGCGGCGACTACGGGAGCAGCAGCGCGCCCGGCAAGGTCTACTTCGTCCACGTCGTCAACGACCACGTCATCCAGCTCAAGACGAGCGCCGACAGCACACCCGCGGGCGGGGTCGAGACGTGCGGCACGGGCAACGTGATCTGTGGCCTGAGCGCCCCGGCGGGCGGCGGCGAGTCGCAGCGCTTCGTGGGCTCGAACGAGGTGAGCGTCCCTCGCGACAGCGCGCCGCGCTTCGACGCCAACACCGACGTCGGCGCCGACGGCGCGCACCCGAACGCGATCGAGCTCCCTTACAACATCGACTTCGCCACCGGTGACACCGTCGTCTACAGCGCCGGGGGCGGGACCGCCATCAATAACCTCGTCGACGGCCAGGAGTACGAGGCCTTCGTCGTGGGCGGCAACGAGGTCGAGCTCTGCCCGAAGAACGTCGACACCTGTAACGAGGCCGGCAGCATCGCCGTCAGCGTCACGGGCGGGACCGACTACGGTCGCTCGCACAGCATCGTGGCCAAGGGCGACCAGCCCTCGGGCGACGCGTCCCAGCTCGGCCCGGCGACGATGACCGCCGCCACGGCCGCGGGCTTCCACGGCGTCGCGGTGACCGCGACCAACAGCGACAACATCGCCGCCGTGGGCGCGAGCGCCGGCTTCTCGGGCACCGCGTCGATCAACCTCTCGGGGGCGGTCAACGTCGTCACCGCCAACACCACCGCTTACATCGCGACCGGGGCGAAGATCAACTGCAACTCCGACTGCAGCGCCGGCGCGGGCGGCTCCGGCGCGGGCCAGTCGGTCCACGTCGCGGCCGGTGACGTGTACCGCCAGCTCGGGATCGCCGCCGTGATCGCCATCGCCGGTACGGCCGGGATCGGCGGCGGCGCTGCCGTCGCCGTCGTCGAGGAGACCACGAAGGCGTGGATCGACGACAACAGCAGCGTGCACGCCCGGGACACGATCTCGGTCCTCGCCAACGAGGAGAGCACCGTCACCACGGTCGCGGTCGGCGTCGGCGGCGGCGAAGTGGGCATCGCCGGCTCGGTCTCAGTCTTCGTGCTGAACGACCACACCTGGGCCTACGCCGGCAATAGCGTCACGCTCGCCGCCGACGGCAACGTCTTCGTCGCCGCCGCGGACAAGACGAAGCTGATCTCGGTCGCGGGCAGCATCGCCGGCGGCCTCGTCGGCGCCGCCGTCGGGGTTGGCGTCATCTCCGTCAACAAGGACACGCAGGCGTACATCGGCAACTTCGGCACCATCGACGGCCGCGCCCTGGGCAGCTCGCTCGCCGGGCTCGTCAGCGACGGCAGCGCGGGCGGCGACTGCTCCGGCCTCGGCTCGTGCTTCGGAGCGCTCGGCTCGTTCCAGGGCGTTGCCGTCCAGGCCGGCTCGAGCGAGAACATCTTCGGTCTCGCCGCCGCCGCGGGCGGAGGCTTCGTCGGCGTGGCGGGCGGGGTCAACGTCGCCCTCGCACACGCTTCGACGAAGGCGTTCATCGGGCAGCACACGCAGGTCAACACCCTCGGCGGCGCCGGGTCGGCGCAATCGGTCAACGTCGCGGCGCTCGATTACGTCAAGACATTCACCCTCGGGGGCGGCATCGGCGGCGGCTTCGTCGGCGTCGGCGGCGGCGTCGACATCGGCGTCGTCGACGAAAGCGTCCAGGCCTACCTCGACGCCAACTCGAACATCAACGCCGGCAACGCGGTCGACGTCTTCGCCCTCTCGCACAAGAACATCACGACGTTTGCCCTCAGTCTCGGCGCCGGCTTCGTCGGCGTGGCCGGATCGGTGTCGGTGTACACGATCGGAACCCAGCCGACGACGAGCTACAACCAGGCCGCGGGCGGCCAGGACCGCGGCGTGTGGAGCTCGGCGGTGGCCACGGCCGCGGACACCACGCAGCGCTACCGCAAGGGTGACGTCGTCCACTTCGACCCGGGTGACCCGCTGTGCCAGACCGCCAAGACGTGCCTGACCTATGCGGCCAAGACGGACGGGCCGACCAACAATCCCACCGACGCGAGCGAATGGCAGGCCCCCGACCAGCCGCTGGCCGTCGGCGGCAGCGACGCGGGCTCGACCGCCGACGCGAGCGCGAACGGGAGCGACCAGTCACCCGGCGGCGGATCGGCGGAGCGCGACCAGGGTTACACGAGCATCCTCAAGGGCACGTCCAACACGG
>JAXDGF010000116.1:0-2632 GCA_034665165.1 Solirubrobacteraceae bacterium | reverse complement strand
TGATCTGGGCGAGCCCGCGGAGCTGCTCGGGCGTCAGGTCGCCGCGGAACACCTTCACTTGGACGGTGGAGAAGCCCTCCTGGCGCTGTGCCTGCACGTTTGTGGACACGAAGCGGTCGAACTCGCGGCGGTCGCCGTTGGGGGAGCCGTAGCTCTGCGGCGGCGCCGGCGCGGACTCGCGCTCGTCGTCGACGAACAGGCGGCCCTCGGTCGAGAAGTCTCGTTCTGAGACCCACTCGCCCTGCAGCTCCTCCTCGACCTGGCGACGCAGCTCGTCGATCCCGTACTTGTCCACGAACACCTTGATGCGCGCCCGCGCGCGATTCACGCGCAGCCAGTCCTGGCGGTCGAAGATGCGGAAGACGGCCTCAGTGATCTTCAGGTAGTCGCCGTTGTCGAGCTCCACGAAGTCGTACAGCGCGGGTGCCACGCGCGGCATGATCGAGGTGCCACCGCCGACGAGCATCTCCGCACCCCGTACCTCGCCGCGACCCTCGATCTGCTTGACGCGGGCGCGGAAGGCGATGTCGTGGATGCCGCTGATCGCCCGGTCCTGCGGGCTGCCGTCGAAGGCGGTCTTGATCTTGCGCGGCATCGCCTGGGTGGTGGGGTGGCGGACGAAGTAGCGCACGTACGCGCCCACGTAGGGGGTCATGTCGAACAGCTCGTCCTTGGCGACGCCCGCCCAGGGATCACCGGTGACGTTCCTGACGGTGTTGCCGCAGCCCTCCCGGCTCGACAGGCCCGACTCGCTCAGCTCGCGGATCGCCTGCTCGACCTCCGGCAGGGGACTGTGGTGCATCTGGATGTTCTGACGCGTCGTGATGTGGCCCTTGTTGAGCGGCACGTACTTCTCGATCACGTTGGCGAAGGACTCCAGCTGCTCGGGGGTGATCCCCCCGAAGGGAAGCTTCACGCGGATCATCTGCACGTCTGGCTGGCGCTGGCCGTAGACACCCTGCTTGAGGCGGAACTTGATGAACTCGTCTTCCGGGGTGTCGCCCGCGAGAAATTTGGTCGCCTCGGTCTTGAAGTCGTCGAACTCCCGCGCGAGGATCGGGATCACGTGCCCGGGCACGTTCTGCAGGACCTCGGGGTCCTCGAGCGTGCCGCGCTGGGCAGAGATGGAACCTGGCTCCATTCGAAAAAACCTCCTGATCCGGACTCATCGGCCCGGGCCGCTTACCACTGTACGTTGCCCGCGAGAGCTATTGGGCTAAAGCCTAGCGGCTTTTAGGTATTTATCCAGGGGTCCGGCTCATCGGCCCCGGGATGCCTGGAAACGCCTTCCAGGATGGCAGCGCGGCTCCACGGCTCGGGCCCGTCCGCCGGCCGCGCCGGCGGCGGCGCGGTGGCGCGCATGAAACGCTCCAGAGCCGCCACGATCGCCGCCGCCTCCTCCGCCGAGGCGGACGGGGCGATCAATTGCACCTGTGGTCGGCGATTCGGCATCTCCGCATTGTGACAACCGCGGCGCGAGATGTGGACGCTATTGGAGCCATGTGGCCGGTACAGCGTCCACCGAGGGAGATTGCGGAGCTCTTACAGCGGGATGTTGCCGTGCTTGCGCTTGGGTCCCGGTTCGCGCTTGCTCTGCAGGGTGTGCAGGGCGGTGATCAGCCGCGGGCGCGTCTCGTGCGGCACGATCACGTCGTCGATGTAGCCGCGCTCGGCCGCCGTGTAGGGGTTGGCGAAGCGCGCCTTGTAGTCCTCCATGAGCTTCTTGCGCCGCTCGTCCGGCGTGGGGCTCCCGGCGATGTCGCGCCGGTAGATGATGTTGACGGCTCCCTCCGGGCCCATCACGGCGACCTCCGAGGTCGGCCAGGCGAAGTTGAAGTCGGCGAGGAGGTGCTTGGAGGACATCACGTCGTAGGCGCCGCCGTAGGCCTTGCGGGTGATCACCGTGAGCTTCGGCACGGTCGCCTCGGTGAACGCGTAGAGCAGCTTGGCGCCGTGGCGGATGATGCCGCCCCACTCCTGCGCCGTCCCGGGCAGGAAGCCAGGCACGTCCGTGAAGGTGATCAGCGGAATGTTGAACGCGTCGCAGGTGCGCACGAAGCGCGCCCCCTTGGAAGAGGCGTCGATGTCGAGCACCCCGGCCAGCTGCGCGGGCTGGTTGCCGACGATCCCCACCGCGAAGCCGTCGAGACGGGCGAACCCGCAGATGATGTTCTTGGCGTGGTGCTCGTGCACCTCGAAGAATTCGCCGTCGTCGACGATCAGCTTGACGACGTTGCGCATGTCGTAGGGCTTGTTCGGGTTGTCCGGCACGGCCGTGTCGAGCTCGGGGTCCATCCGCTGCGGGTCGTCGCTGGGCATCACCCGCGGCGGCGTCTCGAGGTTGTTCTGCGGCAGGAACGACATGAGGTAGCGCGCGTCCTCGAGGCACGCCTCCTCGTCCTCGGACGCAAAGTGCGCGACGCCCGACTTGGTGTTGTGCGTCATAGCGCCGCCGAGCTCCTCGAACCCGACCTCCTCGCCCGTGACCGTCTTGATCACGTCGGGGCCCGTGATGAACATGTGCGACGTCTCCTTCACCATGAAGATGAAGTCGGTGATCGCCGGTGAGTAGACGGCGCCGCCCGCGCACGGGCCCATGATCAGGCTGATCTGGGGGATGACGCCCGAGCAC
>JAXDGF010000115.1:0-6976 GCA_034665165.1 Solirubrobacteraceae bacterium | reverse complement strand
CACGTAGCCGACGAAGGCGCCGGCCACCGCCACGCGCGCCACCCGCCCGGCGGCAGGGAGGCCGCCCCACCACGCAGTGAGCTGGTCCCCCGCCGAAGGTGGCGAGGCCGCCACCAGGCGCCGGACCACGAGCCATACGCCAACCGCAACCAAAGCCAACGCGACGGCAGAAGCCCCCAGCCCCACGAGTGCCAACCCCATCGCCGACAGCACGGCCCCGCCGGCCGCGAGCGCAACCGTCCCGATTGCCCGCAGGAGCCCCGACGGCACCGCCATCGACGCCAGCCTCCACGCCGCCGCGCTCAGCGCCGCGATCGCCGCCAGCAGCAGGAGCTGGTCGATGAACAGCGTCATCAGGCGCCGGTCCGGCGATAGAGCTCGAGATAGCTCTCGGTGCACCGAGCAGTCGAGAGCTCCTCGGCCCGCGCCCGGCACACCCCCACCGTCTCGGGGCGCTCGCTCAGCTCCATCGCCTCGAGCAGCGCCCGCGCCAGCACCCCGGCGTCGAGGCGATCGAAGAGGAGCCCGACCCCGGGCCGGTCGATGACTTCGGGCGTCGCCCCGTCGTCGTAGCCCACGGCCGGTGTCCCGCACGCCATCGCCTCGGCGAGGACGAGCCCGAACGCCTCGTCGGCGGAAGGCAGAGCACACACCCACGCCTCGGCGTAGGCCCGCGCGAGCGCCCCCCGGTCGTCGAGGTCGACCCACTCGACCCCTGGCGCATCGACCACAACACCCGCACGCCGCACCGCGTCGAAACAACGCGGCAGCGACAGCACAAGCCGCGCGTCCGGGCGCTCGCGCCGCACGAACCCGAACGCCGCGACCAGCAAGCCGACGTGCTTGCGAGGCTCCTCCGCCGCCGCGCTGCAGATGATCGTCGGCGCGTTGGCGCGCGCCCCCGCCGCCGGACGGAACGCATCGACGTCGACACCAGGCTGGATGACCGGTGCCTCATAGCCCAGCACGGAAGCAAAAGCATCCGCCGCGAAACGGCTGAGGGCGACCACGCGGTCGCAGTTGCGCAGGGCGACGCGAAGGACCTCGAGCCGGCGGCGCTCCGCCAGCCACACCCGGCTCGGGATCCCCAGATAGGAGAGAAACGCCGGGCGCCCCGTCCGGCGCCGCCAGCGCGCGGCCGCGAGCGCGTCGGTCGGGTAAACGGCGTGGGCGACGTCATAGGAGCCGAGGCGCAGCGCGGCGTAGCTGAGCGGGACGTGAGTCAAGTAAGGCTCGTACATGCGCCCCAAGAGCCGCCCGGTCGGTGGCCGTGGCAGGCGCAGGATCGGCAGCCCGTCCTCGACCGTGCGACGCACACCACCGCGGTGGCTGGTGATCAGCCGCGGGCGGTGCCCGCGCGCGATCAGGCCGTCCGCGAGATCCCGCGTGAAGCGCTCGCCGCCGCGGCGGACCTCGGGCCAGAAAACCGGGCTCAGCAGAGCGACCCTCAAAGAGCGGACCGCGGGCGCCATCTGTGCCCCATGCGCGGTCACGGATCGTGAGGCTATCGCGAGCGGCTCACCAGGTAGGCCGCTGCCTCGCGGATGAGCCGGCCTTCGAACAGCCAGGTGGCTACGAGCGTGACCACGATGTAGAGGGAGAGCTCACCCAGGGCCATGGCCAGCGTCCGCGGGCCGGTCTCGAGCGCGCGCACCGCGAGGACGACCGCCACCGCCGGAATCGTCGGGAGGATGGCTCGCAAGGCGTGGCGCAAGAGCGCGAAGCCCTCGAACAGGCGCGAGAGATACCACGCGCGGAGCGCGAGGTCGACCGTCGTCCCGGCCGCGATCCCGATCGCCAGGCCGGTAAGGCCGTGGGCGAACATGAGCGGGATCCCGATCCCGAGCGTGGTCACGGCGGCCGCGACATTGACCACGGCGACCGGGACGGTGTCCGAGCGGGCGAAGAAGTAGTCGTCCCAGTTGAAGCCGATCTGGCTCGCGGCGGCGACGACACCGGTTATCTCCAGCAAGCCGATCCCTGCGTGCCAGCGCTCGCCGATGACGAAGTGGACGAGGTCGCCCGCGAACACGGCCACGGCGAGACCGAACGGCACCCCCCACATGAGCGCCACCCGGTTTGACTTCACGAACGACTCGCGGAGGAGATCGACCCGGTTCTGGACAGCGCAGATGGCGGGATAGAGCGTGCCGCTCACCATGTCGTCGAGGCGTGTCGTGAGGGCGGTGATGTTTGCCGTCAGCGCCACCACGCCGACGCCGGCCAGACCCAGGTGCGCGTTGGTGGCGATGACGGCGCCGTTGGCGAGCACCACCCCCGAGGCCGTGGCGATGAAGATCGGCCCCGAGAACGACGCGTACACGCGCAAGGCGCCGCGGTCGTAGCGCCACTTCAGCCGGAACGGGCACGTGACGATGGCGGCGATGGCGCCGGCCCAGGCGCCCACGACGAGACCGATGGCGAGGGCCCAGTACCCAAGCCCCGCGATCGCGAGCCCGACCATGACCACAAACCCCACCACCGGCTCGATCGCTCCCAGCCACCGCTGCCGGGCAAAGTTCATCTGCCGGTAGTAGATCCACAGCGGGGCCTGGAGCGCATCGGCGACGAGCGCGGACAAAAGCACGAGCCCGGGAGCTACGAGAGACCAATGGCCGTAGATGATCGCGACCACGGGGAGGGCCGCGGCCATGGGCACGAGCGCCGCCCCGGTCATGAGCAACTCGAGGGTGAACGCCTTCTGGAACGCAACCTCCTGGTCGGGCTCATCCTGCTGGATGTACTTGTCGCTGATGCCCACGTACTTGAGGCGGGCCAGCACCCCGAGCGAGACCACGAGCACGCCCCAGACGCCATAGTCAGACCGCGTCAGAAGCGCCGCGAGGATGATCCCCCGGACGAGGCTGAGGACGGCGAGGCCGGCGTCGAACGCGCCGTTGAGTAGGACCCCGCGGGCGGTGTGGGAGCGCAAGGTGGCGCCACCCGTGTCGATGTTCCTAGCGCCGGCGGGCACGGCGGCGGGCGTGTCGTCCGCGCCGGCACCCTTGGTCGTGTCCAGCACCCGCGCGATCGTACCGTGGGGGACGGCCGCTCGTCGCGGAATTACAATGCGCTCCGTGCCGGACCCGCTCGTGTCGGTCGTCGTCTCGACCCGTGACCGCCCGGCGCGACTCACGCGGCTGCTGGCCAGCCTCCGGGCCCAGAGCCTCGCCCTCGAGGCCTTCGAAGTGGTGGTGGTCGATGACGGATCGGGGCCCGAAACGCGCGCGGTAATCGAGCGAGAAGGCGGCGGCCTCACCGTGACCACGGTCAGGAACGAAGAGCCGCGCGGCCCGGGCGCCGGGCGCAACATGGGCTGGCGGGCGGCGCGCGGGGCGCTCGTGGCCTTCACCGACGATGATTGTGTGGCGCACCGCGAGTGGCTCACAGCCGCGCTCGCCGGGGCCACCGCCGCTCCCGGCGCGATCGTCCAGGGCCGCACCGAGCCCGATCCGGCCGACCACGAGCTCGCCGGGGTGCTCTCGCGCACCATCCGGGTCGAGCGTCTCGGACCTCAGTACGAGACCTGCAACATCTTCTATCCGCGCGCGCTGCTCGAGACGCTCGGAGGCTTCGACGAGGGGTTCGGGCTCTCCCCCGGCGGTGAGGACACCGATCTCGCGTGGCGCGCGCTCGAGGCGGGCCGGCGGGCGGTGTTCGCCCCCGAGGCGATCGTCTTTCACGCCGTTCAGCCCTTGGGAGTCCGCGGCATGCTCCGCGTCGCCGCGCGCTGGAGCGCGGTGGTCAGGCTCTTCGCCGACCACCCCCAGCTGCGCGACAGCCTCGATCGGTGCGTGTTCTGGAACGTCTGGCATTACCTGCTCTGGCGCTCGGCGCTCGCCCTCCTGGCCCCCGCCTGGTTGCGCCGGCTCGTGCTGACCAAGCACTTGCTCGAGCTCCGCAAGCGCGCGCGAGCCGAGAACGCTGGGAGCTGGGCCGTCCCCTTCCTCCTCGTCCATGACCTCGTCGAGTGCTGGGCGGTGGCCCGCGGCGCGGTGCGCTACCGCACGCTCGTGCTGTAAAAGCCGTCGGCGCGTGGGGGGCCCGGTCGACGGGTAGCATGGCCCGCTCCATGGCCGTGCTCTCGCCCGACATCTTCAAGGCCTACGACATCCGCGGCCTGTACGGCTCCGACATCGACGAGGACGCCGCCGAGCTCATTGGACGCGCCTTCGCCCGCGTCATCTCCGAGCTCGAGGGCAGGCCCGTGAGCGAGCTCCGGCTCGGGCTCGGCCGCGACATGCGCCTGACCGCCCCCGCGCTCGCGGCGCGCTACCGCGACGGGATGACGAGCGAGGGAGCGACCGTTCTCGATGCGGGCATGGTCGGCACCGAGATGCTCTACTACCTCGTCGGGTCGCGCGATCTCGACGGCGGGCTCATGTGCACCGCCTCGCACAACCCCAAGCCCTACACGGGGGCTAAGCTCGTCCGGCGCGGCGCGATCGCCCTGTCGGGCGACGCCGGGATCCAGGACGTCCGCAGGCTGCTCGAGGCGGGCATGGGGGATGCGCCCGGCGGCGGCCAGGTCGAGGAAGTCGCTGTCTACGAGGAGTTCCAGGAGACCGTGCTCGGCTTCATCGACCCCGCCGCGGTGAAGCCGCTGCGGGTCGTCGTCGACGGCGGCAACGGGATGGCCGGGCCCATCGTCGGGCCGCTCCTGCGCCGGCTCGGGCTCGATCTCGTCGAGACGTACTGGACGCCGGACGGCAATTTCCCCGACCACGAGCCCAACCCGATGCTGCCCGAGAACCGGGAGCTGGTCATGGGCCGCGTCGTCGCCGAGGGAGCGGACCTCGGGATCGCCTGGGACGGTGACGCCGACCGCTGCTTCTTCATCGACGACGGCGGGAGCTTCGTCGACGGCGACTTCCTGACCACGCTGCTGGCCGATTCGATGCTCCGCAAGCACCCGGGCGCGACCATCCTGTACGACGTTCGGGCGAGCCGGGCCGTCCCCGACACCGTGAACCGCGCCGGCGGCCGCCCCCTCATCAACCGCGTCGGTCACGCCTTCTTCAAGGCGCGGATGCGCGAGGAGCACGCCGTCTTCGGCGGCGAGGTCTCCGGCCACTACTACTTCCACGACTTCTACTGCGCCGACTCGGGCACCATCCCCGCCCTCCTCATGCTCGAGCTCCTCTCCGTCGAGGGCAAGCGTCTGTCCGAGCTCCTCGAGCCCTACCGTTCGCAGTACTTCATCTCGGGCGAGATCAACTCCGAGGTCGCCGATCCGCTCGGCAAGATCGAGGAGATCGCCGATCGCTACTCCGACGCCCGCCAGTCCCGACTCGACGGCATCTCGATCGATTACGACACCTGGCACTTCAACGTGCGCCCGTCGAACACCGAGCCGCTCCTGCGCCTGTGTCTCGAGTCGATCGTCTCGCGCGAGGACATGGAGCGCCGCCGCGACGAGCTCCTGGCTCTGATCCGGAGCTGATGGACCGGGTGGCGGCCCCCGAGACCAGCCCGGAAGAGGCTCTCGCCCTCGCGGCCGAGGCCGGGATCCACCGGCTCCCGCTGCCCACGCCGTTCCTTGTCGGTCGCGTCAACTGCTACCTGATCGAGGACGAGCCGCTGACCCTGATCGACACGGGCCCGAACTCGGGCAAGGCCCTCGACGAGCTCGAACGTGCCCTGGCCGCGCGCGGGCGCACGATCGAGCAGCTCGAGCTCATCGTCATCACCCATCAGCACCTCGATCACATCGGTCTGCTCGACATCCTCGTCCGGCGCTCGGGCGCGCAGGTCGCCGCCCTCGATCTCCTCGTGCCCTACCTCGCCGACTTCAGCGCGAACATGGACGACGACGACCGCTTCGCCGAGGCGCTCATGCGCGCCCACGGCGTCCCCGCCGACATGGTGATCGCCCTGCGCGCCGTGGCGAGCGCCTTTCGCGCCTGGGGCTCGAGCGGCCAGGTCACGAAACCGCTGCGCGACGGCGACACACTGGACCTGCGCGACCGGACGCTGCGCGTGCTCCACCGCCCCGGCCACAGCCCATCCGACACCGTTTTCCTCGACGAACGCCGGAGGATCCTCGTGGCCGGAGACCATCTCATCGGCCACATCTCCTCGAACCCGTTCGTCTCGCGCCCGCTGGGAGCCGACCCCGGCGTCGAGCGCCCGCAGGCGCTGATCGCCTACATCGACTCGATGAAGGCCACCCGGGACCTGGACGTCGGGCTCACGCTCCCCGGCCACGGAGATCCGATCCTCGACCACCAAACCCTCATCGATCAGCGCTTCGCGATGCACGACCGGCGGGCCCGCAAGATGCTCGAGATGATCCGCGAGGGTCCGCTCACCGCCTACGAGATCGCTCGCACGATGTGGGGTAACGCGGCGGTGACGCAGGCCTACCTGACGCTGTCAGAAGTCCTCGGCCACGTCGACATCCTCGTGCGCGACGGACTCGTGCGCGAATCCACGGACGACGGGGTCGTCCGCTTCGAGGCGGTCGCGCCGAGCCCCGAAGGGGAGGCCGAGGGTTAGTCCCCGCCGGCTCATGGCGCTCGGGGCCTCGGCCCTCGCGGCCATGGCCCTGGGCGCGCCGTGGGTGGTCCGGGCGGCGGCCTCCAGCGGGGCGGCGGCCTCTGGCGGCGCAGGGACCTCGACCCCGGAGCCCCTCAGTGCCCTGCCCGCGACTCCGTACATGGGCTGGAACACCTACTACGGGGTGGGCGGCGTGTTCAACGAGCGCACGATCCTGTCGGTCGCCCACGCCCTTATCGACCGCGGCCTGGCGCGCGCCGGCTACCGGATCGTCTGGCTCGACTTCGGCTGGGCGAGCGGCGCCCGAGACAGCCGCGGCGAGATCATCGTGAACCGGCACCAGTGGCCTCATGGCCTGGCTTGGCTGACGCACTGGCTGCACGCCCGCGGACTTCTGGCGGGGATCTACACCGACGCCGGTTTCGCCGGGTGCGAAGACAAGGGCGTGGGATCGCTCGACCACGATCAGGAGGACGTC
>JAXDGF010000114.1:0-9403 GCA_034665165.1 Solirubrobacteraceae bacterium | reverse complement strand
ATCCGCACACGGACATCCCGGTCGAAGAAGCCGGTCTCAGGACTCGACGCGCATGCCCGGTCTCAGATGGCCCGTTCGCACACTCATCGCTCAAGCCCCGGCTATTCGTACGCCGTCGTCAGCCGTGTGGCGCCTACGGATCCGCCAACACTCGGTCCGTGCCTAGGGTCGCGACTCTTCAGCGACGCCCCCGCCGAGGCGGCCACGACGAGGGCGATGCCGACCAGGGCGCGGGCGCTCAGGCCCTGCCCGAGCACGATCAGGCCGGCCAGGGCCGCCATCGCCGGCTCGAGGCTCATGAGGACGCCGAACACGCTGACGGCGATCCGGCGCAGGGCCTCGAGCTCGAGTGAGTAGGGAATCGCCGAGGAGAGCATCCCCACCGCGGCGCCGAGGGCGAGAGAGCGAGGTTCGAGCAGGTGCGACCCGGCCTCG
The DNA here is from genome assembly GCA_034665165.1 of Solirubrobacteraceae bacterium. GTDB lineage: Bacteria > Actinomycetota > Thermoleophilia > Solirubrobacterales > Solirubrobacteraceae > Palsa-465. The sequence continues at coordinate 8,968 of JAXDGF010000114.1, read as the reverse complement.
ATCAGCCCCGCCGGGAGCGCGACCACCGCTCCCACGCACATGGCGAGCGCGAGGCCGGTGCCTCCCTCGAAGGCTCGCCCAACCCGCGCGTTGAAGAGGATGTAAGCGGCCCAGAAGACGCCCGCGGCGAGCGCGAACCCGACCCCCACGATGCTGAGGTGATGGGTTCCGCCGTGCGTGAGGGCGAGGATCCCGGCCGCGGCCAAAGCGACCCAGACGAGGTCGATCCGTCGGCGTGAGCCGCCGACGGCCACGGCCAGAGGTCCGAGGAACTCGATGCTCACGGCGATCCCGAGCGGGATCCTGTGCAGGGCGATGTAGAAGCTGAGGTTCATGGCTGCGAGGACGAGGCCGAAGGCCCCGGCCAGGAGCAGCTCACGCCGCGTCCGTCCCCGTAGACGCGGTCGCCACAGGGCGAGCAGGACGATGCTGGCGGAAACGAGGCGCAGGAGCACGGCGCCATCCGGGCCCACGCGGGCGAACAGCGTGGCCGCGATGGCGGAGCCGAACTGGACCGAGCCGATGGCTCCGACCATGAGCACCGGGGATGGAGCGCGCGCCAGGAGGCCGGCTTCGCGCACCGAGTCTCGCGCCGCCACGTCGCCCCGGGCCGCTATGCCGGCTCCGGATCCATGAAGGCCACCGCCGGCCCCAGCCCGGCCGACCGGCGCACGGTAGCGATCCGACGCCCGGGCTGGACGGCGTCGCGAACGCTGGCGAGATGCGCGCCGAGGCGGAGCGCGAGCGCGTCGAGGTCGGCGACGACGACCACGAGACCCCAGAACCTCGCCGGCCCGGCCGGCGCCTCGCGTGATTCGACGAGCTCGAGGATGGCGGGCCCGAGGCGGCGGAAGCCCTGGCGAACGCCGCCGGCGTCGCGGATCCGGCGCAGCGCCAGCCCCGCCGCCGCCAGTGCGCCCGCGGTGCGGTCGAAGTCGGGAGTGACGACCACCACGTGGTCGATCCCCACCGCGCCGTTCGGGTGCTCGTGCGGCGGCTCCTCCCTGCCCGCACCTCCGACCGTTACCAGCCCGTCGATATCAGTGACCTCGACGCCGCGCAGCGTCCAGGAGACAATCCCCTCGCCCGACTCGCCGAGGCGCAGCCGAACCCGGCCAACCTCCACCCCCGAACCGGCGACCGCGAACCCGAGCCCAGCCCACGTCTCGGGCGGGTCAGCGATGCCTAGCTCGTCGAGCTCAGGCCTCACGACGGACACCTCCCAGCCCCGCCATCTCCCGCGCCCGCGTCATGACCTGATCGATCATCGGCTCCGTGAGCCTCCCGGTGAACGTGTTCTGCTGACTCGGGTGGTAGCAGCCGAGCAAGGGCCAGCGCGCGGCCGCCAGCTCGGCGCCGTGGCCGAAGCGGGGCTTGGGGCGCGGCGTCGGCTCTCCGAGCGCGGCCCGTGCCCGCAAGGCGGCGTCCCAGGCAAACCCGCCCAGGCACACGATCACCCTCACCTCGGTCAGGAGCTGGAGCTCGCGCACGAGGTAGGGCGCGCACCGGTCGCGCTCCTCGGGCAGCGGTCGATTATCGGGCGGCGCGCAGCGCACCGCCGCGGTGACATAGCAATCGCGCAGGCGCAGGCCGTCATCGCGCGAGCGCGACTCGGCCTGGTTGGCGAAACCGGCCCGCCACAGCGCGGCGAAGAGCCAGTCTCCCGACCGGTCACCGGTGAAGATGCGGCCGGTCCGGTTGCCGCCATGGGCGGCGGGCGCGAGCCCGAGGACGAGGACGCGGGCGGCGGGGTCGCCGAAGCTCGGAACGGGCCGGGCCCAGTAGTGCTCGTGAGCGTGGGCGGCGCGCTTCGTGCGTGCGACCGCCTCGCGCCAGGCGACGAGGCGCGGGCAGCGCCGGCAGGCGACGATCTCCGCCTCCAGTGCGGCGAGGCTCGGAGTCTCCATCCTCGCCTTGGTCAGGCCTTGAGCGCCCGGCCGTACTGGCGCTCGTAATAGCTGCGATAGGCGCCCGAGCGAATCGGCTCCCACCACCAGGCGTTGTCGCGATACCAAGCGACGGTTTGCTCGAGTCCCTCCAGGAACCGCACGCGCGGCGCCCACCCGAGCCGGCGGAGCTTCTCCGAGGAGAGTGAGTAGCGGCGGTCGTGCCCGGGGCGGTCGGTGACGAACTCGATCAGCGACTCCTCGCCGCCCGTGAGCTCGAGCACACGCCGCACGACCTCGAGGTTCTCGCATTCGTCGGGGCCGCCGCAGTTGTATGCCTCTCCGGGAACACCATGCGCGAGCGCGTGACCGATGCCGTGACCGAAGTCCTCGACGTAGAGCCAGTTGCGGACGTTGCGTCCGTCGCCGTAGACGGGGAGTCGGTCGGCGGCCATCGCGTTGAGGATCATGAGCGGGATCAGCTTCTCGGGGTACTGGCGGGGACCGTAGTTGTTCGACCCGCGACAGATCACGGTCTGGAGGCCGTAGGTGTGGAAGTAGCTCGCGACCAGGAGGTCGGCGCCAGTCTTGGTCGCGCTGTAGGGCGAGGAGGGCGCCAGCGGCGATTCCTCGGTGAACGTGCCCTCGTCGATCGAGCCGTACACCTCGTCGGTGGAGACCTGGAGGTAGCGCAGCTCGCGCTTGCGCGCCGCTTCGAGGAGCACGTGCGTGCCCTGCATGTTGGTGACAATGAACCCCTCGGGGTCGGCGATGGAGCGATCGACGTGGGTCTCGGCGGCGAAGTTGACGATCGCGTCGCAGGGTGGGTGGGATCCAATTGCGTCGGCGACGGCCTCGGGGTCCTCGATGGCGCCGTGGATGAAGCGGATCTCGGCGCTCACCTCGTTTAGGTTCTCGCGCCGCCCCGCGTAGGTGAGCTTGTCGAGCACCGTGACCTCGTCGCCGTGCTCGCGCACGCGCAGGCGCACGAAGGTCGAGCCGATGAAGCCGGCGCCACCGCATACGAGCAGCCTCACGACGGAACCCCCGCGGCCAGGAAGGCCTCGAGGCCCTCGTGCCACTCGGGCAAGCGCGGCGCGTCCTCCCGCTCTGACCCGAGCACGCTGTAGGCGGGGCGGGGGGCCGGGCGCCCGAGCTCGGCCGTCGTGCCGGGCAGGATCTCGCAGCTCAGGCCGGCCAGGCGCACGATCTCGCCGGCTAGGTCAAACCAGGAGCACGACCCCGCCCCGGCGACGTGCACGAGGCCGGGGACCGGATCCTGGGCCAGGGCCACGAGCGCGGGTCCGAGGTGCCCGGTGAACGTTGGGCAGCCGACCTGGTCGTCGACGACGGTGAGCTGATCGCGCTCCGAGCCGGCCCGCAGGATGGTGGCGGGAAAGCAACGGCCGCCGGCCCCGAACAGCCACGAGGAGCGGACGATCGTGTGTCCGTCCGGGGCGGCCGTGGCCACCGCCGCCTCCCCCGCGAGCTTGCCCCGCCCGTACTCGGACGCAGGGTCGGTGGCGTCCGACTCGAGGTAGGGCGAGCGCTTGGCGCCCGAGAACACGTAGTCGGTGGAGACGTGGACGAGCCACGCGCCGGCCTCGGCGGCGGCCCTCGCGACGTTGCCCGCGCCCGAACCGTTGGCGGCCAACGCCTCGTCCGCCCGCTTCTCGGCGCCGTCGACATCGGTCCAGGCGGCGCAGTTGATCACGGCGTCGGGGCGCGCCTCGAGCACGGCCGCGTCGACGGCCGCCCCGTCGGTGATGTCGAGGTCGGCGCGCGCGAGCGCGATTACCTCGTGGCCGGCCGCGACCGCGGCGCTCGTTACGTCGCGGCCGAGCATGCCCGCCGCGCCCGTGACCAGGAGCCTCATGGCCGCGAAGGGTAGACGCTGACCGGCGCAGCGCGGGGCCTCGCGCCGCCGGCCGATGTCCACACGGCCAAGGGCGCCCGCGAGCGCCTTGGCCACTCGGCCGCTGGCGGCGAAGCAGTCAACGCGCTAGACCTTAGTGCGATGGCCGAAACTACGCACGCGGGACTGCTCGACGCCTATCAGGTTCCGGCGGGCTGCCGGGACGAGCTCATCGACGAGAGCGGAGAGCCCCGCGCCCACGCCGGGCCCCTGATCGCCACGCTGGAGCGCCTCGGGCCCGAGGCGCTCGCGGCGGCAGGCCGGCGCCGCGACCGCAACTTCATGCAGCAGGGGATCACCGTCGAGGTGGCGGGCACGGACGGGGAGCGTCGCGACCGCCCCTTCCCCCTCGACCTGGTGCCCCGTGTCCTCCCCGCGGAGGAATGGACGACGATCAAGCGTGGTCTGGCGCAGCGCATCCGCGCCCTGAACGCCTTCGTCGACGACGTGTACCACGCCCACGAGATCGTCCGCGCCGGAGTCGTGCCCTGGTCGCTGATCGTCAGCCGCGGGAGCTTCGCCCGCCCCGTCCACGGCGTTCGACCGCCGGGTGGCGTCTACTGCCATGTCTCGGGCTGCGATCTCGTACGCGACGGCGACGGGCGCTGGCGGGTGCTCGAAGACAACGTTCGTACCCCCTCGGGCATCTCCTACGTCCTCGAGAACCGCGTCGCGATGACGCGACTCATGCCCGAGCTCTTCGCCGGCCACCGGGTCCGACCCGTCGACCATTACCCCGGGCTCTTGCTCGACGCCCTGCGTGCGGTGGCACCGGCCGTCGACGCCCATCCCACCGTTGTCGTGTGGACGCCAGGCCCCGCCAACAGCGCCTACTTCGAGCACGCCTTCATCGCGCGCCAGATGGGCGTCGAGCTCGTCGAGGCGCGCGACCTCGTCGTGCGCGAGGCCGTCTGCTACATGCGCACCACGGCCGGCCTCGAGCGCGTGCACTCGATCTACCGCCGCCTCGACGACGACTACATCGACCCGCTCGAGTTCCGGCCCGACTCGCTCCTCGGCGTGCCCGGACTCGTGCGCGCCTACCGGGCGGGGACGGTCGCGATCGCCAACGCCATCGGCACCGGCGTCGCGGACGACAAGGCCGTCTATCACTACGTGCCCGAGATGATCCGCTTCTACCTGAGCGAAGAGCCGATCCTCGACAACGTCCCGACCTACCTGCTCGAGGACGACGCGACGCGCAAGCACGTGCTCGCGCGGATCGACGAGCTTGTCGTCAAGCCCACCTCGGAGTCCGGAGGCAAGGGCGTGTTCATCGGCCCCCACGCCACCGCCGCCGAATGTGCGGCCCAGGCCCGGATGGTCACCGCCGAGCCCGAGCGCTGGATCGCCCAGGAGCTCGTCCACCTCTCGACCGTTCCCACGGAGACGGCCGACGGCGGCCTCGCCGCGCGGCACGTCGACCTGCGTCCCTTCGCCGTGTTCGGGGACGAGATCCGGATCGTCCCCGGCGGGCTTACCCGGGTCGCGCTCCGAGAGGGCTCGATGGTCGTCAACTCCTCCCAGGGCGGGGGTTCGAAGGACACCTGGGTGCTCGACGACGGCGGTGCCGTCGACCTGGCGCCGGGAACGCTACCCGCGCAGCGGCCGCCGCCACGGCTGCCGGATGTCCGCTACGGCGGCTGGCAGGGGCAGGGACAACAGCAACAACAACAGGGCGCCTTCGGCGCTGGCGAGATTTCCCAGAGGGAAATCTCGGCTAAGAATCGCTAGGCCGTGTTGGCGCGCATCGCCCAGGAGCTGTTCTGGCTGGGGCGCGACCTCGCCCGCGCCGAGCACACCGCGCGCATGCTCGACGGCGTCTTCCACGCCGACGTCGCCGGGGCGCCCGGCGAGCAGGACATCGCCCTGAGCTGGGCCGAGCTCCTCGCCATCATCGGCGAGAAGGCGCCCGGACCCACGGCCGCGGCCGGGGACACGGGCGAGTTCGAGGCACTGACGGCGGAGTCGGTCGCGCGGCGGCCGCTCGGTCGCGCCGTCGTCGCCAGCCTCCTCACCCTCGATACCGACAGCCAGGCTTCGATCGTCTCCTGCGTGGCCCGCGCCCGCGAGCGCGGACACGGGCTCAGAGACGTGATCTCGACCGAGATGTGGGAGGCGCTCAACACGTTCCATCTCGGGCTCGCGGGCCGCGACCTGTCCGCCGCCCTCGTGTCCGGGCCCTACTCGGTCTACCAGGACGTGAAGGAGCAGTGCGCGCTGTTCTGGGGACTTGTGGCGCGGACCATGCTCCGCGACGAGGGGCACTCGTTCCTCGAGGCGGGCGGGCGGATCGAGGCCGCCGACATGGTGCTGAGGATGTTGCGCGTCGCCGTCCCACCCGCGCCCCACCGCTCCGGCAACGAGGGCGAGGCGCTCGCCCTCCTGCACGCGGTGGGTGGCTTTCAGTCTTACCGGCGCGCGGTCAGAGCCGCCCCCACGGTCGGGCCCGTCGCGCGCTTCTTGCTCTACGACGGCGCCTATCCCGGCTCGGTGGCGTCCTCGGTCGAGGCCCTCCATGCCGCCCTCTCGAACGCCGACGCGCTGCCGCGCTCCTCGCCGCCCGTGCTCCGCCTCGGCCGCCTGATCGCCGACCTCGAGCTCCAGCGCCGGGCCCCCGACGCGGCGGCGGGATTTGACGAGACCCTCGAGCGGGTACAGGTGGATCTCGAACTCATCGATAGCGATATCGAGGAGCGCTACTTTGCCATGGCCGCGGCCGCCGCCGTCCACCTGTAGATGAACCTCGCGATCCGTTACCTCACTCAGTACCGCTACGACGCCGACGTCGTCGACAACCTCAACGCGCTCCGGGTCAAGCCCGCGGCCAACGGGCGCCAGCGCTGCGACGAGTTCAACGTGCGCCTCGACCCCGAGGTGCGCCTCCACCGCCACGCCGACTACTTCGGGACCGAGGTGGTGGAGTTCGAGGTCTCGCGCCCGCACGATCACCTGACGATCGACGTGCGCGCGCGCGTCGTCACCCAAGACGGTCCCAGTCCACCCGCCGCGCCCTGGTCGGCGCTGCGCGAGCCCGCCTACCGCGAGGCCGGCGGGGAGTTCCTCCTCCAGACCGACGCCGCCGACCAAGTGGCCCTGCACGAGCTTCTCGAGGCGACGGGCGCCGGGGCGACGCCGCTCGACACCCTCCTCCTCGTCACCGAGCTCATCCCCGACCGCTTCGAGTACCGCCCCGGCGCGACGTACGTCGACAGCACCGTCACCCACCTGCTCGAGCTCGGCGCCGGCGTGTGCCAGGACTTCGTCCACCTCGGACTGAGCCTGCTGCGCCGGCACGGGATCGCCGCTCGCTATGTCTCGGGTTACCTGTACGCGGCGGCGGCCGACGGGCGCCAGGAGTCGATCGAGGTCGACACCCACGCCTGGCTCGAGGCGCTGCTTCCGGCCCTCGACGGTGGCGAGCCGGTGTGGGTCGGGGCCGACCCCACCAACCGGGGCCTGACCGGCGACGCCCATGTCAAGATCGGCCACGGTCGCCATTACCCCGATGTGCCACCGATCAAGGGCGTCTACCGGGGTATGGCGAGCTCCGAGCACGACGCGCGAGTGACGATGACGCAGCTCACGGGCGCCGATCCGGGAGCGATCGCCCGGACGTGATCCGAGCTGGGCGCCTGCTAGGACTTGTAGTTGTTGTATTGGGGACTGCCGAACGCGGTCAGGGCCGGGTCGCGCGCGTAGCCCAGGTGCTTGAGCGAGAACAGCCTCTGGATGCTGCTCAGCAGGGAGTAGTGGTTGAAGTAGTCGAGCATGTCGGTGCTGTTCTTCTTGACGTACTTCGAGATGAGGAGCAGGCCCACCTCACCGCCGCCACCGGTGGGGGTCGTCTGCCCGGCCAGCTCGGAGGGCGGAGGGGTGGTAGGCGCGGGGGTGGTGGGCGCGGGTGTCGTGGTGGTCGTTGTTGCGGCGGTGGCCGGGGGCGCGATCGCGTAGGGCACCGACGCAGTGGTCGGCGGCGTCGCCGCGGGGGGTGTCGTGGTCGTCGGCGTCGGGGTGGTGGTGGGTGTGGTGGTAGTCGGTGTGGTGGTGGTAGTGGGTGTCGTGGTAGTCGGCGTGGTGCCGGCCGAGATCAGGTTGGGATATTGAGTCGGGTTACTACAGCACGAGCTCGTGTCGGTGTAGGACCCGGTCTGCGGAGCCTGGTCGAAGGTGATCGCGATCAGCCCCCCGGCCTGGTAGGCGGGTGAGGCCAGGATCTCGGGGACCACGCCCTTCAGGAAGCGGTCCGCCGCGGCGAGACCGGCCTGGGCGCCGGGCACGCACGGCTGCGGGTTGCCGTCGTCGCACGGGGTCGGGACGATGTAGGACAAGGTCGGCGTGGTCGCCGCGCTCTTGAGGTCCTTGGCGAGCTTGCGCAGGCCGACGTCCTGCTTGGCGCACCCTGACTTGCTGATCGACTTGAAGTACACGAACGGATTCGTGTACGTCACGTACGGATCGCGGAGGCTCGCGACCACCCCGGGATCGGCGCTACCCAGGGCGGGGTGACGGCAGGTCTTGGCCTGGCCGCGCGGACCGTTGCCGATCCCCTCGGCGTACGCCTTCCACGTCTTGTGCGCGGCGGTGAGCTGATCGGCGAGCGAGAGCGTCTCCTTCGGGTACACGCAGCCGCTCCCGAGGACCTGCTGCAGCGTGCTCACCACAGCCGGCGCGACCTTGGCATACCTCGGGCAGTTCGCCGCCGTCTGCACCGTCGGCCCCTGTCCGCTGAGCAAGGCGATCTCGTTGGCAAGATCACCCGAGGCGACCCCGTAGTAGTTGGGGAGGAGCTCGCCCTTCTTACGCAGCGTCGTGGCCAGATAGGGATCGCTGGCCGGCGTGCCGAAGCTCTGGTCGTAACGCTGGTCGGAGAGCATGATCAGGAAGATGTGCTTGACCGGCGGGAGCACCGAGGGGGTGGGTTGTGTCGCCGTCCCGCTGCCCGTGCTCGTCGGCGTGGACGACGAGCCCGCCGAGGAGGCCGGGCTCGCGGGCACGGCGGCTGCCGGCGTGGAGGGCACCGAAGCGCTCGTGGAGGGCGCGGGCGTGGCCGGCGCGGAAGCGGGAGGCGCCGGCGCCGCCGGATGCGGCGCGATCGCGAGGATGATGGGCCCGGTCTGGGTCTCGGCGCTCGAGCTCGCCAGCGAGCCGATGACGACGCCGAAGG
>JAXDGF010000113.1:0-10883 GCA_034665165.1 Solirubrobacteraceae bacterium | reverse complement strand
CGAGGAGTTCGTCGACGGGCTGCCGGTGCTCGCCCAGGTCCACCCGATCGACCCGCTCCCGAGCGTCACCTCCCTGCCCTCCGTCCAGGCCGCCGCGGCGGCCATGACCGGCTTCGTCGCCGGGGCCGCGACGCTGGCGATGATGCGCCGGCGCCAGACGCGCAAGCTCGCGCGGCGGGCCCAAGCCCTCGACCTGCTGCCGATGGGCGGAACCCGGAGCTACATCGTTCACGTCCAGCGCATCGGACGCCTGGACGAGTGAGCCTGGGGCCGTTTGCGCCCTGAGCGCCCTGAGCGCCCCGGACGTCACCGCTTCGTCACGGGGGCGTGAATTTTCAGGCGGTTTCGGGCCGCGGGGGGGCCGCCGGGGCCGAAACTGCGGGGCCTGTAATGAAAAAGCCGCGACCTTGCCAGCAAACTCATCACGGCCGTGCTCGCCGTGGCGCGTGAGGTGGTAGACACGATCTGGCGGCGGGTCGCGGCCCTGGCGGCGCCGCAGCACGGCGTGGTGACCCGAGGGCAGCTCTTACGTCTCGGCGACGGGGCGGTGCTCAGCCACGCTTCCGCCGCCGTCCTGTGGGGCATCGACCGTGAGTGGCCCGACCGGCTCGAGGTCACGGCCCGGTCAGCCCGGAGGCGACCGAACCTCCTGATCCATCGCTCGAGCACGCTCAGGGCCCAAGACGTGACAGAGCACTTCGGCATCACGGTCACCAGTCCGGAACGAACCATCCTCGACAACGCCAACCGCCTCGCGTCCCGCCGGCTCACCCGTGCCATCAACGACCTCCGGCTCGGCGGCCACCTGTCGCTCGCCCGCCTCGCGGAGCTGCTTGACCGGCACCCGCCGAATGCCGCCACCAAGCGCCTGAAACCACACGTCGCCAAGCCCGAGCGCGCCCCCACCCGCTCGGAGTTCGAGGATGCCTTCCTCCTCTTCGCCGACCGCTACGACCTGCCGGAGCCGCGCGTCAACACTCAGGTCGCCGGCCACGAAGCGGACATCTTCTTCCCGGACCATCGCCTGGTCGTCGAGCTCGACGGGTACGAAGTCCACAGCCCGCGCGAGCAGTTCGAGAGCGATCGCGACCGCGACGCCGATCTCCCCGCCGCCGGGATCGCGACGGTACGCGTCACCTGGGAGCGCCTGACCTTGAGGCCCTCGCGTGAGGCCGCGCGCCTGAACGCGATCCTGCAAGGACGCCGCTCCCGCCTCACCCCAGGCCCTGTCCCGCCAGGTACTCGTTCGTCGAGGCGTTCGCGATCGCGGCGACGTTCGAGATCAGGTGGTTAGTGAGCATCCACTGCCCGAAGCTGTTCCATTGGGGCTGGTCCTGATATCCCCAGGGCCTGTTCGCGCTGCTGGGGAAGAAGGCGGGTAGGGTCGCCTTGACGCTCGCGAGCTGGAACTTGGGATCGAGGCCGGGGTTCATACGCACCAGGTTCGCGACCGCCGCCCGGGGGTCGCGGCGGGCCGACTCGTACCCGCGGGCCACGGCTTGGACGAAGTCGCGGATCTCGTTGGCCTTGGTGGCGAGCGTGGCCTTGGTGGCGACGAGGACGAGCTCGTCGTAGTTGGGAACTCCGACGTCGCCCACCCTGATCACGTTGGGGCGCTTGCCCTTCTCGGCGAGCTGAATGGCCTCGTAATTCCAGTACGAGCCGATCGTCGCGGCGACCTGGCCCGAGAGCATCGCGGGCACGAGGTTCTCGCCGACGTCGACGAGCTTGACCGAGGAGATCGGAACCCCGGCGCGGGTGAGGATGGTGTCGAGATACGCCCGCTGGTACGGGATGCCGGCATACCCGACGGTGTGGCCGCGGAGGTTGGCGACGCTCGTGATGTGCTGCGAGCCGACGGAGACGATCGAGGTCAAGGGTTCCTGGATGATGGCGGCGAAGGCGGCGAGGGGCTCGCCCTGGTTGCGTGCGAGCATGAGCTCGGGCTCGTAGGAGACGGCGACGTCGGCCCGGTGCGAGAGCAGGTCCTTGAGCGGCGCCGAGGGGTCGGAAGGGGTCTGCACGTGCACGGCGAGCCCGGCGCGCGTGAAGTCACCCTCGGAGAGCGCCTGGTAGATGCCGACGTGGTCGGCGTTGGGGAAGTAGTCCAGCATCAGGTTGAGCGGCAGCGTCTTGGCCGGCGCGGTGGGGTCGTGCATCTCGCCGCAACCGGCCAGCGCCGCGAGCGCCACGAGCGCCACGACGAGGGCGGAGATTCGTTTCATTGAGGGATTTCTCCTCGTGGTTCGTAGGCCCACGGCAGCAGCAGCCGCTCGGCCAGGTTCAGCACGGTGAAGAGCGCGATCGCGAACGCGGCCAGGATCAAGACGGCGGCGTACGCGCGCGCGGTAAGGAGCTGGGGGATGGCCTGCTCGAAGACGTAGCCGAGCCCCGAGTTGCTTCCGGCCTGCTCGGCGAAGACCGCGCCGATGGGGGCGAAGACGACGGCGATCTTCATCCCCGTGAACAGGCCGGGAAGGGCGGCCGGGAGCTCGACGTGACGGAAGGTGCGCGCGCGGGAGGAGTCGAACGTCCGCATCAGCTTGAGTAGGTCGGGGTCGACCGCCGCGAGCGCGTCGATCGTCGTCACCACGATCGGGAAGAAGCACACGATCGCGATCACCACGAGCTTGGGCGCGAAGCCGAAGCCGAGCCAGAGCACGAGCAACGGCGCCACGAGCACGATCGGGATCGCCTGCGAGGCGACCAGAAGCGGGTACACGGCCCGGCGCAACGTCCGTGACAGGTGCAGCGAGACCGCGAGCGCGAGGCCGGCCGCGGCGGCGACCAGGATCCCGACCACGATCTCGCGCGCGGTGACGAGGAAGTTGCTCCACAGCAACGACCGGTCGTCGTAGAGCGAGCTCGCGACCTGGTGGGGCGGGGGCAGGATCAGGCGATCTGCTCCCCCGAGGTCGACGTAGAGCTCCCACGCCCCTAGGAGCGCGGCCAGGACGAGCAGCGTGCGCCAGCCGAGGAGGAGCCGGCCCGCCGCGCTCCATAGGCGGACCTCGGTGCGCACCAGCCCCGCTTCTGCGCGAAGCACGCCGGCGAGGGCGCCGCCGCCGCTGCGAGAGGAAGCGCTCATCGGGAGATCCCGAGCGCCTCGAGCGCGCGCTCGCGCAGCGCGATCACCTCGGCATCGGTGCGGTGACGCGGACGCGTGAGCGGCACCTCGAGCTCGGCCACCGCGCGGCCCGGGCGCGACGACATCACCACCACCCGATCGGCGAGCACGACCGCCTCCTCGACGTCGTGGGTCACGAGCACGACCGTCCTCGGCTCGCGCGCGAGCAGGCTCCCGAGCCAACCCTGCATCTCCAGCCGCGTGAGCGCGTCCAGCGCCGCGAAGGGCTCGTCGAGCGCGAGCACGGGCTTGCCCGCGAGCATGGTGCGCAGGAAGGCGACGCGCTGGCGCATGCCGCCCGAGAGCTCGCTCGGGCGCGAGCGCTCGAACCCGGCGAGGCCGAAGCGCTCGAGCCAGGGCCGCGCGGTCTCCCGCGCGCTGTCCCGCTCCCCCCCGCGGGCGCGCAGGGCAAGAGCGGCGTTGTCGGTGGCGTCGAGCCAGGGGAGGAGGAGATCGCGCTGGGGCATGAGGGCGGCGGGATCGGCCTGCACGGTGCCGGCGTCGGGCCCCTGGAGCCGGCAGATGAGCTCGAGCAGGGTCGACTTGCCGCATCCGCTCGGCCCGACGACGGCGACGATCTCGCCGGGCGCGGCGTCGAGCGACATGCCCGCCAGCGCCGCCACGTCGCCGTGGCGGGTGTGGAAGGTGCGGTCGACCGAGCGGATCCGAACGCCGTTCGGACCCTCCGGCACTCGACGCTCCTGGGGTGGAGCCTCGACCTGAATGTTCGCTCCCTTCGCGGGCATTACCCCACAGGTTCAAAGGGTCAGCGCCGGGTCGCCTTACGCGAGGGGCGCTATCTCAGCCGGCGTTCCCGCCAGCCCCCCTGGGTGGTCAGCTGGGCGTTCATCCTACCGGGTGGCGGCGGGGAGGAGCGCGCGCCGGACCCCCGGGCATCCGGTAAGGTCCCGTGCCGCCGACGCGCGGGCGTGGCGTGAGATCTCGGATGGAGAAGCTTCGCCTCACCAGGTTGGGCTGCGCGGTGCTCGCCGCCGCAATTGCCTGCGCGCTCGCGACGCTCGCTCCCGCGGCTGGCGCCAGCACCGAGTTCCACGCCCGGATCGGTGCGGCGCTGGGAATCGTGCCCGCCGCGGGCGGCCCTGACATCGCCGTCGGCTCCAACCTGCCCGAGGCTTATCACGGGGGGTCGGTGATGCGCGGGGTCACGATCCACACCATCTTCTGGGCTCCCAGCGGGTACCGGTTCACCGGCGCGCCGTCGTCGACCACCCTCGGCTATGAAGCCCTGGTGCAGCGCTTCTTCACCGACAGCGCGCACGACTCGGGCCAGAGCACGAACGTCTATTCCGTCCTGCGCGAGTACGGGGACGGCGCCGGCACCGGCTCGCCCGCAATCAGCTACAGCGCCGCGGCCGACTCGATCGACGCCGCCGATCCCTACCCGTCCGCGAGCCAGCAGTGTGCCTCACCCCAGGGCATCGCCACATGCGTCACGGACGTCGAGCTCCAGCAGGAGATCGACCACGTGATCCAGACCCGCGATCCCGGAGCACGCGGGCTCGGCAACCTCTGGTTCATCTTCCTGCCGCCCAACGTCGACACGTGCAGCACGCCCGGCAGCTGCGGCAGCAACGCCTACGGCGGGTACCACTCGCTCTCGAACCTCGATCACGGCGTGACCTTCTACGCCGTCATCCCCGACCCGCTCATCGAGACCGCCTTCCCGCCCGGTTCTGACCCCCAAGGCAACCCCGACGCCGAGTCGGCCGTCGGCACCGCCGCGCACGAGACGGTCGAGGCGATGAGCGACCCGGCGGGGAACGGCTGGATGGACCCGAACGGAAGCGAGGTGGGGGACAAGTGCGAGTTCGGCCCCCAGGTCGGGGCCCCCCTCGGCTTCGCCCCCAACGGCTCGCCTTTCAACCAGATCATCGGCGGCGATCAGTGGCTGATCCAGGACATGTGGTCAAACGCGACCACGGGCTGTGTCCAGAGCTCGACGGCGGCGACGGTGCCGCCCTCCCTGCCCCGGGTCCACCTGACGCAGTTCAGCCCGTCGGTAAGCGGGAATATCGGGTTCGCACGCGCCGGCGTCCGCCTGCTCGTCGGACTCAGGCGGGCGGGAACGTTCGTCGGGCTGGCGCGCGCAACCACCCGCTCCGACGGGACCTGGGGCCCGGTGTCGCTGAGGTCGCTCACGCGCGCGCCGATCGAGGCCTTCGGCGACGATCGCGACAAGGTCTACGTCGTCTACGACAAGGGTGGACCCCCGAACGACACCATCCTCACCGGCAACGGCGGCAACGCGTTCACCGAGTCGGGGTGGACGGGCTGGTACGACCTCGATCACGGGTATGCCGTCTTCTCCTCCTTCGGCGTCAACGGCGTGCTGGTCGCTCCCTGCTTCCAGACCGGCGTCCTCGCGCTGACGATCAATCGCGCGGCCACGCAGTCACCGACCGACCTGTGCGGGACCGAGACCGACGTCTCCATCATCGGCACCGGGTCGCTCGGCCCGGGCGCGGACCTGCGTCTCCGGAGCCAGGACAACCGGGCCGTGACGCAGGGCAACCCCTACGGCGCCCTCGTGACCCTGGACGTCCGCCTCGGCGAGGCGAACAGCCTCTCGACCCTCGGCAACAACCAGATCATCTTCGAGCCCACCGGGTTCCCGACCTGCGCCGCCAACCTGCGCTCCCAGCGGGTCACCTGCTCCGATCTCGTGCCGGACACGAGCTACACGCTCACCCGGCGGCGCGGACACGCGACCGTGCACGCCATGGCCGACGGTCGCGGTCAGACCGCCGCCGTCAGCTTCGGGGGCGGGCGGCCCCTCGCGGGCGGCGACGTCGTCACGCTCACCAACGCCGGCCACCGCGCCCTCACCGTGCTCCACGTCGCTCACCTGCAGGTCCACGTCAACGGGGCACAGACGCTCGTGGCCTCCGGCACCTGTGAGGCCGGCGACTACTACGGCCGCGCCCCGACCTCGCCGCCTGTCAACGCCGCCGTCGGCGCTCCCGGCATCGCCGGCAGGGGCAAGATCTGCCCTCCCAACGGCAGCGCCAAGGGCCTGTCGGCGGTGACCATCGAGCAGACCGATGACCTCAGCGGCGGCGGGACGTTCACGACCATCCCGCAGCTCGAGTTCACCTCGCCGAGCAACGGCGCGACCCTGTACGGGCGCTTCGTCGCCCTCGCCGGCACCGGCATCCCCACTCCGCAGCACGCGGTCGTCGGGAACGGTGCGCGCGTGTCCGTCACCATCCGACTCGCCTCTGGCGGCGCGGCCGTGTTCCACGCGGCGAACGTCAACACCCCGGGTGGGGTGCGGGTCCAGGCGCTCGCGGCCGGGACCTATTCCGCGCGATGGGTGGTCACCGACGCCAACGGCGACACGCGGACGGTCATGACCCGCTTCGTCGAAGCGGGCTAGCTTTAGCCTCTAGGTCAGCGCCTCAAGGGCGCGATCCACGTCCACCGCGGTGGCGGGGAGGTGACAGCTCATGCGCGCCCGGCCGGCGCGCACGGCGGCCCTGACCCCGGCCCTCTCGAGGCGCTGCGCAGCGTCGGGATGCTCGGCGATGACGATGGCGCTGCCCGACGGGGGCATGCCAAGCCCCTCGCGCAGGCGCGCGGCGAGGGCGAGGTCGTAGGCGCCGACGGCTTGCACTCCGATCTCGGCCACGAGCCCCAGGGCCGGGGCCGTGCCCGACCAGCACGCCCACGCCGGCGAGACGTCGAAGCGCTTGGCGCGGGGGCTCAGCCGCAGCGGCCCGCCGTAGCACGTCGCCCAGGGCTCCTGGGCCGAGTACCAACCCGCGGTGTGGGGCGCGAGTCGCTCGGCCGCCTCGGGCGCGATGGCGAAGAAGGCGGTGCCGCGCGGCGCGAGCAGCCACTTGTAGGCGGCCGCGCACACGTAGGTGAAGCGCGGGGCGAGGATCGGCAGCCAGCCGGCGGCCTGGGTTGTGTCCAGGAAGACCTGCGTGTCATGGTGGGCGGCGGCGGCCGCGAGCGCGTCGAGGTCCACGACGCGTCCGTCGGCGGACTGGACGGCGCTGACGGCGACGAGCGCGGTGCGCGCGTCGATCGCCTCGGGCACCTGCTCGAGCGGGACCTCGCGGATGCGCACGCCGCGGCGGTCCTGGACGAGCATCGGGAAGAGAACCGAGGTGAAGTCCCCGGATGCGACGAGGACCTCGCTGCCGGGATCGAGCGAGGCGGCCACGAGACCAGCGAAGACCGACACGTTCGCGCCGCAGGCCACGTCGCCGGGGTCGGCGCCGACGAGTCGCGCGAAGGCCGAGCGGGAGCGTTCGACATCGGCGTCGACGCCGGGACCGTCGATCCGGCCCTCGGCCCACGCGGTCACCGCCTCATGCATCGCGGCCGCGGCCGCGAGCGGCGGCACCCCGCACGTGGCGGCGTCGAGGTGGCCGCGCACCTCGGGGAAGCGGTCCAGGAACGCGGCGGCGGGCGCGGCCGGGGAGGGGAGCTCGGCGGGCGAGCGCATCATGGCGCGATGACGGTGAACCCAGCGCCCAACCGTTGATAGGTGGACTGTGCTCGGTCGTCGAGGGTAAGCAGGGTGTATGCGTGCGCTTTGGCTTCCAGGGCGACCAGGCCGTCGTAGCTCGCTCCCCCGGACACGCCGGCGCCCGCCAGGGTTTGGAGGAGTCTCCAGCGCCTCTGTTGAGCGCGCGGCGGGGACCGGTCGCAGCTCAATGCGCCTGCGGCTGCGTCAGCGCTTTGACGAAGTCCTCGAGCTGATCGGTGCGCCAGCACTCAAACGCGGTGCAGTGACGTTCGTAAGCGGCCATGACCGAATCGCCGTAGTTCCAGTACAGGCGCGGCTCGGGATTGAGCCAGAAGGTGCGCCCGGCCTTGGCCGTGATCAGGGCAAAGACGTCGTCCCGCGGAGGGCGGCCGTTGGTGCGCGCGTCGCCGAGCACGATCACCGTCGTGCGGGGATGGAGCTCGTCCTCGATCAGGGCGAGAAACTCCGTCCACACGCGCCCGTAATCGGTGTAGCCGGAGATGTCGGCCACGCCCGCGTCGCGGCCGATGGCCTCGCTCGCGGCGCGGAAGTCGCGCTCGCGCTCGAGCAGCTCGGTGACCTCAGAGATGCGCTCGATGAAGACGAAGGAGCGGAGCTTGCGGAATGAATCGTGGAGTGCGTGGAGGACGCTGAGGAAGAACGTGCTCGCGCTCGTCACGCTCGTCGAGACGTCGCAGAGAACGAAGATCTCCGGGCGGCGGGGCCGGATGGGACGGTACTTGAGGTCGATGGGCACGCCGCCTGTCTGCAGCGAAGCGCGCATGGTGCGGCGTACGTCGACGTGAGCGTGACGCTTGCGGCCCCGGAGCTCATGGCCCTGGGTCGCGAGCCGGCGCTTGAGCTGCGCGACTACGCGGTGGACGGCCGCCAGGTCCTGCACGGGACCGGTCGGAAGCGCGCGGTCGAGGTCGCTCAGGGGCCGCTTGGGGGGAAGGGAGCGGGTGCGTTCGATCGCATCCCGCTCGAGCTCGCGCCGCAGGTGGGCCTCGAACCTGCGGATCTGCTCGCGCGGCAGCCCCTCGCGCCGCGGGTCATCGCCGGGCAGGTCGGGCTGAGGCTCGGCCCGGAGGCCGAGGGCGCGGCGGATGCGCTGGACGTCGACGCCGACGACCCCCGACCCCTCGCCTCGCCCGAGGGCGGCGATGGCGAGTCGGGCGAGGTCGCCGAGGACGCCCTCGGCGCCGTCGCGCAGGGCGGCCGCGATCTGGCGGCGAAGCGCCTCGAGGTCGATCTGGTCGCCACCCCGGAGCCCGCCGTGCTCCTCGATCTCCTGACGCGTCGCCTCCGCCTCGGCGGCCCGGAAGAAGAAGCGGTCGAACACGAGCTCGAACACGCGCCGGTCCTCCGGGGACTTGGCCAGGGTCGCGGCCAGAGCCTCCTTGAACGCGCCCCGCTCGGCCCAGGAGACGTGCTCGAGCGCGGCGAAGGCGTCGAGGAGCTCCGAGGTGCCGAGCGCCATCCCTTCGGAGCGGAGGTCCTCGGCAAAGGCCAGGAGCTGGCCATCGAAGCCGCCCGGCTCGCGGTCGGGCAGGCCCCCGTAGAGGGCGCTATGCGGCGGGCCGGGTGGCATCGGGCGCGGGCGCGAGCTGAACCCCGACGCGGGCGGCGACCGTATCGAGGTCGGTGCGGTGCTTGACGATGACGCTCATCGTCTCGGTGAAGGTGGCCTCGTCGATGTCGCGTGCGCCGAGGAGCAGGAGCGCGCGGGCCCAGTCGATCGATTCGGCGATCGAGGGCGGCTTCTTGAGGTCGAGCTCGCGCACCTGGTGCACCACCTCGACGAGCTTGCGTGCCAGCGCCTCGTCGAGCTCGGGCGAGTGCAGGCGGACGATCTCGAGCTCGTGGCTGAGGTCGGGGTAATCGAGCCACAGGTACAGGCAGCGGCGCTTGAGGGCTTCGGTGAGCTCGCGCGTGTTGTTTGAGGTGAGAAGAACCACCGGCTGCGTGCGTGCCTCGATCCGGCCGAGCTCTGGGATCGAGATCTGGAAGTCCGACAGGAGCTCGAGGAGCATGGCCTCGAACTCCTGGTCGGTCTTGTCGATCTCGTCGATCAGGAGCACGACCGGCGTCTCGGAAGCGATGGCCGTCATCAGCGGGCGCCGGAGCAGGAACTCCTCGCCGAAGATATCGTCCTGCACGTCCTGCCACCCCGCCGCGCCGGCCTCGGTCTGGATGCGCAGGAGCTGCTTGCGGTAGTTCCACTCATACAACGCCTTGGCCTCGTCGAGGCCCTCGTAGCACTGCAGGCGCACGAGCGGACGGTTGAGGTAGCGGGCCAGCGCCTTCGCGAGCTCGGTCTTGCCCACGCCGGCCGGACCCTCGACAAGCACGGGCTTGTCGAGCTTGGTCGCCAGGTAGGCCACGAGGGCCGTCGTCCCCGTGGCCAGGTAACCGGCGTCTCTGAGCCCATCGCTCACCTCGGCGACGGATGCGGGCGAGATCGGCATTCCGAGCAGGATAGGTCACCGCTCCGGTTGGGCCGCGGAGCCAGGGCGTGGGCGAGGCCGGTCGGGCCGCGGAGGCGACGTGCCGCGCGCCGCGGTGCCGTCTGAGATGCTCGTCTCCATGCTCAGCGTGCTGGCAGCCGCGGGGAGGATCGCCGCCGGGCCATTTCTGGCCATGGCCGGGGGCTTTGTCGTCGCCACGTTCGGCCACATCATCAAGTCCCGGGTCCTCATCGTGTTCGGGTTGGCCGTCATCGCCGGCGTGAGCGTGTATGCGTTGTATGTGGTGAGGCCGCGGGGGTAGCACCGGGCGCGCATGAGCTTGGGCGGGAAACGTGACTGTGGGTCGCGTTAGCCGCCCAGGCTCCGTCCCTTGGCGACGGCGAGGCAGACGCGAACCCTGACGGGAGTGCCGACTCCGCTATTGCGCTGGGTCCGCCTCAGCCCCGGCGATCGTCGTCCAACGGCATATGGAGCTGGTCGCGCTCTTCACCCGGCTCGAGCAGGCGCAGCGGCGCCTCCGGGCTAGGCGGCGCGGGCGGCGCGGCGGTTGCTGTGGGCTCGTGCCAGATCACGGGCTCGGCCCACGCCGCACGGCGGGGGCGGTGCAGGCGTTTGACGGTCGGGACGGGTTCGGGCCCCGGCACGGGCGGCTCCGGCTGCGTGGGGTCTTCGCCCGCGCGGGCGCGCGTGGCACGCGCGCCAGCGCGGGCGCGCGTGGCTGTTCCGGCCGGGCGGGCGCCGGCGGCCGCACGGCCCGGGCGGCGCGTCGAACCCGACGCCACCCTCACCT
>JAXDGF010000112.1:0-3026 GCA_034665165.1 Solirubrobacteraceae bacterium | reverse complement strand
CGGCGAGGATCTTCACCGGGCACGGGGCCAGGATCGGCGCCCCCACGGGCATGTTCGCGTCTACGCCCTGGTCGGTCCGCTCCCACACGGTCACGAACTGGAGCGGATCGATGTAGCGGGCGTTGGTCACGCGCTCGGCCACGATCTCGAGTCGCAGCTCGGCCCTGACCTGAGACAGCGGCGTCGCGTGCGCGTTAGGGTCCCCGTAGCGGTTCTTGGGTGTGCTTGGCGCCGGCTGCTCCCCCGCGACCGGCTCGATGACCTGCGGTCTGGCTTGGGCAATGGCCCCGGCGGGAGCGGCGCTGCCTGCCGACGACCCTCCACACCCGGCGAGCGTGAGCGCGGCGATCGCGGCAACGACGCCACCGAGCCTCGGGCGACGCAACGATGACAATGACGGAGGGCCTGCGGCCGGCGGGCGTACGGGCGACAACGGCCGCACACGCTAACACGCGAGCCTCAGCGCTCACTCGAGCCAAGGACGCCCGTCGGCAGTGATCCGCGTGCGCGTGGCCGGGTTGGTCACCTTGACCCATGCCAGCAACCACAGCGCGCTCCGCTGCTCGGCGTCGAGCGGGAGCTCGTCGATGCGCTCCTCAATCTCATCGAGGGGCGTCCCCTCGGCGATCAGGGCCTCGACGGCGTCCTGGGGATAACTCAACATCAGGTCCGCTCGGACCACCAATCGCCCCGTGGCATGGCCCGAGCCTCCCTGACGGGCCGACCTTGCTGTGAAAGAGCTGATAACTGAGCGAGTGACAGTCCAGGCATCAATGAAACTCTGGCCGGAGGGGCCACATTTCACGGACCTGCGACAGGGCGGCCAGCCACGTGACCACCCAACTCGTTCCGCTCTAGGTCGTGCAGTCCACCGCGCGAGTCACCGACCACGCACACTCGAACCGCACATAGAAGGCTACTACTGACTAGCGCAGGCGCAAGCGTGATTTACAACCTGCTCGTGTGGCACAACGCCCGACGCCGCGTATCGTTTCGTGGCGTGAGCGGCGGCCAACGGCCCGAAGCGTTGCTCGAGCGCGAGGTTGAGCTCGAGCGCGCCGCCGCCCCTTCTCGACGCCGCGAGCGGCCGTCGGGGCGGAGTGGTCGTGGTCGAGGGCGCGCCGGGGATCGGTAAGAGCGAGCTTCTCGCTGCCGTGCGCCGTGACGCGGAGGGCCGTGGGTTTGCCGTCCTCGGGGCGCGCGGATCGGAGTTCGAGGCGGACATGGCCTTCGGTGTCGCTCGTCAGCTCTTCGAGCCGTTGCTGAGGGCGGCATCGCCGGCGCAGCGACGCGAGCTCACGAGCGGGGCGGCGAGGATGGGCGCGAGGGCCCTAGGGGTCGAGCTCGGCGAGCCTCCGACCGACCGCTTCGCCGCCATTCACGGGCTGTACTGGCTCTGCGCCAATCGCGCCGAGCAGGGGCCGCTCGTCGTGCTCGTCGATGACGTCCAGTGGGTGGACGATCCCTCGCTCGCCTGGCTCGGCTATCTCGCACGGCGCACAGCGGACCTCGGCCTCCTGCTCGTGCTCAGTCTGCGCTCTGGCGATCCCGGCGGCGAGCGCGTCGAGCTCGTGCGCCTGCTGGCGGACGACGCCGTGAACCGGATCGCTCCCAGCGCTCTGAGCGCGAGCGCGGTGGCCGCCATCGTGCGGGCGCAGCTGGACGAGGGGGCCGATGATCGGTTCTGCGCCGCCTGCTGCGAGCTCACGCGCGGTAACCCTCTGTTCGTGCGTGAGCTGCTGGCAGCCGGACGCGCCGAGGGATTGCCCGCACGAGCCGCGAGTGTGCCCGCCCTCAAACTGATCGCTCCGCCCGCCGTAGGCCCGTCGGTCCTCGCCCGCCTCGGGCGTATGGGTCCCCCGGTCCTCGCGCTCGCCCACGCAGTGGCGGTGCTCGGGGCGGGAGCCGAGGTCGCGGTGGCCGCCGAGCTCGCTGGGCTCGACCCGGTCGAGGCCGAGCTCACCGCCGATCGTCTCGCGGCGGCACAGATCTTTGCCGCGGCTCGGCCGCTGGAGTTCTTCCATCCGTTGATCGCCGCCGCGGTCATGCAAGACCTCGCCCCGGGGGCCCAGCGCCTCGCCCATCGCCGCGCCGCGGCGCTCGTGGACCGCACGGGATCGCTGTCCCGCGTCGCCGCGCATCTGCTCGCGTGCGGTCCGGCCGGAGACGGCTGGGTGGTGGAGCGGCTGTCACGGGCCGCCGGCGAGGCGCTCGACCGAGGCGCGCCCGAGGTCGCCGCCGCTTACCTACGCCGCGCGCTCGCCGAGCCGCCCGAGGAGGGGCAGCGCGCCCGGTTGCTGTTGACGCTGGGCACCGCCGAATGGCGCGCGCGCGAGCCCGAGGCGGTCGCGCACCTCGAGCAGGCGCTCGACTCGGGCGGCGAGGACCCCGCGAAGTGGTTCGACGCCAGCTGGCTCCTCGGACTCGCCTACATCGTCACCGATCGGGCCGAGCGGGCCGTGGCGGTGTTCGAGCGCTTGCGCGCGGCGGTGGGCGACGGTGACCACAGGCTGGCGTTGACGCTCGAGGCGTCGATCGCCCTGGTCGGGCTCGGTAACGAGCGCACAGCGGCCGCCGCCCTCGGCCGTGCCGAGGACCTGCGACGGCGCCTCGGCACGATCGAAGACCCGCCCGCGCACCTACTCATCATGCTCGCGAGCTACGCAGCCCGGTCCAACGAGGCGGGCGAGGCTCAGGCGCTCACCGAGCGCGCGCTGTCGAGCCACCCGTACCCACCGCCACGCGAGCTCGCGATCGCCTTGATCTACCTGCTCACCATGGTCGAGCGCTACGACGCGGTGCAGCGGCTGTCCGATGACCTCATCGCCGCCGCCCGGCGTCAGGGGGCCATGCAGGAGCTCATCGTCCTCTCCTCGCTGCGGTCGTGGGCGTCCGCGGAACGCGGCGATCTCGCGGACGCCGAAGCCGAGGCGCGCTGGGCGCTCGAGCGCGCCCGGGGTATCGGGCACACGCAGGTTGTGAGCGCCATGCTCCGAGTGCTCGTCGAGCGGGACGCGCTGGACGAG
>JAXDGF010000111.1:0-13232 GCA_034665165.1 Solirubrobacteraceae bacterium | reverse complement strand
CTGCTCGGCAACCTCGGCTACGACCCCACCTACGGGGCCCGTCCGCTCAAGCGCATCATCCAAAAGCGCCTCGTCGACCGCCTCGCCATGGCCATCCTCGAAGGCCGGTTCCAGGCCGGAGACACGGTGAAGGTGGAGGCGAAGGACGGGGACCTCGTGCTCGCGCGGGCGGCGGGCACGCTCGAGCCCGCGGCAGCCGCGTCCACGGCCGTCGAGTCCCAGGCAGCCGAGCCCGCGGCCGCGGAGCCCGCCACCACCGCTTAGCGCTCCGGGGCCGCCGCGGGACTTCAGAACCCCGCGGCGGCCCTGAGGGCGATTACGGCTTCTGTGACTGCTGGTAGCAGGCGACGTCGTACTGGGAGGTCTCGTTGTAGTGCTGGCCTCCGGTGCCGCCCGGATTGGTGTCGGTGGGCTCGTTGAAGGGCGAGCCCGGCGAGGCCGGCGCGTGGCCGGGATAGACGCCGATGTCCTGGCAGGACTGGCCCGGCAGCCCCGTACCACTCGGATTGCCGGCGGCGAGCGCGCCACTTGTACCCACGGCCGACAACGCTGCTGACGCTACCGTCACTGCGATCAATCTGCGCACGACTGGAATTGGCACGGATGCCGATTTCACGAATACCTCCTGTGCGATTGAGGGCCTGCCCGTGAGGACGCCCCTGATCGCGGATCCTTCCCGCGCGCTAGGAAATCTTGTACCGGATCCCCACTCGCGGCACCGTGATCGCTCGGTAGCTCGGGTTCTTGTCGAACTGGAGCGTCCACTTGCCGACCGTCGGGGTGAACGGGAAGAGCTTCTCGAGCGAGGTCACGAGGTGCCCGCACGCGCCTCCCGCCGATCCGAGTGCTCGGGTCAGACGGACGGTGCCGTTGGGGTTGACGTAGTGGAGATACAGCGTCCCCCCGCGGCCCCAACCGAGCAGGCTGAAGCTGACCTTCAGGGTGGACAGGTTGCCGCCGGCCGGGCTGAAGCTGGCGGACAGGTGAGTGACGAGGAACGTGGCGCTCGCCGAGTGCTTGCCCTCGCGCACGACGAGCTTGTAGGAGTCCTCACCCGTCGATCCTTTGCGGAGGTGGCTGGGAACGCCGAAGTTGGCCGTGATCGTGCCGGCGGAGCTCGTCGTGCCATTACCGAAGGCCTTGCCATCGAGCTTCGCCGTCCAATGTGCGCTCGGATCGAACCCGCTTCCGTGCACCGTGCCCTTCTGGGCGAGCTGGTAGCAGGCATGGCTGACGCGGACGGACGGGCGCGAGGCCGCGCTCGCTGCCGTCGTGAGAGCCACCACGCCGGCCGCGAAGCCGGCCGACGCCAGCACAGCCACGAGCAGGCGCTCGGTGTCGTGGCGGCCGGTCAACTGACGCTCACGGGGATCCTCGCGGTGGGCCCGCTCGGGTGGCTCGAGTAGGCGGCGTTGGTGTCGAGCTGGAGCGTCCACGTTCCTCGGCCCGGGACGAAGGGAAACACCCGCCGCGATGGGGTCCTGAGGTAGCCACACTGACCGCCGGTGGCGCCGAGGAGGATGGTGCTCTTCAGGTGTCCGCGCGGATTCACGTAGTGCACGTATACCGACTGCCGGCTCCGCGCGATGTCGTAGGGCGCCGGCTTGCCGCCGCCCAGCGCGAATCCCCAGACCTGGAACGGTGCGCGCAGCGTGGCGGGAGCGCCCGTCCCGGCCAGGATCCGGGCGCCGGTCGCCCGCGTGAGCGTGAACCGTGCGTACGACGCGGCGTGGCCATCGCTGGCTCGGAGGATGTCGACGTGCTGGACGACGTTGGCGCCGAGGCCTCCCGGGCGGAGCGTGGCGCTGAAGCCACCGCTCCCGTCCGTCGTGCTGAGACCGAAGTCCACGCCATCCACCGCCACCTCGTACGGCTGTGACGCTGCGAAGCCGCTCCCGGTGATCCTGACCGGCGTGCCGACCATGTAGCAGCTGTGGTTCGTCTGCAGGCTCGGCGTCGCCTCGGCGACTGCGGGCGCCACGGCGAGGAGGATTGCCGATGACACGAGGAGGTTGGAGATGAGCATCGATTCAGCGTCCGAGCCATGGTCGCCGGGGCGCGAGGAGGCCCCCGGGCGAGCCCGCATGTTGCCGGATCCGGGGGGCGCGGCGCAACCCGGATCGCGCCCCGCCCACCGGATCGGGTAAAACCGCGGTTCTGCGATGACGAAACCTAGGAGGGTGGCCTTGCCGACATACATCATGCTCTCGACACTCACGCCTGAGGGCGTTCAGACGGTGAAGACCAACCCGTCGCGGATTCGCGAGGTCAACCGCGAGGTCGAACAGCTCGGCGCCAAGGTAACCGCGCAATGGGCGACGCTCGGACGCTTCGACTTCATCAACGTGGTCGAGGCTCCGGACGACAAGACGATGTCGCGAGTCTCGCTCGAGCTTGGCAGCCGCGGCACGGCCAGGTACGAGACCCTGATCGCGATTCCGGTGGACGAGTTCATCGGCACGCTGTGAGGGCGCGCCCGCGGTGAGCACGACCCGCCCCCCACGCGTGCTCGTGATCGGGTCCGGCGGGCGCGAGCACGCGCTCGTGCACGCGCTCGCGCGCTCGCCACAGCGCCCCGAGCTGATGGCGGCGCCGGGCAACGCCGGCATCGCGGCCGACGCCACCGTGCTTGACGTCGCCGCCGACGACATCGCCGGGCTCGTGAGCGCGGCGGTCTCAGCGCGGGTCGACTTCGTCGTCGTCGGGCCCGAGGTGGCGCTCGTCGCCGGGATCGCCGACGCGCTGGCGGACGCCCGTATCAGGTGCTTCGGACCCACGGGGACGATCGCCCGGCTCGAGGGATCGAAGGCGTTCGCGAAGGAGATCATGGCCGCCGCGGGCGTGCCCACCGCGGCCTACCGCCTGGTCACCGATCCTGAGTCGGGGCTCGAAGCCGTGGATCGCTACCCGGTGGTGATCAAGGCCGACGGGCTTGCGGCCGGCAAGGGCGTGATCATCGCGGGCGACGAAGCGGAGGCCCGGGCCGCCCTCGACGAGCTCCTTGTCGAGCGTCGCTTCGGAACCGACCGCGCCGTCGTCGAGGAGCATCTCGAGGGGGAGGAGCTCTCGCTGCTGGCGTTGTGTGACGGGGAACGGGCCGTCCCGCTCGCCTCGGCCCAGGACTACAAGCGGATCTTCGACGGCGATCAGGGACCGAACACCGGCGGCATGGGCTCCTACTCGCCGGTGCCCGAGGCCGGCGACGCCTACGCCGCGGAGCTCTGCGCCATCATCCACCAGCCCGTGCTCGACGAGCTGCGCTCGCGCGGCCTCCCGTTCCACGGGGTGCTCTACGCGGGCGTGATGCTCACGCCCAGCGGCCCCAAGGTTCTGGAATTCAACGTCCGCTTCGGCGACCCCGAGACCCAGGCCATCCTGCCCCGGCTGAGCTCTGACCTGCTCGCGCTGCTCCAGGCCGCCACGGTGCCGCGTGGGCTCGCCGGCATGCGGCCGGAATGGGCGCCGGAGACGGCGGTCACGGTTGTCCTCGCGAGCGCGGGATATCCCGCCTCGGCTTCGAGCGGGGACGTGATCCGCGGCCTCGATTCCCTCCCTGCCGGGATTCAGGTCACCCACGCCGGGACGGCTCGGAACGCGGCCGGCGAGCTCGTGACCGCGGGCGGCCGCGTGCTGAACGTCACCGCCCTCGGTGCGGACGCTGCGGCCGCGCGCGCCGCTGCCTATGCTGCCGCTGACATGATCGATTTCCCGGGCAAGCAGCTGCGGCGTGACATCGCCCTGCGGGCGGTAAGGAGCGCGCGATGACCGAGCAACCAGGTCAGGTGCCCGCGGTCGAGCTCGAGGCCGCCGCCGACGTCGAGGCGCAGATCGAGGAGTTCGACGTCGACGGACCCCTCGTCGGCATCGTCATGGGTTCCAAGAGCGACATGGACACCATGGAGGCGGCGCGACGAGAGCTCGACGAGCGCGGGATCCGCTCCGAGGTCCTGGTCATGTCGGCCCATCGCGAGCCCGACAAGGTCGCCGACTACGCCCGCAACGCGAGGTTGAACGGTCTGCGCGTGATCATCGCCGGTGCCGGGCTGTCCGCCGCGCTCCCCGGGGTCGTCGCCGCCCACACCGAGCTGCCGGTGATCGGCGTTCCCCTGACGAGCCGGACCTCGATCGCCGGTGGGCTCGACGCGCTCCTGTCGGTCTCGCAGATGCCGCCCGGCGTCCCCGTGGCCTGCGTGGGCGTTGACAACGCACGCAACGCCGCCATTCTCGCCGCCCGCATCCTCGCCGCTTAGGCGCCGGTCGCCCGCCCGCCCGCCTAGCCTGCGAGCCCTCGCTCGCGGAGCTCGCGCTCCGCCGCCTCGCTCTTGCCCAGCCCGTCGAGCCCCATCGCGCGGAGGATGGGATCGGCCTTGGTGAACTGGATCTCGCGGTAGTCGACCACCTGGACGTGGTTGCCCCACGGGTCGTGGAAGTCGAGCGAGCCCGAGCGCCGCACGGGAACCCCCGCCTCGAGCAGCTCCGCGCGCGCCGCCTCCTTGTCGTCGACCACGAGCCCGAAGTGCCTGGCTTCGTCGGGCGGCTGCGTACGTCCCGCGGCGAGGGCGATGAACTGGTCGCCCATACCGACGAACGCCATCCTTGGGCCCGCACGCCCCCGCAGCTGGATGTCGAAGAAGCGCCCGTACCACGCCAGCGCCTCGTCGACGTCGCCGACCTCGAGCGCGACGTGATTGATGCCGACGAGGCGCGCCATACCGGTTAGTGTCGCATCCGGTCGTAGTTGAGTCTCAGGAGCTCGATGACGTCGCGGATGTCGTCCTCGCCGCCGATCCTCCGCGCCGCCGGTCCCTCCCGACCCGGGAACACGGGGTGATGCACGATCCGGCCCTGCTCGTAGAGCTCGGACCAGACCTGCTTCGGGAACGAGAAGTGGGCGGCGTGATCTCCGTGCAGATGGCCGATCTCACGCCGGCCGAGCCTGAACGCGAACTCGCCCCGCCGTCCGAACCCAGCCTCGACGCCGGGCCACGCCGTGACCTCCTCGGTGATTCGTTCGCTTGCAGTCTGCGCTTGCTTGGTCGTCGTCATCGTCCCTCCTCGAACTCGTGGAACCAGGTGCAGTGCATCCTGCCGCGCGCGCCGCCCGGTTTCCAGAGGCAATTGGTCCTAGACCCATTAGCGACGCCTGTCCGGTCGGCCCGTCCGCACGGTTCGCGGCTACGCTTCCGCGGGTGAAGCAAATCTGCCTCCTCGCCGTCCTCGTGGGCGCGCTGGCATTCCTCACGCTCGGTCTGCCCGCCTCGGCGCTCGCCGGCACCTACAGCTGGAATCTGGCCTCGGACCTCACCTCGGCGGCGCCGGGGGCCAACCCGGACCACGATCAGTACGGGTCGACGGTGTGGAGCTATGAGGAGAGCCCATCGACGGGGAGCCACGCGCCGAGCACGTTTTCCTCGCTGCCGTCATTCGCGACCGGCGTCGACGGGGGCCTGTCGGCCTGGAGCGACTCGACCTCCGGCGCCCTCGTCGGGATCAACCCCGGCTCGGCACCGATCACGAGCGGGAACTCGAGCTTCCCGCCTGGTCAGATCGTGATGGAGCCCGGTGGTGGCGGCCAGCTCGCCGTCGTGGGGTGGACGTCGCCGCTGAGCCACACGGCGAGCGTTCACGTCACGGGCTCGGTCGTGGCCGACTCGACGGCGTCGGGGCTCCTGTGCAGCCCTTCGACGAGCTGGAGGCTCGACCAGAACGGGGCGGCCCTCGTCGGGGGGACGACCCCAACCGCGTCTCCGACGTCCTTCAATACCCCCGCGAGCGTCGATCCCGGTGGCTCGATCTACCTGACCATCTCGACCTCGGCCAACGCGGGCTGCGATGCGGTCGGAGTCACGCTCCAGATCCAGGCCGACGCCAGCGCTCCGGCTGTCACCCTCACCAAGCCCGCGGCCAACGCGGTGAGCATCGTCGGCGACCCCGCCTTCTCGGGGGCGGCGGACACCACCTTCGGAGACAGTAATCAGGTCACGCTTCGTATCTACGCCGGTCACGACACCTCGGGTACCCCCGTCCAGACTCTGACCACGACGCAGTCGGGCGGTGCGTGGTCGATCACGCCGAGCTCTACGCTGGCCGACGGCGTTTATACCGCGCAGGCGGAGCAGGACAATCGCGCCAGTCCGAGCGACGCCGGGCTCAGCGCTCCCGTCACCTTCACGGTGCTGGTGGGGCCTCCCGTCACCATCGTCTCTCCGGGCTCCAAACCGCTTCGTACCAGTAAGCCGATCCTCAGCGGCACCGCTGGAGCGCGGCCGGGCGACAATCCCAACGTGTTCGTTTTCGTCTTCGCCGGACCGAACACGAACAGCAAGCCCATCCGCAAGCTCACGGTCCCCGTCACGACCAAGGGCACGTATTCGGTCAAGGTCACCCCAGCCCTTCCCGATGGTGTCTACACGGCGGGAACGATTCAAGGCGACTCGGCCGGGGGGATCGGCTTCAGCGCTGCCGTCACCTTCACGATCGACGCCCACCCTCCGTCCGTCACCCTTGTTACGCCTCGCTCGAGATCGCGCGCCGATGGCGTCAACCTGGTCTTCCGGGGCCATGCCGGCACCGCGGTCGGTGACCTCGGCACCGTCGCCGTGCTCGTCTACAAGGGTTCCAAGGCCAAGGGCAAGCCGCTGGCACGGATCAACGTCAAGACCTCGGGCGCGAGGTGGTTGGCGCGATGGGGAGCCAACGCGTCGCCTGGCGTCTATACGGCGCGAGCGGCGCAACACGACGGCGCGGGCCACACCGGCTTGAGTGCCGCGCACACGTTCCGCATCGTTCCCCCGCCGCCCCTGGTCGCCCCCGTCTTGACCATGAACTCCGCGGGCCGCGTGCGGGTGAAAGTCGCCTGTGTCGAGCCTCCCGGGGATACGTGCACGGGCACCATCCTCGTGCTCACCCAGGGCAATTTCCAGCCCAAGCGCGGCGGTCCCTTCGGTCGCCTGAGCATCGTCTTCGCCCACGTGAACATCCTCGGCGGTCACAACCACGAGATCAGTCAGGTCGCCCCGCCCCTCGTCGTCGCTGCCCTTCGTGGTCTAGCCACCGTGCCGGTGACGATCATCGCCAACCTCCGTCCCGCCGCCGGCAAGGCGATCCACGCCACCGTGCGCGCGGAACTGCGCCACGTCGGCTGAGCCGCCGCGCGCCGCGATAATCAGACGGGTGATCGATCGTTACACCAGGCGGGAGCTTGGCGAGGTGTGGTCCGACCACGCGCGCTTCGAGGCCATGCGCCAAGTCGAGGTGGCCGCGAGCGAGGAGATGTCCGGTCCCGAGCCCGAGGACCTCGACGCCATTCGCGCCGCCACCTTCACCGTCGAGGCGATCGCCGAGCGCGAGCGCGTCACCGACCACGACACGGCCGCCTTCGTGGATGTGCTCGCGGCCTCGGCCGGGCCGGCGGGCCGCTGGATCCACTACGGCCTCACCTCGAGCGACGTGCTCGATACCGCCCTCGCGCTCCAGCTCCGGCGCGTCGCCGAGCTCACCCTCCCCGACAGTCGTCGCCTCGTGGAAGCGCTCATCGAGCGCGCTCGCGAGCACCGCCACACGCTGACCGTGGGACGGACCCACGGCATCCACGCCGAGCCCACCACCTTCGGGATCAAGCTCGCCGGCTTCGCGTTCGAGGCCGACCGCAACCATCGCCGGCTCGAACGCGCCTTCGCCCAGGTCTCGGTGGGCGTCATCTCGGGCGCGGTTGGCACCTACGCTTCCACCTCGCCCGAGTTCGAGGAGCGAGTGTTGCGCCGCCTCGGGCTCGAGCGCGAGGCCGTCTCGACGCAGGTGGTGGCCCGCGACCGCCACGCAGAGCTGCTCCAGGCCATCGCCCTCGCCGGGGCGGGCCTCGAGCGCCTCGCGACCGAGATCCGCCACCTGGCGCGCACCGAGGTCGGCGAGGTGCAGGAGCCCTTCGCCGCCGGTCAGAAGGGCTCGAGCGCGATGCCCCACAAGCGCAATCCGATCAAGTCAGAGCAGATCACCGGCCTCGCTCGCGTCCTGCGCGGCAACGCACAAGCCGCGCTTGAGGACGTCGCTCTCTGGCACGAGCGCGACATCTCGCACTCCTCGGTCGAGCGCGTGATCCTGCCCGACTCCACCATCCTCCTCGACCACCTCCAGCGGCGGGCGATCGCCCTCGTCGAGGGCATGGTCATCAACGCCCCGCGCATGCGCGAGAACCTCGAAATCCTGTACGGAGCCCTGTTCTCGCAGCGCATCCTCCTCGCGCTCGTCGAGAGCGGCCTCACCCGCGACGACGCCTACCGCACCGTCCAGGAGCTCGCCCAGCGCGCCTGGGACGAGGGCACGCCGCTGCGCGATCTGCTCGCACAGGACGAACGCGTGATCCCGCTGGGGCTCGACCTCGACGCGATCTTCGACTACGCGCCCTTCGTCCGCTACGCCGACGAGATCGTCGACCGCCTCGACGCGATCGCCTGACCGGACTCGCCGGTCCCGGCGCCCGGCCGGTCCGCCGGTCCCAGCGCGCGGGTCGTCGCGCGCGGTTTGGGCACCCGGGGTCACTTTCAGGCCACCCTGACAGCTTTCTGACCACGCCCCGCCTGGGGTCGCGCGCGGTTTCGGCCCCCGGTGGGCGGGCGGCCGACCCCGTGCTGCGTTTTCATCGTATGTCAATGCATTCGCAGCACACCCCCGCACAAACCGGCCCCGGGGCGGCGATAGGGACGGAAATCGACGCAACCTCAACGGTGGCGAACTCCTTAGCGTTTGACACGACGCTGCCGACACCAGGGACGACGGTGCCGATGTTCAATCTCACCGAGACCACACGCACCACGTTCAACGACCGCGACAACAATACGGCCGACTTCCTCACCCCGAGCGGTCAGAACTATCAAGCCATGGTGAGCATCGGCAAAAATGCCCCGGGACTTTCCGGCAAGTGCTTCGCCAACGGCGTCTTCATCGCGAGCTGATCCACGCCTGATCCGTTGGGTGGGCTCTCCCGAGAGGAGCCCGCCCGCCGGTAGGTTGCGCCGATCTGGCGAGCACGGGCCGACGGCCCAGGCCCCCAGGCGGCACCGTAGCCATCGAAATCAACGTCACCCCCACCCGCTAACCTCAAACCGTGACCGAAATCCTCGCCGACCTGCCCCTCCTCGCCTCGGGGAAGGTTCGCGAGATCTACGATCTCGACGATACGCTTCTGATCGTCGCCTCGGACCGGATCTCGACGTACGACGTCGTGCATCCGAACCCGATCCCGGATAAGGGCAAGGTCCTGACCGGGCTCTCGACTTTCTGGTTCGAGCGCACCGGCGACATCGTCCCGAACCATCTGATCTCGGTCACCGACGGGGTCCCGGCCGAGGCTCGGGGCCGGGGAATGGTGGTGCGGCGGCTCGAGATGCTGCCCGTTGAGGCCGTCGTGCGCGGGTACATCACGGGCTCGGGCTGGAAGGACTACCAGCGCACGGGCGCCGTGTGCGGGATCCCGCTCCCGTCCGGCCTGCGCGAGTCCGATCGCCTCCCCGAGCCGATCTTCACGCCGGCGACCAAGGCTGAGCTGGGGAGCCACGACGAGAACATCGACTTCGAGGGCGCCGTCCGTCTCATCGGCGACCGCGCCCTGGCCGAGCGCCTGCGCGACGTCTCCATCGCGCTCTACGAGCACGCGGCCGAGCACGCGCGCGAGCGCGGGATCATCCTCGCCGACACCAAGTTCGAGCTGGGTCTCGACGCCGACGGCGTGCTCACTCTGGGCGACGAGGCGCTGACCCCCGACTCCTCGCGCTTCTGGCCCGTCGCGGGCTACGAGCCCGGGCGCTCGCAGCCGAGCTTCGACAAGCAGTTCGTGCGCGACTGGGCCTCGGGTACGGGCTGGGACCGCAATCCCCCGGCTCCCGCCATCCCCGAAGAGGTGGTCGAGCGCACGCGAAGCAAGTACGTCGAGGCCTACGAGCTCATCACCGGCGAGCCCTTCGACGCCTGGCTGCGCCGCACGAACGGCTGACTCTGATGCGCGCGCGCGTTCTCGTCCGTCCCAAGGCGGGCATCCTCGATCCCCAGGGCCAGGCCGTCGAGCGCGCGCTGCCGGCGCTCGGCTTCACCGGCGTGGCCAACGTCCACATCGGGCGCCTGATCGAGCTCGACGTCGAGGATCCCGCACGCCTGCCCGAGATGTGTGAACGGTTGCTGTCGAATCCGCTCGTCGAGGAATACGAGATCGTGGAATCGGCTGGCGCCGATTCCATTGGAAGTTCGGTCGCGGGCTCGGAATCAAGTGGTGCCGCCGGCGCCGAACTTCCGGGTGCTGGTGGGTCGCCGTCGTGAAGTTCGGCGTCGTCCGCTTTCCCGGTTCGTGTGACGACGTCGACGCACTGCTCGCGGCGCAAAAGGTGGGGGAGGCGGTGATGCTTTGGCATGGTGACCGCGACCTCCAGGGCGTCGATGCCGTGGTCATCCCGGGTGGGTTCTCGTATGGCGACTATTTGCGGCCGGGGGCGATCGCGCGCTTCTCCCCGATGATGGACGCGGTGTTCGAGTTCGCCGGCGACGGTGGCCTCGTGCTTGGCATCTGTAACGGCTTCCAGGTTCTGTGCGAGGCGGGGCTGCTGCCTGGGGCGTTGCTGCCCAATGTGTCGCTGCGCTTCGTGTGCCGCCAGGTGCAGGTCGAGGTGATGGACGAGTACAGCGCGTTCACGCGCTCGTGCCCGCTGGGGGAGCGCCTCTCGATTCCGGTCAAGCACACCACCGGCCGCTACTACCGGCCTGAGCACGGGCTCGCCGACACCCAGGTGCTGCTCCGCTACGCCCCGGGGCAGAACCCTAACGGCTCGGACCATGACATCGCCGGCGTGAGCAGCGCCAAGGGCAACGTCTTCGGGTTGATGCCGCACCCCGAGCACGCGGTCGACCCCCTCACGGGCTCGAGCGACGGTCTGTGGATCTTCGAGTCGATCAGGGCGCACGTTGCCGACAGCGTCGCGGTGTGACGGGCAGTGCGATCACTAGCGGAGGTTCGCCCCCGGGGCGAACCTCCGGCGGAAGTCGCGCCGGCAACTTCCGCGAGCTGGGCCTCACCGACTCCGAGTACGAGCTCATCCTCGTCCTCCTCGGGCGTCGCCCGAACGAGGTCGAGCTGGCCATGTTCTCGCTCATGTGGTCAGAGCACTGCTCATACAAGCACTCCAAGCGCCTGCTCCGCCGCCTCCCCACCGAGGGCCCGCACGTCCTCATGGGCCCGGGCGAGAACGCCGGCGCCGTCGACGTCGGGGACGGCCTCGCGGTCGCGTTCAAGGTCGAGTCGCACAACCACCCCTCCGCCGTCGAGCCCTTCCAGGGCGCGGCCACCGGCGTGGGGGGCATCCTCCGCGACGTCTTCGCGGTCGGCGCGCGCCCGATCGCGATCCTCGACTCGCTCCGCTTCGGCGAGCCGGCTCGCTCGGAGCGCTCCCGTTACCTCCTCGACCGGGCCGTGGCCGGGATCGGGCACTACGGCAACTCGATCGGCGTCCCCACCGTGGGGGGTGAAATCTACTTCGACCAGGCTTATGAGAACAACTGCCTCGTCAACGCCATGTGCCTCGGACTCGCTCGCCACGATCGCCTCATTCGCGCCGCCGCCGTCGGGCCCGGGACCGGGCTCGTCCTGCTTGGCGCATTGACCGGGCGCGACGGGATCGGCGGCGCGTCGGTCCTCGCGAGCGCCGAGTTCGGCGACGCCGACGCCGACAAGCGCCCCTCGGTGCAGATCGGCGACCCGTTCACCGAGAAGAAGCTCCTCGAGTGCTGCCTCGAGCTCCTCGACCGCGACCTCCTCGCCTCGCTCCAGGACCTCGGCGCCGCGGGGCTGACGTCGGCGAGCTCGGAGATGGCGAGCAAGGGCGGCCTCGGCCTCGACCTCGACGTCGCCCGCGTGCCCTTGCGCGAGCCGGACATGGAGCCCTTCGAGATCATGGTTTCCGAGTCCCAGGAGCGGATGCTGTGCGTCGTCACCCCCGACCTCGTCGACCAGGTGACGGCGGTGTGTGAACGCTGGGAGGTGCTCTGCACCCCGATCGGCACCGTCACCGACACCGCCCGCCTGCGCGTGCTCCGGGGCCAAACCCTCGTTGGCGACCTCCCCGTCGCCGCCCTCGTCGACGAGTGCCCGATGTACGACCTCGACCCCAAGCCCGAGCTCCTCGATCTCTACCCGCCCCCGCCCGCCGTGCTCAGCGGCCGCGAGACGCCGCGCGAGCTCCTCCTCGCCCTCCTCGCCTCGTCCGACCTCGCCTCGCGGAAACCCGTCTTCGAGCAATACGACTGCATCGTCGGCTCGCGCACGGTGCGCCGCCCCGACGAGGCCGACGCCGCCGTCCTCGCCCTGCCCGGCGGCGCGGCGCTGGCGATCTCGATCGACGGCAACGGCCGACGCGTCGCCTGCGAGCCCCGCGCCGGGGCGGCCGAGGCCGTGTACGAGTGCTCGGCCAACCTTGCCTGCGTCGGGGCGGAGCCGCTCGGGTTGACCAACTGCCTGAACTTCGGCAACCCGGAGAAGCCGCACGTGGCCTGGCAGCTCACCGAGGCGGTCGAGGGTCTGGCCTGCGCGTGTGAGGCGCTCGGGGTCCCCGTGGTCGGGGGCAACGTCTCGCTCTACAACGAGGCTCCCACCGGCCCGATCCTCCCCACCCCCGTCGTGGGCATGGTGGGCCGGCTCCCCGACGTAGCGCGCGCCGGCCGGATCGGCTTCGGCCAGTCCGGCGATGTCATCGCCCTCGTCGGTCCGTTCGCTCCCTCCCTGACCGGGTCCCAGGTGGCCAAGCTCCGCGGCGAGGCCCCGGCCGGCGGCCTTCCGGTGATGGATCCGCTCGCCGTCCGTGACGCGCATGCCACTGTCCGGGATGCCGTCCGTTCCGGGGCGCTATCAAATGCGCACGACATCGCCGAGGGCGGCCTCGGGGTAACCCTCGCCGAGTGCTGCATCGCGGGGGAGATCGGCGCCACGATCGAGGTGAGGATCGACGATCAGGAGGAGCTGTTCGGCGAGGCGCCGGGTCAGGCCTTCGTGGTTTCCGGTCCGGAGGAGGCCGTGACTGCGCTCGGGCGCGTGATCGGGCGCGTCGGCGGCGACACGCTCGTGATCCCAGGGAGCATCGAAGTCGCAGTTTCCGAGCTCCGCGCCGCTCGGGACTCGGGACTCGTTCGGTACGCTACAAGTGCGGTGTGGTCCGAATGACCCTTCCGGTCCCAGAGCGCGACGGACCGCGAGACGA
>JAXDGF010000110.1:0-13643 GCA_034665165.1 Solirubrobacteraceae bacterium | reverse complement strand
GTGGCGCCGTGCGCGCCCGAGGCGCGGGCGATGGCGGCGAGGTCGGCGTCGGGGAAGCGGACGGTGCCGACGTCGTGGCCCATGGGCGCGAAGTGGTGGACCTCGGCGCCGTAGGCGGCGTCATCGTAGATCAGGACGAGGAGGTTCTCGAGCTTGAGGCGGGCGGCGGTCTCGAGCTCGGCCAGGGCCATGAAGGCGCCGCCGTCGCCGATGGCCGCCACCGTGGTCCGGTCGGGACGCGCGATCGCGGCGCCGATGGCGTTGCCGAGGCCGAGCCCGACGGCCTGGAAGCCGTTGGGGAAGACCCACGAGCGGGCGTCAGGGACGTTCAGGTACATCGACGGGTAGCCGAGGAAATGACCGGAGTCGACGGCGACCTGGCGGTCGGCCGGGAGCAGGCGATCGAGGGCGATGGTGAGCGTGCGGGGGTCGATCCATTCGTCGGTCCCGGCGTCCTCGTAGGGCTCGTCGCGCCAGCGGCGCGGGGCGATCGCGCGGGCGAGCTCAGGCGTGCGAAAGCCCTCGCCGGCGTGGCCGAGCGTGGTGAGCTGGGCCGTGAGGGCGGTTGCCGCCCGGCTCGCGTCCCCGAGCACGGCCATCTCAGCGTGGCGGTCGCGGCCGATCGCGCGCGGGTCGGTGTCGATCTGGATCACGGTCGCGTTGTCGCCGATCATCGCGCCGTGCTTCGTCGTCCAGTGGTTGGCCGAGGCGCCGACGATGACGACGACGTCGGCCTGGGGCAGGAGCTCGGCCGCGAGGGGGGACGCGAACCCGCCCGAGATGCCGAGCGCGTAGGGCAGGCCCGCGAACAGGCCGTTGGCGGGAGCGGAGGTAGCGAGCACGGCGCCGATGCGGCTGGCGAGGGCTTCGAGGTCGTCGCGCGCGCCCGCGATGACGGCGCCGCGGCCGGCGATGATGGCGGGCTGTTTGGCGCGCGCGAGGATCTCGGCCGCGGCCTTGACCGCCTCCGGCGCCGGGGTCGGCGGCTCGAGGGTGGGTCGGGGCGGCCGGATCGGCTGGGTGGCCGCTCCCGCCGGGAGGGGCTGGATGTCGATCGGCATCATCAGGACCACGGGTCGGCTCTCGACGCGCGCGCGCTCGTACGCGCGCTGGGCGTCGTCGGCGGCGTTGGCGGCCGAGAAGACCCGGTCGGCGATGGCGCCGACCGACTCGACGAGGTCGTGCTGGTCGATGCGGAAGTTGCTGGTCAGGGCCGCCGCCGGCGTCTCGCCCGCGAGCACGAGCATCGGCGTGCGTGATTTCGCCGCCTCGGTAAGGCCCGTCATCGTGTTGGTGAGACCGGGTCCCTGATGGACGCTGACGACACCGACGCGGCCCGTGACCCGGGCGTACCCGTCCGCCATGCACACGGCGCCGCCCTCATGGCGGGCGGGATGAAAGCGCGCGCCGCCGGCGACGAGGGCGTTGGTGGCGACGAGATTGCCTGATCCGACCACCCCGAAGGCGTCGCGCACGCCCTGGGCGGCGATGGTGGCGCCGATGACATCGGCGACCGTCGGCTGGGGATACGCGCCCCCGGAGGTCATCGGGGCATCGCGGTCATCCTACTTAGAGCCGGGCGGGCGTCGCGCTATCGGCTTAGGCGCGCGAACCAGCGGCTGTCGAGCGACCAGGTGCCGCGTAGTTCCAAGCCGGCCTGGCGGGCGGTGGCATCGATGTCGGCCGTCGAGAGGCGGGCCCAGGGGAACCATGCGCTGGCGCTGCGCGGCGTCTCGATCCGGGCTGCTTTTACGCTGGCGGTGGTCGTGTCGGGCGGGTCGAGCTCGACGAGCACTTCCCCGTCTTGGGTCAGCAGCGTGCCGATCCGGGCCAGCAGGCGCGCGGGCGCGCCGCCGATCCCGATATTCCCGTCGAGTAGGAGGGCGCTCCGCCAGGTCCCGCTTCCGGGGAGCTCGTCGAAGATCGAGGCGACGATGGCGCGGGCGTGCGGGTGACGGCCGCGGGCGAGGTCGACGGCGGCGGGCGAGAGGTCAACGCCGAGGGAGTAGACGCCGCGCGCGGCGAGGGCGTGGAGGTGGCGGCCGGGGCCGCAGCCGACGTCGAGGACGGGGCCGCGGACCCCGGTCAGGAGTTGCTCGTCGGTGGCGTCGGCGGGCCCGAGGTAGCGGTCGACCCGGAGCGGGATGGAGGTCCCGTCGCTGAAGCGCGCCGTCGGGGCGTTGCTCGCGTCGTGCAGGCAGTCGGCGTAGAGCTTGAGGGGATGGGCGGTCATGCCGCTACTGGCTTGTGCCCGCGGGGTCGGATGGCGGCGAGCGCCTCGGCGAAGCGCGACTCCGGGCACTCGGCGGCGACCGCGACCGCGTCCTCGATCGCGTCGACGTCGCGCAGGCGCGGCTGCTCGTAGATGCGTAGGCCGAGCTCGCGCAGGCGCGTGCGCTGGCGGATGCAGGTGCTGTGCGAGCTCATGGGGACCCCGTCGAACGCGGCCTTGGGGGCCGCGACAAAGCCGATGCTCCAGTAGCCACCGTCGAGCGCGGGCCCGAGGACGGCGTCAACGCCGGGCGCTCGCAGCGCGTCGAGACCGTCCTCGAGCAGTTCGGGCGTCACCTGCGGCGTGTCCATGCCAACGAGGAGAGCCGGCCCGCCGACATCCTGGAACGCCGCGGCGAGGCGCTCCGCCAGCCCGCGGCCGCGCTGCGCGATCACTTCGAACCCGCGCCGGCGACAGCGCCCGGGGTCGCCCTCGAAGATGAGGACCTTGCGCGCGGCCGGGGTGCGCGCGACGGCGTCGAGGGTGTCCTCGAGTGAAGCCGCGGCCAGGCGTGCCGCCTGAGCCGGGCTGCACGGTGGTGTCAATCGGGTCTTGGCCCGACCGGGCCGCGGCTCCTTCGCGATGACGAGTAAGGCGACGCTGTCCACGCGACCCAACCTAGTTGTTGCGGGCGGGTATTCCGATTACGAAATCAGAACGCTGTCGTCCCGAAACCATCGTGGCGTCGCAGTGTTCATGCTTGCGTGCTCTCGACGCCATGGCGGGCGGACCGCCACCAGCACGACCGCGGCAGGCGGCCGGGCGGCAGGCGGCCGGGCGGCAGGCGGCCGGGCGTCAGGGGCGCGGGCCTCGCCGTCCTCTTGCTCGGGTTCGCGGCCCTGACCGGCTGGGCGGTGGCGGCGACGACTGAGATCGCTTCCGTCGCCGAGCGCGTCACCCCCAGTCCTACACGTGCGCCCGTGCCCCAAGCGAGCGGTCCCGCTCGCCCCAACATCGTCTTCGTCCTCACCGACGACCTCTCTACCGACTTGGTCAACTACATGCCCCAGGTGCAGGCACTGCAGGCGCGCGGGCTGACCTTCACCGACTACTTCGTCTCGGACTCGCTGTGCTGCCCGTCGCGCGCGTCGATCTTCACCGGGAACTTCCCGCACGACACCGGCGTGTTCAGCAACGTCGGCGCCGACGGTGGCTTCAACGTCTTCCACGCCCGCGGCGAGGAACAGTCCACCTTCAACGTGGCCCTCCAGCTCGCCGGCTATCGGACGGCGATGATGGGCAAGTACCTGAACGGCTACCTGGGTGGGCCTCTGGAGTCCCCGGTCGCCCCCACCTACGTGCCGCCGGGCTGGAGCGAGTGGGACGTGGCCGGGTGGGGCTACCCGGAATACAACTACCAGCTCAACGAGAACGGGACCCTCCACTACTACGGCCACCGCTCGCGCGACTACCTGACCGACGTCCTCGCGCGCAAGGGCGTCGAATTCATCGATACCTCGGCCCAGTCGGGCCAGCCCTTCTTCCTCGAGGTGGCGACCTTCGCGCCCCACCGCCCCTACACACCCGCCCTCCGTGACGCCCACCTCTTCCCGGGACTGAAGGCGCCGCGGCCAGCGAGCTTCGACGTGTTGCCCACCCACCCGCCGCGCTGGCTCGCTCGCCACCCGGCCCTGACCCGCAAGCGCATCCGGCGCATCGACCGGGTATTCCGCCGCCGGGCGCAGTCGGTGCAGGCGGTCGACCATCTCATCGCCCGGATCGAGGCCGCCCTCGCCGCGCGCCATCTTCTGAGCAACACGTACATCGTCTTCAGCTCCGACAACGGCCTTCACACCGGCGAATACCGGCTCCTGCCGGGCAAACTCACCGCGTTCGATACCGACATCCGCGTGCCCCTGGTCGTCACGGGCCCCGGCGTCCCGGCGGGAATGACGACAAGCGCGATGGCCGAGAACGTCGACCTCGCGAAGACGTTCACGGCCATGGGGGGGACCACGCTGGCCGGCGACGGGCATAGCCTCATGGGGCTGCTCGAGGGCCAGACCCCGACCGGGTGGCGCAACGCCATCCTCGTGGAGCACCACGGTCCTACCGCAGGCGCGGCGGACCCCGACGCGCAGACGGGCACGAGCGGTAACCCCACGACCTACGAAGCGATGCGCACCCATCGCTTCCTCTACGTCGAATATGCGGACGGCGAGCGCGAGTTCTACGACCTGGAGAACGATCCCGAGGAGCTCCACAACATCGCAGGGAGCCTCACGCGCACCCAGCTCACGACCCTCCATACCGAGCTGAGCGCGATCGAGAACTGCCACACGGGGACCGACTGCTGGGCCGCCATGCACGTCGACGGCAATGCGTGACAGCGGGTCCGCCACGGCCTGCGTTAGGGTCTCCCTTACCGCAACTTTATGCTGGCGCCACTACGGTGACGCCAGGCGGGCCGGTCGCAGGACCGCGGCCCAGAACAGCGATCAAAGGACGGCTCGATGAGCTCGAAGAGGGTCCGCGCCTCGTCTTGGCGGACTGGATTCGCACGCCGCGCGTGGCTCGCGGGCGCGCTGGCCGTCGGCCTCGCCGCTTGCTGGCCGACCGCCGCCCCCGCCGATCTCGGCGCCTGGCGCTTCCAGACCGCACCCCAGCTCCAGCCCCCGCACGTCCAGGTCCTGACGAGCGAGAAGGGGACGGCGCCCGGGCTCCTCTTCCTCGATCCCTTCAAGGACTTCGCGGTCACCACCCCGCAGATCGGCCAGTCGGGCGCGCTCATCCTCGACGACGCCGGCCACCCGGTGTGGTTCCGCCCTGCCCCGAGCGGTGAGGAGGCCGTCGACTTCCAGACCCAGACCTACCACGGCCGGCCGGTACTCACGTGGTGGCAGGGAGGCCTGGTCCTGCCTCCGTCCACGCCCGCGGGGGTTCCCGAACCCGGCGGCACCTTCTACGTCTACGACCAGCACTATCGGCAGGTCAAGAAGATCACCGCCCAGAACGGCTTCATCGCCGACCCCCACGAGCTCATCCTCACCCCGGCGGGCACTGCGCTCTTCCCCGCCGTCAAGGAGGTGAGCGCCGATCTCAGCGCCTACGGCGGCTCGCCCGCGGGCCAGTACGAGGACAACGCGATTCAGGAGGTCGACCTGAAGACCGGGAAGCTCCTCTTCCAGTGGGACTTCGCGAGCCACGTCCCCCTGAGCGACGCCGAGGTTCCCGCGCCGACCATCCCATCCGTGACCTGGGACCCGTATCACGTCAACTCCATCGATCTCGATGCGAGCGGGCACATGCTCGTGTCGGCCCGGGACACCTGGGCGCTGTACGAGATCGGCCACAAGCGGGGCGAGCTCGTCTGGCGCCTGGGCGGCAAGAGCAGCAGCTTCGCGCTCGGCGCCAACGCCGACTTCTCCTGGCAGCACGACGCGCGCTTCCTCCCCGGCAACGAGCTCAGCCTGTTCGACGATTCGTGTTGCAGCCTCCCCAGCGGCAAGCCGGCCAGGTTCGCGCGCGGGCTCGTCCTGAAGCTGAGCCCGAGCCGGCACACGGCCACGGTGGCGCGGAGCTACACCCACGATCCCGGGCTCGACGTCCCCACCCAGGGGAGCATGCAGACGCTCGCCAACGGTGACGTCTTCATCGGCTGGGGGCAGCAGCCCCTGTACTCCGAGTACACGGCGGCGGGGAGGCTCCTCTACGACGCGAGGCTGCCCGACGCGGACGAGTCCTACCGCACCCGGCGCCTGTCGTGGGTGGGCAAGCCTGAGACCAAGCCGAGCATCGCCGCTCGGCGCGGGGTGACCGCGACGACCGTGTACGCCTCCTGGAACGGCGCTACGCGGGTGGCCTCGTGGGAGGTACTGGCGGGGTCGAGTCGCACGCACCTGCTTAAGGTGAGAGCCGTCGCCCGCAATGGCTTCGAGACTGCGGTCAGGCTGAGGTCAACGCGCCGGTTCTATCGCGTCAAGGCGCTCGATGCTCGCGGCCGGGTCATCGGTACCTCGGTCGCGGTCAAGGCCACGAAGGCGCCCGTAGCCACTACCGCCGCGCGCACCTCGATCGGGGTGCGCAAGACCAAGCTCGGTTCGGTCCTCGCGAACGCTTCGGGGCACGTGCTCTACCTGTTCGCCAGGGACCCGAAGAGCAGGAGCGCATGCTCGGGGACGTGCGCGAAGACGTGGAAGCCGATGATTGCGTCCGGCAACCTGTCGGCCGCCGCCGGGTCGGGCGTCAAGCTCGCCCTGCTCGGCTCGATCAGGCGCACCGACGGCACCGTCCAGATCGTCTACGACCACCATCCCCTCTACACCAACGTGGCTGACAAGAAGGCCGGCGACATGCACGGCGAGGGCGCCAACGAGTTCGGCGCCCGCTGGTACGTGGTGAACACGAGCGGCAGCTCGGTCAAGCCCAAGCAGGCGGGAGGAGTCCCGGTCTGCAACCCGCTCTGTGGTGGGTATTAGGGCGCTGAGCCGCGGGCTCGCCGCCGGCTCGCTCACGCTCGTAGCCGTGGCGATGGCCG
This sequence comes from Solirubrobacteraceae bacterium, assembly GCA_034665165.1. Lineage (GTDB taxonomy): Bacteria > Actinomycetota > Thermoleophilia > Solirubrobacterales > Solirubrobacteraceae > Palsa-465. The sequence goes on along the minus strand of JAXDGF010000110.1, from coordinate 6,894 downwards.
GCTCCGGCGGGGCGGTGACCCGCGCGGCGACCGCCGGCGTAAGCGTGTTCCCCACCCCCGGGGCACGCTACGAGATGCCGGCGACACAGATCGTCTTCGGGGACATTCCGGCGAGCCAGCTCGGGACGATCAGCGTCGTGGGCTCGAAGAGCGGCCCACACACGGGGACGGTCGACGCCGACTCCGACGGCGGCGGAGCGAGCTTCATCCCCTCGGTGGGCTTCACCCCGGGCGAGACCGTCACCGTGACCACGGGGCTCGACGTGATCGGCGGCTCGGCGGGGAGGTTCTCGTTCTCGATCGCTCACCCAGCGCGCCCGATCCAGCCCGAGGCGCTTCCCAAAGCTCCGGCGGGGGCCAACGGTGTGCAGCGCTTCCACTCCGAGCCGGGGCTCCGGCCCGCGTCGGTCACCGTGACCAAGAACTCGGCCCCGGCCTCGGCCGGGGATATCTTCGTGGCGCCGCAGTTCGGGCCCTGGCAGAACGGGCCGATGATCCTCGACCCTCAGGGCCGGCTCGTGTGGTTTGACCCGACTGCGGTTTCAACCAAGCTCCTGGTCACCGACTTTCGCACGCAGACGCTGTTCGGGAAGCCGGTGCTGACCTGGTGGCGGGGTTACACGAATGCGGGCACCGGGACCGGTGCGGGTTACATCTACGACAGCGACTATCGGCCTGAGTACGCCGTCCACGCCGGCGACGGGATGGCGATGGACCTCCACGAGTTCCTTCTCACCGACTCCGGCGACGCGTACATCCTGGCCGCCTCCCCGGTGTGGCTGCCGAAGCTCGGACGCCCCGTGCTCGACTCGGTGGTGCAGGAGATCGATATCCGCACCGGCCTGGTCTTGTTCGAGTGGCACGCGCTCGACCACATCAGCACGTCGGAATCATCGACGTTCGGGCCCCGTGCCTCCGGGCACTACCTCGACCCCTACCACTTCAACTCGGTCGCGCTCGACAGCGACGGCAACCTCATCGTCTCCGCGCGCAACACCTCAGCGGTCTACAAGATCGATCGCACCACGGGCCAGATCATCTGGCGCCTCGGCGGCAAGCGCTCGACCTTCAAGATGGGCCGCGGGACCGCCACCGGCCTGCAGCACGACGCCGTCGTGCAACCGGACGGCACCATCACCATCTTCGACGACGGAGCGGGGCCACCCAAGATCCATCCTTACTCACGCGGGATCACGGTGGCCATCGATCTGGTGCGCCGGACGGCCAAGCTCGTGCGCGAGTACGACCACGCGCCCAAGATCTCGGCCGCCTTCGAGGGCAGCATGCAGGCCCTGCCCGGCGGGGACATGTTCCTGGGCTGGGGCCAGCAGCCGTACTTCTCGGAGAGCAACGCGCGCGGGCAGCAGGACTTCGATGCCCACTTCACCGAGCCGACGGCGAGCTACCGCGCCTACCGGATGCCGTGGAGCGGCCAGCCCCCGACCAGCCCGGCGCTCGCCATCAGCGCCAACGCCAACGGCACCATGCAGCTCTACGCGAGCTGGAACGGGGCGACCGACGTGTCGGCCTGGCGGGTGCTCGCGGGCCAGAGCGCCGCCGCGCTAAACGCCGTCGGCGATGTCCCGCGCCACGGCTTCGAGACCGCCGTCGCCGTGCACAGCGGCGACCCGAGCTTCGCCGTCCAGGCTTTGGGCGCCGGGGGACAGGTGCTGGCCACGAGCCGGGCCGCGGGCGCGGGAGCGCGCACCGCAATCTACGGACGGAGCGCCTTCGTGTCCGACGGCGGACTCGTCGGCGTGCCCGCGAGCTGCTTCGCGCCCCAGACCTGTCACATCGTCACCACCGCCGTGTCGGGGCGCACCGTGCTCGCCAGGAGCGGGAGTGAGACCCTGCTCGCCAACAGCAGCGGGATCCTCTACTTCCGGCTGTCGCCGGCCGGGCGCCGGATGCTCGCCTCTGTGCGCAGGCGGGGGCGGGGGCTCTCGGTGAGCGTTACCACGACGGACCGGAGCGGGTTGCGGAGCACCGTGCCGATGACGCTGGTCGGGGTTGATGTCCGCGGCGCCGGGCCGCGCCGCGACGCGAGCGCGACGGGAGCGCTGCGCCTCCTCGGGAAGACCGACTTCGTGCGCTCGGACACCGGGGTGGGCGGCATCCTCGCCGCGTGCTCCTCCCCCACCGCCTGCCGCGAGACGATGACCCTCACCGCCGGGAGTACGGTGATCGCGACCACCGGCCCTGAGTCGCTAGGAGGCAATCAGGCCGGGTACCTGGCCTTCAAGCTCACCGGCGCGGGGCGGAGCTTGCTCGCTCGGGCGCCCGGAAACCAACTCGGGGTGCACGTGGTGATCACCGCGGGTGCGGGCGCCGGGAGCGTGAGCGCGACGGCGGACATCGCGCTCGTCGGGTTCCGGTGAGCCTCGTCTCCAGCATTGCGGGAAGACGGCCGGCTTCTTGGCAAGAGCATGGGTTGGCAATAGCGTTGGCGCACACCGAGGTAAGGAGGAGCAGACTCCGATGTCAACCGTCGTCGACCATCCCCCAACAACCACCGTCATCATCGACCCTTCGCCTGCGGCCAAGGGAGACCCGTCGATCCTCGGACTACCGATCTTCGTCGCCGGCTCGGTCGCCCTCGGGCTGGCCCTCGTCGGCTACGTGCCCGCTGCCGCCGGCGGCAGCGCGCTGCCCATCATCCTCGCCCCGACCGGGCTCGGGCTGATCGTTTCGGCGGTCTGGGCGGCAGCAATCGGGCAGACGCTCGTGGCCTGCATCTTCGGGCTCTTCTCGGGCTTCTGGTGGAGCTACGCCGTGCTCGTGCTGGGCCTGAACCACAATTGGTTCGCGATCCCCGCGGCCAACGTGACCCACAGCGTGGCTCTGTTCCAGATCACCTGGGCCATCGTCATGGCGGCGCTGACCATCGCGACGCTGCGGTTGCCGGTCGCCTTCACGGCCGTGATCGCCCTCGTCGTCCTGGCCCTGGTCCTGCTCATCATCGGAACCCTCGATACCAGCACCTCGGCGACCAAAGCCGCGGGCTATGTGGTCTTTGTCTTCGCTGCCCTGGGGACGTACCTCTTCCTCAGCGCGGCATCGGCGGCCACGGGCGGCAAGGCGTATCCGTTGGGACGACCGCTCGTACGCTGACCCGCCCCGGGATGACGCCACCTGCCGGGGCCGGGGGGCGGCCCCGGCACGTAAGTCCTTGACCAACTCTGGGGAAGTACGTATCGTGGCCCGTAGGTCTTAAGAGAGGGTCGTCGCCTTCGAGGCGGTTTGCGATATCTGGCTGCAATAACAGATCGGCGCGAGCTGATCGCTTGTCCTAGAGGGACGGCTTCGCGTGCCCTATAGCCCGTGGGTAGCGGTCGACGCGGCCACGATCCCGGCGAAGCGGGCGCGAGAGCTACGCGATGCGTGGGAGGACTTCATCGATGGGCGCCACCAGGAGGACAGCGACGACGCGGGCACGCCCGAGGTTCGCGGGCCGATCCTCGACTCCTGGAGGCGCTCGCTCGAGGCCGGGGTAGACCCGACCGGGCGCCAAGCCGCGCCGTCGGTGGTGGAGCACGGGCCGGCGGTGGAGCTGTGGGATGAGCATCCGCTCGCGAGCACGTTCCCGCTCATTGCCCACTGCATGGCCGAGGCCGCGGTCGAGGCCGATCATCTGCTCGTCATCAGCGCTGCGGACGGCCTGCTGCTGCGTATAGGTGGCGACGCCCGGCTCCGCAGTCGCGCCGCGGACGAGATGAACTTCGTCGAGGGCGCGCTCTGGAGCGAGGCCGGTGCCGGGACGAACGCGATCGGCACCGCGGTCGCCGCCGAGCATGCCGTCCAGGTGTTCGCGGCTGAGCACTTCACCGAGCCCGTGCAGCGGTGGACGTGCGCGGCGGCGCCCGTGATCGATCCTGATACCCAGGAGCTGCTCGGCGTGATCGACCTCACGGGCGACTTCAGCGGGGTCAATCCCCACAGCCTGTCCGTCGTCGTTGCCACCGCGAGCGCCGTCGAGGAACTACTCCGCGGCCGGATGCGCGAGCGCGACGATGCGCGGCGCGCGCGTTACGGGCGTCTGCTCGGACCCGAGTCCGTGGGCGCCGCGCTGGTGACTGGGCGCGGGCGCGTGGTCATGGATCCCGGGAGTCGGTGGCAGCAGGTGGTGTTCCCCGCGATTCCGCCCGGCGGGGGCACGCTCGTGCTGCCGTTCGGGATCAACGCCACCGCCGAGCCCGTCGAGGATGACGACATCTACGTCGTTCGTCCCAGCCAATCGCGGTCGCGCCGCGCGCGCCCACGGCTCGAGCTCGAGGTGCTGGGCGATCGCGCGCCGGAGGTTCGCTTCGCGGGCAGCACGGTCCACCTGCGTCCGCGGCACGTCGAGCTGCTCACCTTGATGGTTCTCCACCGGGGCCGGGTGAGCGCAGAAAGCTTGTGCGCTCAGCTCTACGGCGACGGCGGCCATCCGGCCAGCATCCGGGTCGAGATGTCTCGCTTGCGCAAGCTCTTGCCCGGCGCGATCGGCGCCGTGGATTATCACCTGACTTGCGAGGCGGAGAGCGACTTCAAGCGTGTCCGCGTGCTGCTGGGTCGAGGTGAAGTGGGTGCCGCTGCCGCCGCGTATCCCGGGCCGCTCCTGCCCGGTTCCTCGGCTCCCGGCGTCGTGTGTGCCCGCGATGAGCTCGAAGGGTGGCTTCGCCAGGCAGTGATCACCTCCGAGGACGCGGACGCCCTGTGGGCCTGGGCCCGGTCGCCATCGGGCGAGGGCGATCTGGTCGCGTGGCTTCGGCTGCTGGCCGCTCTCGACTACTCAGACGCCCGGCGTGGCCTCGCCGTTGCGCACGCCGCAACTCTCCGACAAGCGGAGTCTGTAGCGGCGATGTAACGACTCCGTGCTCCAATCTCTCCGTACCGGCGGCGAGAGACGGGTCGACCCGGCCCCAGTTCTTGAAGCCGAGAATGGAGAGGGAGTTGGCAATCGCAGACACCGGCCGTGAGGCTGGGGTAGCCGCGCCGCGAACGCGCGGCGTGAGCACCGCTCGCACCGTACTTCACCTGCTGTCGCTGCTCGCTCGCTCAGAGCACGGCATGCGTGCAGACGACGTTGCCACGGCGCTCGGCAAGAGCACGTCGACGGCATACAACCTGCTCGACACGTTGTGCCAGGAACGGTTCGTCGTCCATACCGACAACGGGTGCTACCGGCTCGCGGCGGAAGTCGAGAGCCTGGTGCCGGCCGAGCGCGCCCCGGGCCTGCCGGCCGGACTCGGCGGCATCCTCGACGAGCTCTTCGCTCGTACGCACAAGCGCGTCTACCTGGCCGCCGCGCACTCGGGCCAGGTCGTCATCCCGCTCGTACGCGGCCGTCAGGGGATGCCGCTCATTCCCGGCCTCGGCGCGCGCATCGGACAGAACGCGCACGCGCTGGCGCTGGGCAAGATCGCGCTCTCGCTCCTCGGCGAGCGCGCCCTCGAGCGCTACATCGGTCACGGGCTGCGGGCCTTCACCCCGGCGACGATCGTCTCGCCGGAGCGGCTTCGCGAGGAGCTGGTGGAGATCCGGAGCGGAGCCGTCGCCTTCGATCGCGAGGAGTTCGCGATGGACTTCTGCTGCCTCGCTACGCCCGTGCGCAACGCGGCCGGCCACGCTGTTGCCGCGCTCGGTGTCTCGATGTCCGCTCGCTCGTTCGAGCTGGAGCGAGAGCAGCTCTCGGACGTCCTCCGCGACGTCGCCGTTCAAGCCTCGACGGTCCTCGGTTGCCCCGAGGTTCCAGCCATCTCGGAAGACCGCGCGGTTCTTGAGCGCGCGGTGACTACGACCCTAAGGTCAGCGCCTAAAGCAGCCCACATGTCCTCGACGTAGGAGAGGAAGCCTCAGCATGAGCAGAGCCAGCATCACGAAGGCACACAACAAGATTCAGGAGCTGTCGTGGGACCCGACGTTCGTCGAGCCGGTCGACAAGTACCCGACCGACTACACGTTCGAGAAGGCCCCCAAGAAGGACCCGCTCAAGCAGGTCCTGCGCTCCTACTTCCCGATGGAGGAGGAAAAGGACAACCGCGTCTTCGGCGCGATGGACGGTGCCATCCGCGGCAACATGTTCCGTCAGGTCCAGGAGCGCTGGATGGAATGGCAGAAGCTGTTCCTGAGCATCATCCCCTTCCCCGAGATCTCCGCCGCCCGGGCGATGCCGCTGGCCATCAATGCGGTCCCGAATCCCGAGGTCCACAACGGCCTCGCGATTCAGATGATCGACGAGGTACGCCACTCGACGATCCAGATGAACCTCAAGCGGCTGTACATGAACCACTACATCGATCCGGCCGGGTTCGACATCACCGAAAAGGGGTTCTCGAACTGCTACGCCGGGACGATCGGCCGTCAGTTTGGGGAGGGATTCATCACCGGCGACGCGATCACGGCAGCCAACGTCTATCTGACGATCGTCGCCGAGACTGCGTTCACGAACGTGCTGTTCGTGGCGATGCCGGCCGAGGCCGCCGCCAACGGCGATTACCTGCTGCCGACCGTGTTCCACTCGGTCCAGTCGGACGAGTCGCGGCACATCTCGAACGGCTACTCGATCATCCTCATGGCGCTGGCCGATGAGCGCAACCGGCAGCTCCTCGAGCGCGATCTGCGCTACGCGTGGTGGAACAACCATGCCGTCGTCGACGCGGCGATCGGAACCTTCATCGAGTACGGCACCAAGGACCGTCGCAAGGATCGCGACAGCTACGCCGAGGCCTGGCGTCGCTGGATCTATGACGACTACTACCGCAGCTACCTGGCGCCGCTGGAGAAGTACGGCCTGACGATCCCGCACGACCTGGTCGAACTGGCTTGGGACCGGATCTGGAACAAGGGCTACATCCACGAGGTCGCGCAGTTCTTCGCCACCGGCTGGTTCGCCAACTACTGGCGGATCGACGG
>JAXDGF010000109.1:0-8812 GCA_034665165.1 Solirubrobacteraceae bacterium | reverse complement strand
CGCCCGACACACCCACCCAAGCACGACGCCGTCCTCGTGCACAAGCTGCGCCTAGCCGACCTCGTCGATGCCCCCGAGGTCCAGCACGCCGTCGATCTCGTGCTCGAGATGCTCGCCGGCCGCGTTCCCGTCTTCCACACCGCCGTGATCGAGCGCGCGTTCCTCTTGCCCCTGCTCGCGGGCAGGCGCGTCCGCCTGCCCGCACCCGCCGACACGGAGGTCCTGGGTCGCCTGTGGCTGCGCGAGCGCGACGGCCGGGCGCCGCCGGGCATCGCGCTGGCGCGGCTCTCGGAGACGCTGGGGCTCCCCGCCGAGCCTCCTCACCACGCCCTCGGCGACGCGGTGACGACGGCGCAGGCGTTCGTCGCCCTCGCCACCCATCTCGATCGCCTCTCCCCGCAGACCGTCTCCTCGCTCGTCCACGCCGACCAGCGCCTCGGCGGGGCGCGCCGGATGGGCCCCGACCGCTAGACGCGCGCGCCGCGGCCCGCGGTCAGAACAGCTGCAGGTAGCGCTCGAGCTCCCACGGCGTGATCTGCTCGTGAGCGGCCTGGACCTCGCGCCGCTTGACCTCGACGAAGTAGTCGAGGTAGTCGCCGTCCCGGGTCTTGCCGAGGGCGTCGCGGAGCACCGTGCACTTCTCGGCCTCGCGGGTGGCGTCGAGGAGGTTGGCCGGCAGCGTCTCGATCCCGCGCTCGGCGCGCTCGGCGTCGGAGAGCTCGTACAGGTTGGCCGAGTTGGGGTCGCCCGGATCGAGGCCGCGCTCGATCCCGTCGAGACCGGCGCTGAGCATCGCCGTGGCGGCCAGGTACGGGTTGCAGGAACCGTCGACGGTGCGGTCCTCGATCCGGCCCGGTGCGGGGATGCGGAGCATCTGGGTGCGATTGTTGTAGCCGTAGCTGACGTAGGCGGGAGCCCACGTGGCGCCGCTCGTGGGGGCGCCCACGGCGAGGCGTTTGTAGGAGTTCACGGTGGGAGCTGTGACCGCGATGTAAGCCTTGGCATGGGCCTTGAGGCCGGCGAGGAACTGATAGGCGAGCTCGGAGAGGCCGAGGCCGCGGGGGTCGTCGGACGGGTCGCGCTCGAAGAGGTTGACTCCGTCGCGCCACAGGCTGACGTGGAAGTGGCAGCCGTTTCCGGTCAGGTGGGCAAAGGGCTTGGGCATGAAGGTGGCGATCAGCCCGCGCTCCTGGGCCAGGGACTCGACCATGTAGCGGAAGAACACGGCGCGGTCGCACGTGGTCAAGGCGTCGGCGAAGGCGAAGTTCTGCTCGAACTGGCCGTTGGCGTCCTCGTGGTCGGTGGCGTAGTTGTCCCAGCCGAGCCCGGTCACCGCCTGCGAGACGATGGAGACGAAATCGAGGTTGCGGGTCAGCGCTCGCATGTCGTAGCAAGGGAGCTCGAGCGTGTCGAGCGGGTCGGCGGGTTCGATGCTCCCGTCCGGGTTGCGGCGGATGAGGAAGTACTCGAGCTCGGCCCCGAGCTTGAGCTCGTAGCCGAGGGCGGCGGCGCGGTCGAGCGCACCGCGCAGGATCGTGCGCGGGCAGAACGGCCACGGCTCGCCCTCCACCGTTACGTCACAGGCGAAGCGCGCCACGCTTGGTCGCCACGGGAGGATGGTGAGGCTGCGGGGGTCTGGGATCGCGATCATGTCGGGATCGTGGGGGCCCTGGCCGATGTCGCCGGCGGCGAAACCGGCGAAGCCGGCGCCCTCGGTGAGGAGGTCGTCGATGTGATGGGCGGGGACGAGCTTCGCGCTCGGCTTGCCGTGCATGTCGACGAACTGCGCGAAGAGGAATTCGATGTTGCGCTCGCTGACGATCTGGCGGGCGTCCTCGGCGGTGGTGGGGTTGGTCGGCATGCGCGCAAGAGGTATATCGGGGCGAGCGGGGCCGCGACAATGGCCGTGCTCCCTCGATGCGGGCGGCTAGCATGTTCGGTCCGCACATAGGTCCGCGCCGCTCACTGATCGGAGGTGCATGTTGTCTGCCGTAGAGGACGAGCTTTCGCGCCGAGCGGCGCGAGCGCTCAACCGTCCGGCGAGCGAGCTCCGCGCTCTAGTCGCCGAGAACCGCACGCTCTACGGCGTGATCAAGCTCGTCTCCTCCTCGCTCGAGCTGGGGCCGATGCTCCAGGGCATCGTCGACCTCGCGACCGACGCCACCGGCTGTCACGCGTGCTTCATCTACTTGCGCGAGGACGACAGGCTGACGATCCGCGCCGCATCACCCGTGTTCGCGGACGCGGTGGGGCGCGTGCAGCTCGGGCTCGAGGAGGGCCTCACGGGCTGGGTCGCCCGCCACCGCACGCCCGAATTCATCCGTGACGGCGCCATGCACGATCCGCGCATGAAGTACATCCCGCTGCTCGAGGAGGAGCGCTTCCAGTCGATGGTCGCCGTCCCCATCCTCGCGCGCTCGGGCGACACCATCGGCGTCATCGTCCTCCACACCGAGGCGCCCCGGGAGTTCACCGAGGACACCCTCAAGCTCCTCGTCCACATCGCCTCGCTCGTCAGCGGCGCGCTCGAGAACGCCCAGCTCTACGAGCAGGAGCGCCGCCGGGTCGACGCCCTCACGCGCCTCTCGACGCTCGGGCACGACGTGGCGGCCGCCACCGACGCGGCCGACCTCGGGGCCGTGGTCGCGCGCGGCGCGCGACGGGTGCTCGAGGCCGAGGTGTGCCAGCTCTACCGGCTCGACCGGGATGGGAGCGGCGTCGTGCTCGTTGCCTCCGATCCGCCGACCGCGTCGACGCCACCCGTGCTGTCCGTGGCGGAGCTGGCCCTCGGCGCGCTCCGCGACCGCGCGGGGCGCCCGCCGGCCCGCCCGCTGTGGACCACGCCCGAGGTCGGCGACCAGCTCGTGACCCCCCTCGCGGCTGGGGACGAACGGCTCGGCCTGCTCTGCGCCGGCTCCCCGCCCCGGCGCGCGTTCACCGAGGAGGACGCCGAGCTCGCCCGCGCCATCGCGCACCTCGCCGCGCTGGCCATGAAGCGCGCCGAACTCATCGAGCACCTGACCAACGCCAACATCGTCAAGGACATGTTCGAGGCGCTGGCCGCGGGGGCGACAGCGTTTGCCGTCGCGAAGGCGGCCGAGGTGCGCTGCGACCTGACGAGCGCCTACCTGATGGTGTGCGCCGAGCCCGCCGGGGGCCGCGAGCAGGGCTCGGGCGACTGGCGCGCCGCCGCCGAGGTGATCGGGAAGAGGCTCAGCGACCTCTCGCCCCGCGCCGCGATCGAGGCCGGGCCGGGTCCCGTGCGCGTGGCGCTCCCGCTCGGCTCGCCCGCGCCCGTGCGGGCTGAGGAGGTGCTGCGACTGTGCCGCGAGCTCGGTTCCGAGGCCGGTGCCGCGATCGGCGTGAGTGAGCGGCGCGACACGCCGGCGGAGGCGACGCGCGCGTACCGGGAGGCCCTCGACGCAACCACGATCGGTCGCGCCCTCCTAGGCGAGGGTGGCGCCATCGCCTACTCCGAGCTCGGCGCCTACCGGTATCTCGTGCGCATCGCCGCCGACGAGGCCCCGCGCGACCGCATGCGGGCCGCGGTCGACGAGCTCATCGCCTATGACACCCGCCGGCGCACCGCCCTCCTGGACACGCTCGAGCGCTACCTGGCCGAGCGCCGGAGCGTGATCGAGAGCGCCCGCGCGCTCTTCATCCATCCCAACACGTTGCGCCAGCGCCTGGCACGCATCGAGGAGCTCACCGGCGTCGAGCTCGACCGCGACGACCTTCTCTCGCTCGAGCTGGCGATCAAGCTCGCGCGCCTGCACGGGCGGCCGACGGCTCTATGACGCCCGCCGCTGGTGAGCCTCAGCCGCTGTTGACGCCGCTGACCGAGGCGGCGATCTTCCTTGTGGTGACGGTGAACGCCGGAGCTTCGGACGAGGTCCGCGATCTATTCACTGATGTCTCGGGATTGGTGCGCTCGGTTGGGTTCCGGTCACCTGAGGACACGCTGACGTGCGTGGTGGGGATCGGGTCGGCGCTGTGGGACCGGATGTTCGGCGACGCCGGCGGCGGCGGGCGTCCGGCGGGGTTGCACGTGTTGGGGGAAATCGTGGGCGCTGAGCACACCGCCGTCTCCACGCCCGGTGACGTGTTGTTCCACATCCGGGCCCGGCGCATGGACCTGTGCTTCGAGCTCGCGGGTCAGATCATGAACCGGCTGGCCGGGCTCGCCGAGGTCGCGGACGAGGTCCACGGCTTCAAATACTTCGACGAGCGCGACCTGCTCGGCTTCGTCGACGGTACCGAGAATCCGGCCGGCTCGGACGCGCTCGCGGCGGCGTTGATCGGCGACGAGGATCCCGAGTTCGCGGGCGGGTCCTACGTCATCGTGCAGAAGTACCTGCACGACCTCGACGCGTGGAACGCTCTGGCGGTCGAGGATCAGGAGCGCGCCATCGGACGCACCAAGCTCGCCGATATCGAGATGCCCGACGACGTCAAGCCCGCGAACTCCCACGTGGCCCTGAACACGATCGAGGACGAGAACGGCGACCAGCGCCAGATCGTGCGCGACAACATGCCCTTCGGGCGCGTCGGGGCACGCGAGTTCGGCACCTACTTCATCGGCTACGCCGCGACCCCCGACGTGACCGAGCAGATGCTCCGCAACATGTTCATCGGCAAGCCGCCCGGAAACTACGACCGCATCCTCGACTTCTCCACGGCGGTCACGGGGTGCCTGTTCTTCGTGCCGAGCGCGGAGTGGCTGGACGATCCGCCAGCGGTCTCCGGCGCGGCGGGTGACGGTTCGCTCGGGATTGGGAGCCTGAAGCCGGACTGAAACGCGGGCCGCGGGCCGGTTCGTGCGGGGTGTGCTGCAAACGAATCGTCAAGAAGGTGTCGCAAAAACATTTGGGCGCGGCTCTCCTCGGGGGACGTCCGTTGACCGGATGTGTTGGTGATTTCGGGGGGTTCGGGCGGCCGGAAGGCCGCGCCGGCGTTGAGGGCATCATTGTTTCCGGTATGCGGAAACGATGATGCCCTCAACCCAGATTTCCGCCAGCCCGGCGCACCCAGCCGGGTCTTGCGCGGGCGGGGGGGCGCGGTCGAAAGTGCCGGATGGCTCGGTGTCCCGCGTAAACCGCGGAACACCGGATGGTTAACGGGCGGTGACCACGCCCCGGGTAGCGTCGCCACTGGCCCAGCCCGGTGAGCGGCGGAGGTATCGTGACCCGCCCATGGACCACATCATCGATCCCGAACGCATCCACCACAGCTGGGACAACACGCTCGAGCCCTCGCTGCGCGTCGCTTCGGGCGACACGGTCCATTACCAGCTGCTGATGGCCGGGCAGGGGCAGGTGCTCGAGGACGCGCGGAGCTTCGCGGACACCTCGTTCGACTTCGCGACGCTCTACAACCTGCTCGGGCCGGTGTACGTCGAGGGGGCGCGGCCCGGGGACACGCTGCGCGTCGACATCCTCTCGCTCGAGCCCGGCGACTGGGGCTGGTGCGTGATCCTTCCCGGACTCGGGACGCTGCCCGATGACTTCCCCGATCCCTATCTGAAGACGTTTGACCTGCGGGGGCGGACCCACGCCGAGGTCGTCCCCGGTGTGCGCGTTCCCATCGCGCCGTTCTTGGGCACGATGGGCACGCACCCCGACGAGCCCGCACGGGCGGACGCCTTTCCACCCCACAAAGGCGGTGGCAACATCGACACCCGGCATCTCACCGCCGGCACGACCCTGTGGCTGCCGGTGTGGTGCGAGGGCGCGCTCTTCTCGTGCGGCGATCCCCACGCGGCCCAGGGTGACGGGGAGGTGTGCGTGGCAGCGCTCGAGTGCGACATGCGCGCCTCGCTGCGCTTCGAGGTCGAGCACCGGACGATGCCCGTCCCCTGCTTCCGGACCGTCGGTGCGCTGACTCCGCGCACAGAGGGCTGGGGTCACCACGGCACGATGGGCATCCATTCCGACCTGATGGAGGGCACGCGCATCGCCGTGCGCTCGATGATCGACTGGGTGGTGGCCGAGCACGGCCTCGAGCGCGAGGACGCGTACATGCTGTGCAGCCTCGCGGGCGACCTCAAGATCTTCGAGGTGGTGGACGCCGGCGTGTGGAACGTCGGGATGACCCTGCCCCTGTCCGTGTTCCAAGAGCGCGCGTGATACGCACCCGCGACCACGGCATCGTCATCGGTCACGGAGCCGCCATGAAGTGGTGGGGCTGGGGCCTCGAGGGTGTCGAGTTCACCCACGAGGACAAGCCCGAGTTCGGGCCCTTCATCAGACAGGTGCTCGGCGTCGACGTGACGCGACCGACGGCGGCGCCGGCCCGCTGGGAGGACCTGCACATCCGCGCTCCGAGGCTTCCGGACACCCTCGCCGCCGCGCTCGCCGGCGCCGTCGGCGCCGCCTTCGTCTCCGTCGACCCGCTCGACCGCGTCGTGCACGGACGCGGGAAGTCGCTGCGCGACCTCGTCCGCCAGCGGCGCGGCGAGTTCGCGCGCCTGCCCGACGTCGTCGTGCGCCCGGGCAGCGAGGAGGAAGTGACGGACGTCCTCGAGGCGGCGCTGGCCGCCGACGCCGTCGTCATCCCCTTCGGCGGCGGGACCTCGATCTCGGGCTCGCTCGAGGCACCCGCGGATGAGGCACGCCCGGTCGTCTCCGTCGATCTCGGGCGCCTCGACCAGGTCCTCGCGATCGACGCTCCTTCGCGCCTCGCGCGCGTGCAGGCCGGCGTCCTCGGCCCGCACCTCGAGCAGCAGCTGAGCGCCAAGGGCTACACGTTCGGACACTTCCCCGACTCGTTCAGCCATTCGACGCTCGGCGGCTGGATTGCCACCCGCTCCTCGGGCATGCAGTCCGATCGCTACGGGGACATCGCGGACCTCGTCCGCGGCCTGCGCGTCGTCACCCCTTCGGGCACGCTCGTGACGCGGCCGGTGCCCTCAGCGTCGACGGGTCCCAGCATCCGCGAGATGGTCCTCGGCAGCGAGGGGCGCCTCGGGCTGATCACCGAGGCGACGGTGCACGTGCGGCGCGTGCCGGCGCGGCGGGAGATCCTCGGCTACCTGTTCCCCACCTTTGCCGACGGCCTGGCCGCCATGCGCGACCTCGCGGCGAGCGAGTGCTCGGTCTCGGTGACCCGGGTCTCGGACGCGCACGAGACCCTGTTCTCGTCTGCCACGCGCTCGCACCCCACTCTGCTCGACAAGCTGAAGTCGCGGGCGCTCAAGGAGTACCTCACGCGCCGGCGCGGGTTCGATACGAGCGCGATGTCGCTGGCCTTCCTCGGATACGAGGGCAGCGAGGGCCACGTCGCCGCCCAGCGCAAGGCGGCGGGCCGGGTCGTGCGCCGCCACGGCGGCCTGTGCATCGGGTCAAGCCCGGGCGCGCTCTATGACCAGAAGAAGTTCGACACGCCCTACATCCGCGACTTCCTCCTCGACCGGGGGGTCGCGGCCGACGTGTCGGAGACGGCTATGCCCTGGAGCCGCCTCGTTCCCGTCTACGACGCGGTGACGGCGGCGGCGGACGGCGCTTTTGCCGAGCTCGGCGTCCAGGGATACATGCTCTGCCACCTCTCGCACAGCTACCACGCCGGCGCCTGCCTCTACTTCACCTTCGCGTTCCAGGCGACCCCGACCGCCGACATGCTGGCCCAGTACGGCATCGTCAAGTCCGCCATCCAGCAGGCCTTCGTCGACAACGGTGCGACCCTGTCCCACCACCATGCCGTCGGGACCGAGCACGCCGAGTGGCTCGAGCAGGACATCTCCGCCCCCGGGGTGGCGATGCTCGCCGCGCTGTTCGACGGGACCGACCCGGGGGGGCATCTGAACCCGGGGAAGATTGTGTGATGGCGGCCAGCCGCGACCAGGCCTGGGCACGAACCCTACCCGCGCGGGTGGCGCGGGAGATGGTGCTCCGCGGCGTCTTCGGCTCGATCGTCTCCAGCTACTCGCGCTGCACCGTGAGCGGACTCGAGCATCTCGAGCGGGCGCCGGGCCCCGTCATCTTCGTCGCCAACCACTCCAGCCACGTCGACACGCCGGTGCTCCTCCTGTCGCTGCCCGCTCGCCGGCGCCGGCGCACCGCGGTCGCCGCCGCGGCCGACTACTTCTACACCCGGCGGCTCCTCACCGCCGCCGTGTCTCTCGCCTTCGGCACCGTCCCCCTCGAGCGGCGGGGGCACGGGACCGAGGCGATCCACATCAGGCGTCTGCTCGACCGGCGCTGGAACCTGGTCGTTTTCGCCGAGGGCACGCGCTCGCGCGACGGCCGGGTCGGACGCATGCGCTCGGGCGCCGCTGTGCTCGCGGCCGAGCACGGACTGCCCATCGTCCCCGTCTACATCTCGGGGACGCGCGCGGCCATGCCAATCGGGCGGCCCTGGATGGTCCGCGCCGCGGACGGTGGCCGCCACGACATCTCGGTCACCTTCGGCGCGCCCATCGACGTCGGGCTCCACGACGACCGCGCGGCGGCGATGGCGCTCGTGCTCGCGTTCATGCGCTCGTGCGGGGCCGACACGACCCCGGATCCGGACCCGGACCCGGCCGCGGACCCGGACCCGGCCGCGGCCCCGGCCCCGGCCCCGGCCCCGGCGGCCCGACTCTAGTCCTCGTCGACGACGAGGAAGACCGGCACCTTGGCGCGGCGCCGGACCCGTTGCGGTTCCTGGGACCAGAGCAGGTCGCGGACGAGCCGGGGCCGGTCGGGGTCGGCGGCCATGACGATGGCCTCGCATCCCGCCTGCTTGGCCTCCTGCCAGATGCGCTTGGCCGCGTTGCGCGTCCCGACGACGTGGCCGCTGGCCTCGAACCCCTTCTTGCGCAGACGCTTGACCGCCT
>JAXDGF010000108.1:0-3100 GCA_034665165.1 Solirubrobacteraceae bacterium | reverse complement strand
ACGTCTCGCGTCCCCACGCGCCGGGCGAGATCGCCTCCGCCCTCGTCGGGCGGCGCCTCACGAGCGCCAACCGGATCGGAAAGACGCTATGGCTCGAGACCGACGGCGAGGGCCCCGATCTCGGGCTCCACCTCGGCATGGCGGGGCGGATCGCGATCGACGAGGAGCCCCACCAGCGCTGGGACCGCTTCGCGCTCACGTTCGATGACGGCGGCCGTCTCGCGCTGCGCGACAAGCGCCGCCTCGGCCGGGCCACCCTCGACCCGGACCTGTCGCGGCTCGGGCCCGATGCGGCGCTCGCCACGCGCGCGGAGTTCCGCGAGCGCGTGGGCAGGGGCGCGACCCCGATCAAGGCGCGAATAATGGACCAGGGGGTGATCGCGGGCATCGGCAACCTGCTCGCCGACGAGATCCTGTGGCAGGCGCGGATCGACCCGAGCCGCCCGGCGGGATCGCTGTCCGAGGCCGAGGTTGACACGCTGCGCCGCGCGAGTCGAGCCGCGCTCCGGCGGGCGGTGCGCTCCGGCGGCGCCCACACCGGGACGCTGATCCCGCACCGCGAGCGGGGCGGACATTGCCCGCGCTGCGGCGCGCCGCTATCGCGCGACCGGATCGGCGGCCGCACCACCTACTGGTGCCCGGTAGAACAGGCGTGAGGCGCGACCAGGTCGCGGAGCAGCGTCGAAGTCAGGCAGGCCCTTCACTACGCCGGGAGTTCGGCGCCAAACCCGCCACACCGCCCAAGCCTTCGACCGAACTCCCAATGAAACGGCCGCCAGGCCGTTTCACAGCCTCCGGGAGTTCGGCGGCTAATTCTCGACGCCGCGCGAGCCTTCGACCGAACTCCCAATGAAACGGCCTTTAGGCCGTTTCACAGCCTGGATCCGCTCGGCGATCCGGTTGCCGGTGAACCCGACCTCGTGGTGGAGGAGCGCGGGGGCTCCGTGGGTCACGTAGCGATCAGGTAGGCCCACGCGGAGGATGCGCGGGGCGGCGACGCCGGTGTCGGACAGGGTCTCCCACACGGCGGAGCCGAAGCCGCCGGCGAGAACGCCCTCCTCGACGGTGACGAGGAGCTCGTGCTCGGCGGCGAGCTGGGCCGCGAGCCCGGCGTCGATCGGCTTGGCGAAGCGGGCGTCGGCGACCGTCGCCTTGATGCCGCGGTCGGCGAGGATGTCGGCGGCCTCGAGGGCCTTGTGGACGCCGGTGCCGTAACCGAGGATGGCCACCGAGCTGCCTTCCCTGAGGATCTCGCCGGTACCGATCTCGAGCGAGCGGGGCTGCGAGGGGATCTCGACTCCGATCCCGGCGCCGCGCGGGTAGCGCAGCGCCACCGGGCCCTGGTCGTAGACAAGCGCGGTGTGGAGCATGTCAGCGAGCATGGCCTCGTCGCGAGGGGCCATGAGGACCATGTTCGGCAGGCAGCGCAGATAGGCAATATCGAAGGCGCCGTGGTGCGTCGGCCCATCGTCACCCACGAGCCCCGCGCGATCCATGGCGAAGACAACGTTGAGGCGCTGCAGGCACACGTCGTGGACGATCTGGTCGTAGGCACGCTGGAGGAAGGTGGAGTAGATGGCGGCGACCGGCTTGCAGCCCTGGAGCGCGAGCCCGGCGGCGAAGAGGATGGCCTGCTGCTCGGCGATCCCGACGTCGTAGTAGCGCTCGGGGAGCTCGCGCTGAAGGATGTTCAGGCCCGTGCCTGAGTTCATCGCCGCCGTGATCCCGATCACGCGGTCGTCCCGGCGGCACTCGCGGACGAGCGCCTCGCCGAACACCTGCGTGTATTGCAGCGGCGGTCGGGGACCCCCCGGCTTGCCCGCAGACGCGGCCGAGGCCGGAGCGCCGTTGGCGATCGACTTGGGCTTGGCCGCGTGCCAGGCCTCCATCCCCTCGAGACCGCCCTCCTCGGCGGGGGCGAACCCCTTGCCCTTGACCGTCGCGATGTGGACGACGACGGGGCGCTCGGCGGCGAGCGCCTCGCGCAGGGCCTCGCGCAGGGCGCGGACGTCGTGCCCGTCGATCACGCCCATGTAGGCGAAGTCGAGCTCCTCCCACCACAGTCCCGGGGCCCAGAACGCCTTGATCGACTCCTTGAACTGGGGCCCCAGCCGCTCGAAGGCGGCTCCGATCCCGACCGGGAGCTTGGTCAGCCCGCCCTCGACTTCCTCGCGGGCGTGCCACAGGCGCGGGCTCAGCCTGACGCGATTGAAGTAGCGGGAGAGGGCGCCGACGTTGGGGGCGATCGACATCCCGTTGTCGTTGAGGACGACGACGATCGGGGTCCCCTGGCCGCCGGCCTGATGAACCGCCTCGAAGGCGACGCCGCCCGTCATCGCCCCGTCGCCGACGACCGCGACAACGTTCGCGTCGGCGCCGTGCCCGGAGCGCATCGCCTCCTTAATCCCGACGGCGTAGCCGATCGCGGTCGAGGCGTGGCCGGCGCCCATGATGTCGTGCTCGGACTCATGGATCGCGCAGAAGGGCGCGAGGCCGCCGTACTTGCGGATCGTTTGGAGCTCATCGCGACGGCCGGTGAGGACCTTGTGCGGGTAGGCCTGGTGGCCGACGTCCCAGAGGATCTTGTCCCGCGGGGAGTCGAGCACCGAGTGCAGCGCGACGGCGAGCTCGCAGGTTCCGAGGTTGGCGCCGAAGTGGCCGCCGATCTCGCCCACCGTGTCGATGATGTGCTCGCGCACTTCCTGCGCCAGCCCCTGGAGCTCTTCGTCGCTGTACTGGTGGAGGTCGCTGGGTTGGCGGATGCCGCCGAGGAGGTTGGTCATCAGTGGGTTCGAGTGGCGATGAAGTCGGTGATCTGCTCGAGCTCGGTGGCTCCGGTGGGAACAGCCTGCCCGAGCGCGGCTCGGGCGCTCTGGTGGGCCTCGTCAGCGCGCTCGCGCGCCCCTTGGAGGCCGAATTCGGTCACGTAGGTGCGCTTGCCGAGCCGCTCGTCCGAGCCCCCGGTCTTGCCGAGGTCCTCACGGGATCCAGTGACGTCCAAGATGTCATCGACGATCTGAAAGAGAACCCCCAGCTCGCTAGCGAAGTTGTGGAAGGAATCAATTGTGTCAGGTTCGTCTGTTCCGGCCAGGAGGAGCAC
>JAXDGF010000107.1:0-4800 GCA_034665165.1 Solirubrobacteraceae bacterium | reverse complement strand
GTCGCTTTTGAGCCGCATATATCGGCTCAAAAGCGTCCACCCCTCAGGGTCTGGGACCCGGGTGTCACTCTGGGACCGCACCTTTATCCGCCGGCGTTTGTTTCAGTACGGCGATGAGACGCGTGTTGGCGGTGGCACTGGCTGGGGCGGCGGCGCTGCTCGCCGGGCCCGCCGTCGACGGCGCCGCGGCCTCGCCGCTGAGCGCCCTGCGCCACACCTTTGCCCGCAATCTGAACGCGGGTGGAGGCTCGAACGGGGCCCTGGTGATGGACCTGAACACGGGCCAGACGCTGTACTCCTACAAGGCCGGAATAGGACGGCTCCCGGCCTCGGACGAGAAGATCTACACGACCTCGACGGCGCTCCTGCGCTTCGGGGCGACGGCGACCCTGCAGACGACCATCTACGGCGTGGGCACGCTGCAACCCGGCGGCATCTTCGCCGGCAGCCTGTACCTGCGCGGCGGTGGCGATCCCTCGTTCGGCTCGGCGAGCTACGTCGACCGGATCTACGGCACGGGCGTCATCCACGCCACCATGCAGTCGCTCGTGGCCCAGCTCGTCCATCACGGGATCAAGTCGGTGACGGGCGGGGTCTACGGCGACGCCTCCTTCCTCGACGCGGCCCAGGGCACCGCGCCCTACGGCTACCGGGTCTCCTTCGACCTCGGCAGCCCCCTGAGCGGGCTCCTCTACAACCGCGGCTGGACCGATAACACCGGCCTCCACTTCCAGTCCCACCCGCCCCTCTACGCCACCCAGCAGCTCGTCTTCGCCCTCCGCGCGGCGCACATAAAGGTGCCGAGAAACCACGCCTTCACGGGCATCACCCCGGCCGGGGCCCAGACCTTCGCGAGCGTGAGCTCGCCGCCGATGTCACAGCTGATCGCGCTCACGAACACTCCGTCCGACAATCTCTTCGCCGAGACCCTGATCAAGGACCTCGGCGCCCGCTTCGGCGGCCGTGGCTCGACGGCGGCGGGCGCGGCGGTCATCCGTGCCGAGGCCGCGTCCCAGTTCGGCATCCATCCCCGGATCTACGACGGCTCGGGGCTGTCCTACCGCGACTCCACGAGCCCGGCGGATCTCGTGACCACGCTCGCGAAGCTGGCCGGCAACAAGGACTTCTTGAGCTCCCTCGCCGTCGCCGGCGAGACGGGCACGCTGCAGCACGAGATGGTCGGGACCGCGGCCCAGGGGCAGTGCCGGGCCAAGACGGGCACGCTCATCGCCGTTTCTGATCTGTCCGGGTACTGCCACGCGCGGGACGGGCACACACTTGTGTTCTCGATCCTCCAGAACTACGTCACTCCCGACACCGAGCACGGGCTCCAGAGCCTCATGGCCGAGGCGATGGCGCGCTACAACGGCTGACAGCGGCTGACAGCGGCGAAAGTTAACCTTCGCGGAACTCACGGGCAGACCAGCGAATCGGGCTCGGGCGCTCGGTACGGTGAGGCGGGTGACGGTTCTGCGCGCAGATGGCCTCACCAAGACGGTGGGCGCCGGGCGAGCCGCACGCCGCGTGCTCGACGACGTCAGCCTCTCGGTCGAGGCCGACGAGGTCCTCGCCATCCTCGGGCGCTCCGGGAGCGGAAAATCGACGCTGCTGAACCTGCTCGGCGGGCTCGACGCCCCCGACGCGGGCGAGATCACCCTCGCCGGCGAGCGCCTGACGGGCCGGAGCGCCCGCGCCCTGGCGCGGATCCGCCTGCGCCACGTCGGGTTCGTCTTCCAGCAGTTTCAGCTCATCGAGGAGCTGAGCGGCGTCGAGAATGTGCTCATGCCCACCCGGCTGCCGGGGGCGCCCCCCGGCGGGGCCGTGCGTGCGGCGCGGCTCATCGACGAGCTCGGCTTGGGCGCGGTCGCGGACCATCTCCCCCATCAGCTCTCGGGCGGCGAACAGCAGCGCTTCGCCCTAGCTCGCGCCCTCGTCAACGGGCCGAAGCTGATCCTCGCCGACGAGCCGACCGGGAGCCTCGACGCCGAGAACGGGGCCGCCGTCCTCGAGCTCCTGCGCCGGCTCACGGGCCGGGCGGTGGTGATCGTGACCCACGAGCCCGACGCCGCGGCCATCGCCGACCGGGTCGTGCAGCTGGCGAACGGAAGGCTCCTCGCCGCGTCCCGCGCATGACCGCGCTCAAGGCCGCGTTCGCCGAAGCCCGGCGGGGGCTGCGGCTCCGCCGGCGCGGGATGGTCCTGACCGGGATCGGGATCGCGCTGGCCTCGGCGATGCTGAGCGCGGCGGCTGTGGTCGGAGTCGGGCTCGGCGGCGGCTTCGAGCGCTCGGCCCGGGCCGCCGACCTGCCCGACATCATCGTGCGCTTCAACCCGCAGGCGGCGAGCGTCGTCAATCAGCGCATCAGCGCGCTGCCCGACATCGCCTCCTACTCGACCCGCTTCGAGCTGACCCAGACTCACATCGCCGCGGGAGGGCAGCGGCGCGACGACGCCGTGGCCGAGGTCATGACCGGCAACGGCCGGCCCGGCTACGCGGTCGTCTCGGGACGGGGTCTCGCCTCGCGCGGCTCCCAGGTCCTCGTCGAGCTCGCCTTCGCCCAGGCCTGGCACCTGCACCTCGGAAGCACCATCCACGTCGGCGACCTCGGACGGCAGCGGGTCGTCGGCTTCACCGAGGCGCCCGACAACGTCGGATATCCGCTCGCCAAGCCCCGCTACTACCTCTCGCGCGCGGCCATCGACGCGCGGTTCGGCGGTCCGGACCCAAACCCGCGCGTCAACCTCGCCGAGATCTGGCTCCGTGACCCGCGCTACGCGAACGAGGTCCTCGTCCAGGCCCGCTCGACCAGCTTCGGCCTCCGCAACCTCCAGTTCGCCACGCGGTCGGGCGTCCGGGTCCTGCTCGACCAGGCGGCGGGAATCGTCATCGACCTGCTCGTCGCGCTCTCGATCATCGCCCTCGTCACCGCCAGCGTCATGCTCGCCGCCTCCGCGCGGGCCGAGGTCCAGCGCCGGCTCGGCGCCATCGGCGTGCGTCGCGCCGTGGGCGCCTCGCGCGGCCACATCGCGCTCTCGCAGGGCTTCGAGGCAATGATGGTGGCCGTACCCGCGGCCGGCCTCGGGCTCGTGGCGGGCGTGCTCGCCACCTACGGCGCCGACGATCGCCTGCTCACGATGCTCAACGAGCCTCCACCGGGGACCGCGCTCGCACTCCCGCTCGCCGGCGCCGTGCTCGCGAGCGTGGCCATACCCGTGCTCGGGGCGGCATGGCCCGCGTGGCGCGCGGCCGGGCGCTCGCCGGTGGGGCTGCTCCGGGGGGGCGAGCTGGTGGCGGGCGGGCGGGGGTCGGAGGGCCGTCGGTGGCGCCGCCCGCCGGACTCGGCGAACCGCCGCCCCCGCGGCGGCCTCGCCGCCCTCGGGGCCCGGCTCGTGGTCGCGCGCCGGGCCCGACTCGCGGCCACCGTGGTGACGCTCGGGCTCTCGACCGGGTTCGTGCTCCTCATGCTCGCGCTCGCCTCGGCCCTGAGCGCGCTCGAGACCGATCCCCAGGCGCTCGGCAAGCGCTACCAGCTCACCGCCTCGATGCCGGCGAGCTCGGTCCCGCGCGTGCGCCTGATCCCCGGCGTGGCGGCGGCGGCGCCGCGCTACGAGACCCAAGCTGCCGACTCCTTCTTCCTCGGCGAGACGATCGACGTCATCGCCTATCCAGGCGATCACACCCGGTTCGAGGCGCCGCCGCTCGCGGCGGGCCGGCGCCTGAACGGGCCCCGCCAGGCCGAGGTGGGAGTCGGCCTGGCCGACGCCCTCGGCCTCAGCCCGGGATCGACCCTGGCCATCGCGCTGAGCTCGGGGAGCGAGCTCCGCCTCCGCGTCTCGGGCCTCGTGAGCTCGCTCGACCACGACGGGCGGGTGGCCTACATCCCCGCCCGAGCGCTCCTCGCCGCCGCTCCCGCCGCGCCCTTCCAGGTCGCGGTGGAGCTCAAGCAGAACGCAAACCCGAGCCAGGTCAGCGCCGCGCTCGTCCGGCTCGGAGCGGCGCCGACGCTCGCGAGCGGGGCGACGGCGCGGGGCGTGCCGCTCGTGAACACGCTGCGGACGATTCTCCTCGCCGATGCCATCGTCGAAGGGCTCGTGTGCCTGTACGCGCTCATCCAGGCCTCGACGCTGACCGTGCAGGAGCGCCGGCGCACGGTGGCGGTGCTGCGCGCCTGCGGCGCAGGGGCGAGCGCCGTGCGCCGGCTGCTGCTCGGGGCGACGCTCGCGCTCGTCGTGCCGGCGGCGGTGGTGGGGATAGTGCTGGAGCGGTTTGTGTTCGGACCCGCGCTCTCGCACCTGGCCGCCAACTACGCCGCCCTCGCGCTCGACGCGACGACGGCGGAGGTCCTGGCCACCCTGGCCGGGCTCGCGCTCGCGAGCGCTGTCGCCGTCCTGTGGGTGGCGCGCCAGGCCGGGCGCGAGTCGGTCGTCTCCGGGCTCGCGTCGCGATGAGGCGGATGACGCGGCGCGCAGCGGTGTTTGAGGCGCTCGCGGGCGCGGGCGGTGTCCTCCTGTCGGCGGCCGGCTGCGGCTCGGGCGGGACGCGCGCGCCCGCGCCCTCGGGCTCGACGCTCGAATCGACTTGGGGCGACCCCGTCGGCGACGGCCAGCTGCGCGTCCTCGCCGGCGAGCCGCTCATCGACCGGACCGAGCTCGGGCCCGCGTCGGCGAGGACCTCGGTCCTGGCCAGCATCGCGCATATCACCGACGCCCACGTGCTCGACGCCTCCTCGCCCGCGCGTGTGACCTTCCTCGATCGCCTCGGGCCGCCCTTCCAGTCGACGTTCAGGCCTCACGAGGCGCT
>JAXDGF010000106.1:0-16859 GCA_034665165.1 Solirubrobacteraceae bacterium | reverse complement strand
GGATCGGCGGTGCGGGAGCCCGCCGGGAGCGGCCCCGCCGTTACGGGACGGTCGGCGGTCATAGAGGATTCTCTACCGTCATAGCGGGTTCGATCGTAGCGAGAGGCGCCGTAGCGGCCGGGTGCCGTCCTCGCGGCCGGCGGGGGCAACTAGTCCACTCCCGGGGTCGTGACCGAGCCGTCTCTGGCGTAGGTGGTGAAGAAGTAGCGGTCAAACGAGGTCTGGCCCGCGGTGAGCGAGTACGTCCCGAGGGGGGACGGGAGGTTCTTCGCCCGCATGAAGGCGTCGGCGACCTTGCCCCGGTCCTTGGCCATCGGACCGAGCTTGTACATCGCCTCGAGCACCCCGCTCATGGCCACGTACCCGAAGATCCCGGTCGTCCACTGGGCGCGGGTTCCGTACGTGCTCATGAAGTCGTTCTCGAACTGGCTCCCGGCGCGGGGCAGGTCGGCGCGGGGGAGCCCAGGGGCGCTCAGGTAGCTGCCGTAGCGGGCGGCGGCGCTGGTCGACGACCAGGAGGGCTCACCGGCGACGGCAGCGGAGGCGAACTTCCTGATCGTGCCGTCGGACACCGACAGCGCGTTCCAGAACGCCGGCAGCGAGGTGCTCGGCGACCCGGCGTAGAGCAGCGCCTGCGCCTTGGACTTCTTGATCGCACGGATCAGGGCCCGGTTGTCAGCGCGCAGGTACTTGCCGGCCGGGTCGACGATGTCGATTCCGTAACTGGGCGCGTCGATGAGGGCCGTGGCCGCGATGTCGCTCCCGTAGGTCGTGCGGTCCTTGATCAGGTACAGCCGGGTCACGCCGAGCTTGCCCATCTCAGCCAGCTGCGCCGAGGCTTCGTTGGAGTCCGGGGGCACGACGCGGGCGAAAGTCCCACCCACGAGCCCGTCGGCCGTGTCGCCCGGGCTGACCTGGAGGATTCCGGCCTGACTGAGCACGGGGATCGAACCCGATGACGAGCCCGGGGTGAGATCGCCGATGTAGGCGATCGTGCTCCGATCGCCGGCGGCGATCCGGGCACTGGCGCCTGCCGCGGTCGCCGTCGAGGTGAGCGCGGCCGAGCCTCCCTCATCGAGCCGCCGGAGCACGATCTTGAAGCCTTTGACCACCCCGCCCGTTTGGGCCAGGGCGAGCTGCTCGCCGTCAAAGATGGCGCCGGCGGCGCCCGCGTACGGGCCCCCGGAGGGCAAGCTCGTGTACACCGTCACCCCGGGAAGGGCGCGCGCGTGACGGCTGTGGCCGCCGCAGCCGCCGGCGGCGAGGGCGAGGCTTAGGCACGCCGCGGTCGCCGCGGTCGCCGCCGCAAATCGACGTCGTCGCACAACGGGCGCGGCTACGGCGCCGCCCCACCGACGGGATCCCGGACCCGAACGCCATCTCCCGGCGCCGCGGCCGTGGTCTCCGGTACCGCCGCGGTCCGCGGGACGAGCCGGCCCGCCGACGCCACCGACCACAGGATCGCGATCCAGGTCGCGGTCGCCAGTCCCACGTGCACCCAGACCATCTCGGTCGGGAGCTGGAGCTCGTATTGCGCGCTGCCCACGAGTCCCTGTGCGGCGATCAGGACGCCGAGCGTGGTCAGCGGCTCGATCGCGGTGGCCGAGGCGCCGCGCCGCCGGTACAGAAGCCACACCGCGATCACCGCGACACCGAGCAGGGCGGCTGCCGTCCCGTGCTGCTGCACGAGCCACTTCAGCGTGTCCGGACCCTTGAAGGTCAGGCGCTTGACCGTCTCGCCCACGGTGCCGCCCGAGTGCGGCCCGGCCGCCGTGCTCGCGGTCCCGGCGAAGATCGTCACCGCCCCGAGCACGGCGAGCGCGCGCACGGACAGCACGGCGACGCGGTCGCTCGAGCGCGGCCGGGCCCCGGGCTCGAACGTGGCCCGCCACGCCAGCGCCACGGCGAAGACGAGGATCACCATCGAGAGCAGGAAGTGGGACATGACGAAGCCCGGGGCCAGGTGCTCACGCACGGTGAAGCCGCCGAGCACCGCCTGGGCCACGACCCCGAGTGGGAGGCTGACCGCGAGCCAGGCGAGGTCGCGCCGGAACGGACGGCGCGTGAAGGCGAGCACCGCGACGGCGACACAGACGACGCCCACGAGCCCGGCCGCGACGCGGTTTCCGAACTCGATCAAGGCGTGCGTGGTGAGCGGGGGATAGACCCGGCCGTAGCACTTCGGCCACGTCGGGCAGCCCAGTCCGGAGTCGGTCAGGCGCACGGCGGCGCCCGTAAGCACGATCACGGCCAGGGCCGCGAGCGCGACGTAGCTGACGCGGCGGAACTGGAGGGGCGTGACGGTGAGGCGGCGGACCAGCGTTGCGGCGAGGCGACGGGGCATCGGCCCGGCAATGATGCCGGATGCGTGCTCGTGGAGGCGCAGCGAACGGGGTGGGCATGCAGCCGACCGGGGCCGTGGCGGCAGGAGTGTGCTGCAAAACCCTTGAAATACGATGAAAACGCAGCACGGGCGACCCGCCGCATCGTTGGAAAACGACGACTTAGTGCGAGTACTCGAAGGGCAGCGAGTCCGCGATCTCCGACAGCGGCGGCGCGCTCGCGTCGCGGGCCGAGCTGATCAGCTCCAGCCCCGCGGGCCATTCGATCGCGACCTCGGGGTCGTCGTAGGCGAAGCCGCGCTCGAGGTCCTGGCCCCAGTAGCTCGAGGTCTTGTAGACGACGTCGGCCTCCTCGCTCAGCACGCAGAAGCCGTGCGCGAAGCCGTCCGGGCAGTAGAGCTGGTGATGGTTGTCGTCGCTGAGCTCGTACGCCTCCCATTCGCCGAAGTCGGGGGAGCCGCGCCGGACGTCGACGAGCACGTCGAGGATGGCGCCGCGCGCGCACCGGACGAGCTTCGCCATCCCCGGCTGGAAGTGCATCCCGCGGACGATCCCGCGCCGCGAGCGGGAATGGTTGTCCTGGAGAAACTCATCGTCGATCCCGAGCTCGGCGAACATGTCGCGGCGATACGTCTCCTGAAAGAAGCCCCGGTGATCGCCATGGACGACCGACTCGACCAAGACCGGACCCTCCAGCCGGATGGGAAGCGCGCGCACGATCGTGCAATCTAGCCTCTCGCGCCGCCCTCGCGAGGACCCGCTGCTTAGCGCAGGAGCGCGAGATCGGCGTCGACCATCATCCGGATCAGCTCCTCGAAGCTGACCTCCGGCTCCCAGCCCAGCTTGCGCTTGGCCTTGCTCGCGTCGCCGATGAGATGCTCCACCTCGGCCGGGCGCAGGAACGAGGGGTCGATGACCACGTGGTCGGCGACCGCGATCCCGGCGTGCTCGAAGGCGACCTCCACGCAGTGGCGCACCGAGTGCGCGACCCCGGTGGCGATCACGAAGTCGTCGGGCTCGTCCTGCTGGAGCATCAGCCACATCGCCCGCACGTAGTCGCCGGCGAAGCCCCAGTCGCGCTCGGCGTCGAGGTTGCCGAGCCGGAGCTCGCTCGCCCGCCCGAGCTTGATCGCCGCTGCGTGCCAGGTGATCTTGCGGGTGACGAACTCGCGGCCGCGACGGGGGGAATTGTGGACGACGATGCCACCCACGCCGGCGCAGAAGACCCCGCTCTCGGTCTCGAGGTCGAAGACCCATTCGTCGTCGGGGACGGCGGCCTCGACCACCCGGCGCACCTCCGCGGGATCGCGCCGCAGGTGCTGACCCTTGGCTCCGACCCGCACGGCCGAGGGGAGGTTCAGCTGGTAATACGTCTTATCCGCGCGTTGCTCGGCGTACACCGACGCCGGCTGGCCCTCGAGGTGGTACAGCCAGTACAGGCCCTGGGCAAGGACGGCGCTGTTGGTCTTGACCGAGAGCCCGTTGCCACGCTTGAGTCCGTCACCCGCGTAGTAGCCGTCGAGGAAGGCGCGGCGGGCCTCGGCGCCCGCGTTGAGGACGAGGGGTGGGACCTGCTTGAGGCCGGTTCGCGTGTAGATCTGCTCGCGGAGCCAGGCGTACGCCCCGGGAGCTCCGATGAAGTGCACGTGCTCGACGGAGCGGGCGGGATCCCAACCCGACGGGAGCACGTGCCCGGTGGCCCGGCCCAGAAACAGCTTCGACCACAGCTGCGTGATGCGGAACCGGAGACCCTCGTCGTTGTTCGCGAAGTCTGCCCGGGTCCGGCCGCGTGGCACGCAGCCATCGGCCACCATCAGTCCGAGAAACTCGGCCATCTCCGGAGTTATCGCCGCCCAATCCTGCGAGCGCGGCATCTCCTGCGCCAGCGCGAGCCGGGTCCCGGCCTCCACCGAGCAAGCCGACAGCGTGTCGCGGTCGGCGTCGAGCATCTGGTGATGCCCGGTCGCCTCGACGACGCCGGCACGGGCCTCGATCGAAAGCAGCCGGTGATCAGGATCGGTGGGCCGGCGCCGGGTCGCGGTGATCGCACTCACCACTGTCCAGCCCTCGCCATCCCAGACCTCGACTAAGCCCTCGGGGAGATGCGTCTGAGTGCTGCGGCCCTTGCGGCGCAGTGGCATCAGATCGACCGGCGTTTTCACGGCCACAATGCCGTTCTCCCGAACGATCAAAGGCGTTCGTGCGGATAGGCATTCGTGGTTAAAAAGTATTCCGCTACTCGCCTGCAGCCCATAACTCTCGCGGTAATTCACCGTGATGTGGTGCCCGTACACCTTCGCCACCCCATACGGCGACCGCGGATAAAACGGCGTTTTCTCCGTCTGTGGCACCTCGAGGACCTTGCCGAACATCTCGCTCGATGAGGCCTGGTAGAAGCGGGCCTCCGGCGCCGCCTCGCGCATCGCTTCGAGCATGCGGGTGACGCCGACGCCGGTGAACTCGGCCGTGAGGGTGGGCTGGATCCAGGACACGGCGACAAAGGACATCGCCGCCAGGTTGTAGATCTCGTGGGGCCTCGCCGCGCGCAGGGTGTCGACGAGCGAGCGATGGTCGAGCAGGTCGCCCTGGTGGAGGGTGACCCGGCTGCGCACGTGCTCGATGCGGTCGAACTTCTCGGTCGAGGCGCGGCGGACCATGCCGTGCACCTCGTACCCCTGGTCGAGGAGGAATTCGGCGAGATAGGAGCCGTCCTGGCCCGTGATCCCGGTGATCAGCGCACGGCGGTTGCTCATGCCGTCGCCCGACCGACTCCGGCCTTTGCTGATTCGCCGCTCATGTCGAGGGCCTTAACGTATCGAGCGCGCGTGGGTTTCGGCCGCTCGCGACCGCCCGCCGCCCCGCCACCGCGCGACAAATCGCCCGGCTAGCGTTCACCATTCCCCGGCAATGCACGACCGCTCAGGGGAAAGGGAACCCGATCTCGGCTCAGCGCGGCCGAGCGCGGCCGTGGACGGCGATCGCAAGGGGCAGCTCTTCAACCTCCGCCGTCGCATCTATCTGACCTACAGGTACCAGGGCCTAGGCACCCTGGTCTTCCGCGCCCTTACCTTCCCGCTCCGCTTTACGCCGCTCAAGCGCTTCCTGCGCCTCGACCCCAAGGCTCGCGGTGAGCGGGCCCGCGCGCTGCGCTGGTACCGCGAGCACGGCCGGCCCGTGACGATCGTCATCCCCAGCTACCGCGACGCCGCCGAGGTCGCGGCCCTCGTCGAGAGTATCCGCAAGACGACCGATCGGCGCCGGGTCCGGATCGTGGTCGCCGACGACGCGAGCGGGGCCGAGCACCTCGCCGCCTTGCGCAATATCAACGGGATCGAGGTCGTCGAAGGGGACGAGAACACCGGCTTTGCCGCCAACGTCAACCGCGGCATCGCGGTGGCCGACCCGGAGCACGACGTGGTCATCCTCAACTCGGACGTGCTCGCGCTCCCCGGCTGGCTCGCGTGCCTGCAGGCGGCGGCGCACTCGACCGACGACGTGGGCGTGGTCGGAGCGAAGCTCCTCTACCCCGACCACAGGATTCAGTTCGCGGGCACGGTGCGCAACCTGGGCGCGCCCGAGTGGTTCGACCATCGCTACCGCTTCCGGCACAGCTTCTGGGGGCCGGCCAACGTGCCCCAGACCGTCCTCGCGGTCACGGGCGCGTGCATGTACGTCAAGCGCGAGGTGATCGACAAGATCGGCCCCCTCGACCCGGCCTACCCGATGGCCTACGAGGACGTCGATTGGTGCCTGCGCGCGTGGCAAGCCGGGTATCGCGTCGTCTACTGGCCGCTCGCGACCCTCTATCACCTCGAGTCGGCGACGCGAGGGAGCGAGGTCGGCGAGCGCGAGCGTGCTTCCCAGCGCGTGTTCTGGGAGCGCTGGGGCGACTTCTTCGACGCACGCCCGGTGCGCAACGAGGCGGGCGCCTTGCGCGTCATCTACGTGACCGAGGACACCGGCGTCGGCGGCGGGCACCGCGACGTCTTCGAGCACCTGAACGGGCTGCTCGACCGCGGGCACGAGGTAGAGCTCTGGAGCCTCGGCGAGGAACCGGACTGGTTCCCCCTGCGCGCCCCCGTGCGCACGTTCGAGGACTACGACGACCTCGTCGAGGCGCTGGCGCCGATCGACGCGATCAAGGTCGCGACGTGGTGGAACACCGGCTCACCGGTGTGGACGGCGAGCGTGCTCCACGGCATCCCCGTCTACTTCGTGCAGGACATCGAGACGAGCTACTACCCCGACGACCCGACCGTGCGCCACGCCGTGCTCGCCTCCTACCGTCACGAGTTCCGCTACATGACGATCTCGGAATGGAATCGCGACCGCCTGCGCGAGCTGGGCCTCGACGCGGTTCTGATTCCGCCCGGAATCGACCTCGAGAACTTCCGCCCGCTCCCCGACGTGCCGCGGCGGACCGACATGGTGCTCGCCCTGGGACGGGCGAACCCGCTCAAGAACCTGCCCCTGACCGTCGCGGCCTGGCGCGCGCTGCCCGAGCCGCGACCGGAGCTCTGCCTGTTTGGAACCGAGCCCAAGGTGGCTCCCAACGACCCCGGCCTTCGCTACGTCACGGCCCCGTCTGACGAAGAGGTGAACCGGCTCTTCAACGAGGCCACGGTCTTCATCCAGACGTCGACTCACGAGGGGTTCTGCCTCCCGCCGCTCGAGTCGATGGCAACGGGCGGCGCCGTCGTCTGCACCGACGCGCATGGCAATCGGGACTTCTGCCGCGACGGCGAGAACTGCCTCATGCCCGAGCCGGAGCGCGAGGCGGTCACTGCCGCCCTGCGCCGGCTCCTCGAGGATCCCGCGTTGCGCGAGCGCCTCGGCCAGGAGGGGATGGAGACCGCGACCGAGTACGCTTGGCAGCGGCGGATCGACGCCCTCGAGCGCTTCCTCGTCGACGTCGCCACGCCACGGCGCATCGAGCCTTCCACCGACGCCGTCCCCGAGATCCGGCGCGCGTCGGCCCGGCAGTAGAGTCGCGCCCACGAGCGCCCCAACGAGCGCCCCAAGAGCCCCGTGCAGACCGACTTCGCCGCACACCATCTTCGCTGTCCGAAGTGCCATCGCGACCGAACCCTCACCCTTGTGGCCGAGGAGTCAGACGAGCAAGAGGTGCGCGAGGGCACGCTGCGCTGCCGCGCGTGCCGGGGCGAGTTCCCCGTCCATCGCGGCGTCGGTCACCTCATGCCCAACCCCCCCGAGCACGTCGCCCGCGAGGCGGCCGGGCTCGGGCGCTTCGCCGAGGTGATGAAGGCCGACGGGTGGGACCGCGAGAAAGTGCGGCTGCTGCCCGACCTCGAGCTCGGCTACTGGTACGTGCAGGGGCGCTCGATGGCTCAGCTCCTGTCGACCATCTTCTTCCAGTCCGGGCAATGGGTGCTCGACGTGGGGTCGAACACGTGCTGGGCCTCCAATCACTTCGCCGTCCGCGGGCTGCGCGCGATCGCGCTCGATATCTCCACCCACGAGCTCCAGGGCCTCTACACCTCCGATTACTTCATCGCGGATGGGACGTCGTACTTCGAGCGCGTGCTCGGCACCATGAACGACATCCCGGTGGCCTCGAACAGCGTCGACTACGTGTACTGCTGCGAGGTCCTGCACCACAACGACCTCGCCGGCCTGCGCCAGACCTTCGAGGAGGCCTACCGCGTGCTCAAGCCCGGAGGCAAGATTCTCGTCATCAACGAGACGATCAAGACCATGCGCGACCCGAGCGGCGTGCACACCGAGGGCGTCGAGCAGTTCGAGGGCTACGAGCACGCGCACTGGGCATGGCGCTACCGCTGGGAGGCGACCCGGGCGGGATTCCTGACCAAGATGATGGAGCCGATCTACCACGGCTTCTTCGGCGCGCCCATCCCGCACGAGCGGCCGTCGCTGCGGCGCCTGCGCTCGCTCCTCGGGTACACCGCGCGCTCACACCGGCTCGGCCGCCACGCCTACCTGTCGTGGGTGAATCATGTCGTCGGCGGCGTACAGCTCAACATGATCGGGACGAAGCCGGGGCGCTATATCGGACCCGCGGGAACGCACACGCCCGCCGTCGAGCGCATGACGCGCACGCTCGTCGCCGCCGCGGCGGAGAAGAGCTCCGCGGTCGCCGCCGCCGCCGACGCCGCCAAGCGCGCCGTCCGCGCTTAGAGGTTCTCCGCCACGTAGGGCGCCGTGCGGTTGAAGACGTAGAAGCCGAGCGCGAACACGGCCACCGAGATGCCGATCGGGATGAGCAGGTACTCCTGGCCGCCCAGCACGCTCGCGGGGCCCGGGGTGGCGTGGGTTATCACCGCGTGGCGGAACTGCTGGAGCGCCGCCGCGAGCGGGTTGGACATGTACACGTGCGTGAGCGCCGGGAGGTTGTAGCCGTTGGGGTTGGTCGCCGTCTTCGCCCCGAAGGCGAGCACCACGGCCGGCACCGAGATGATCACCGGCGAGGAGTAGAAGAGGACCTGGTTGACGACTTCCCAGATCGGCTGGATGTCGCGGAAGTAGATGAAGAGTGAGGACAGGAGCATCGAGAGCCCGGCCACGAGGACGACAAGGAAGGCGACGATCAGGGGCAGCTCGAGCCAGCTCAGCATCGGGTGAACCCCCTCGGCGAGCGCGAAGATGAAAACCACCACGAGATTGAGCGTGAGGTTGAACAAGGTCAGGAGCACGACCGAGAGCGGGATGACCATGCGCGGGAACTGGATCTTGCGCACCAGGGCCTCGTTGTCGAGCACGCACCGGACCGATCCCATTGTCGCCTCGGCGAAGAAGGTGAAGAGGACGATCGAGCCGAGGAGCTGGGCGCCGTAGTAGTTGTAGCTCGGCTCGCCGGGGTGGTGGTCGACCTTGGCCACCTTGGTGAAGAAGACGTAGAGGACGCCGAACAGGAGCAGGGGCCGGATCAGCTGCCACAGGTAGCCCAGGGCCGAGCCGAAGAAGCGGAGCTTCCACTGCGTGACGGCGATATTGAGGGTGAGGTGCCAGAAGCGGACAGGGTCGTCGTTGAGGGCTCGCGGCCCGCGGATCGGCCGCCCGAGCGCCTCGTACGGAACCGCCTCGACGCTCATACCGGGAGCTCAGGCACGGACGCCGACGCGGCGCGTTCGACCGTCACGCCGACCGGGACATCGACGACGCCGCCGAGCGCCTTGGGCCCGGTGACCACGAACGAGAAGGCGCCCTCGAAGCGGTCGATGAGGTCCACGCCCGCCCCGCGGTGGGCGAGCGTGAACATGGGGTTGTAGCGCCCGGGCGCGAGGACGTTCTCGAACGTGAACGAGAACACGACCTCGTCCCCGGCGGTGAAGCGCCCCGTCCGCTCGCGCTCTTCGAGCGTGGTGGCGACGATGATCGCCTTGTGCTCCTCGTTGAGCACGTAGACGCTGGCCGACGGGTCCTCGACCTCGACCATGAAGGAGACGAGCGCGCGCAGCGTGATCCGCCGCCCCTGGGGGACGGCGGTCAGGTGCTCGCCGTGCTCGTCCTCGACCCAGGCGCGCAGGACCCTGGCCTCGCCGTCGCCGCCGCGCTCATCGCTCGCTCCCGCGGCCTCGGGATCGCGCCCGAAGTTGAGCTCGAGGTAGCGGTCGCCGACGACCTCGGGGTCGCCGATGTAGACCATCGACCCGCGCTCGAGCAGGAGCGCGCGATGACAGAAGCGCTTCATCGAGCCCATGTCGTGGGTTACAAACACGATCGTCTTGCCTTCGTCGCGCATGCGGTTGAAGACGTCGAAGCACTTCTGCTGGAAGGCGGCGTCACCTACGGCCAGGATCTCGTCGATCAGGAGCACGTCGGCGTCGACCTGGATCGCGACCGAGAAGGCGAGGCGGACGTACATGCCCGAGGAGTAGTTCTTGAGCTTGAGGTCCTGGAACTCCTCGAGCTCGGCGAACTCGATCACGCTCTCGTAGCGCTTGCGCGCCTCGCGCGGGGTGAGCCCGAGCATGATCCCGTTGAGGACCACGTTGTCGCGCGCGGCGAGGTCAGCGTTGAAACCGACGCCGAGCTCGATGAACGTCGAGACCCGCCCCCGGCGCCAGATCTGCCCCTCGGCGCCGTAGATCCCAGCGATGCACTTGAGCAGCGTGCTCTTGCCGCTGCCGTTGCGCCCCGCGATCCCGAAGAACTCTCCCTCGTCGACGGTGAAGGAGATGTCTCTCAGGGCGCGGAAGACGTTGCTGCCGGAGCGCCGCCGCGGATGCAGAGCGCGTTCCTTGAGCGTGTGGGTGCGCTCGTGAGGCACCCGGAATGTCTTGCTCACGCCGCGCGCCACGATCGCCGGCAACTTCCTGTCGTCGGCGAGCGAACTCGAACGTAGCGGGGGTGACATCGTCCGGAGAGTAGCGGGCCTCCTGGCGCCCTAGCGGCCCTCGAGCGAGAGCCGGCGCGCGACCGCGCGGGGCAGACGATCGGCCCGCGAGCCGAGCACGGCACCGGTGACGCGGGCCACGTGGTAGGTGGTCGACCGCGCGAGCAGGGCCACCGGGCGGGGTGGCGCGCCGCCGCCGCTGCCCCCGGCCGCGCTCCCGCCGCCGCCCCCGGACGCCCCGCCGCCGCCGCGCGCAAAGCGCCAATCCGCGCCCACGAGCCCCCACACCTTGAGCGCCGTCCTCCTCACCCCCAGCGGCTCGACGAACCCGTACACCTCGCGCAGCGCGCGCGACTCGTCGAATGACCGGCGCAACCACCCCCATCGCGAGTACTCGTGCGAGTGGATCACGGCCGCGTCGGGCACGTAGACCTTGGCGTACCCGGCGCGCAGCATGTCGTGCGCGAGCACGTGGTCCTCGGCGTAGGGGACGGGCCGGAAGGGCACCGACTCCCAGGCGGCGCGCGCCACGCACCCGTTCGCGTCGGTGAAGAAGCCGCGCGGGCCGAGCAGGGCCAGAACCGGAACGTCTCGCTCCCCGGCCCCGAGGCGATCGACGCGCCGGCGCTCCGGACCGTCCAGGAAGCCCGCGAACCATTCAGTCAGTTCGCGCGCCACCATCGGGCTGGCGTCCGCCCGCGCCCGGTAGGGTCCGAACACAAGCCCCACGTCCTCAGCCGCCGCGAACCCCTCCAGCAGCCGCGACAGCCACAGCTCATCGGCGGGCATGGCGTCCTGGGTCAGGAAGGCGACGTGATCGCCCGACGCGCGCTCCATGAGCAGGTTCCGCGTCCCGCCGTGCGAAAAGCTCGTGGGCGCGATCTCGATCACCTCGGCGCCGTAACGGCGCGCGACCGCGACCGATCCGTCCCGCGACCCGGAGTCGCACACCAGCAGCTCCACCGCCCGCTCGAGCCGCTGCGCCCGTACCGCCGCCAGCGTTCGCGCGAGCCCGGCGCCCCCATCGCGGACCGGGATGGCGACGGTGACGGTCACCGCAGGAGCGCGCGCACGCTCGCCCAGTAACCCCGCACGACGGAGCGCACGACGCGGTTGCGTGCCACCGGGCCGAGGTAGTCCGAGGAGAGCTCATCGGTCATCGAGGCGGCGAAGGTGGCGGCGTCGACCTGCCGCGTGGCCTGGATCTCGCGGCGCTCCCGAGCCAGCCTCGGCAGGGCCCGGATGAGGTCGAGCGTGGCCAGCGCCTTCATTTGGGCCCAGCCGCCGCGCAGCGCGACGAGCCAGATCGCCACCTCGGTAGCGAGCAGGCCCGGCAACACAAGCACCAGCAGCGGCCCCGGGTAGGTGCGGAGAATCGTCGCCCAACGATTGCGCTCGAGCATGCGCCACTTGACCTCGCCCTTGTCGAAGCTGTAGTCGTGAACCGCGACCGCGTCGGGGATGACGGCGAGCCGCCCGCCGCGCAGGCGCAGGCGCAGCGAGAGGTCGACGTCCTCGCAGTACATGAAGAACTGCTCGGGGAAGCCGCCGGCGGCGGTCCAGGTCGCGCGGGGCACGGCCATGCACGCGCCAGACAGGAAGCCGACCTCGGTGGGCGTGCGGGGGGCCTCGGTCAGCGACTCGCCCACCTGCCCGGCCCAGCCGAGACCCGTGAAATGGAGCACTCCGCCGCTCGTGTTGATGACCGAGCCCTCGTGCATGGTCACGAGCGCCATCCAACCCGCCCATGGACCCGCGAACGGGGCTCGCATGGCGGCGGCCCACCCCGGTTGCACCCGGGCGTCGGGGTTGAGGAGGACGACGAGCTCACCCTGCGCCGCGGCGGCGCCCAGGTTGGCCCCGGCGGCGAAGCCCACGTTGCCGGCGGCGACGACGAGACGGGCGGCGGGGGCGATCCGCCCCAGCTCGCCCGCGATCCCATCCGAAGAGCCGCTGTCGACGACGATGACCTCGTCTTCGGGGCCGAGCTCGGAGAGCAGGGCCGGTAGCGTCGAGCGCAGGTGGGCGAGCGAGTTGTGCGCCACGATGATCGTCGACAGCCGGGGCTCCGACCGAGGCTCGCGGCCGCGGGCGCCGGTCACGTCAACCGGTACCAGTCGACGTACTTCCCGCACGCCTCACGCAACGGAACCATGCGACGCGTGTCGGGGACTCGAGTGGCCTCGACCGACAAGATGTCCGTGTACTTCAGGCTGCCGCTCAACCGGGACGGGTGTTGCGCGTAGAGGCTGAGGATCACCGGCAAGCGGGCACCTCCTCCGGTGACCTCACCGACGCCGAAGATCCCGCCCACTCGCCCCATGAACGCGGGCATCGTCCAATGCCCTCGCTGAGCCGCGACCTTGAGCGGCACCGTGCTCAGGTACTGAAGCGAGATCTTCCAGCGGCCTCGGGGCAGAGGGAGGCCCACCACGCCAGATTGGCCGGGCGCGAGGTCGACGCCCGGCACCGCGATCGGAGTCGGCATCAGCGTCGCCTGGCCTCGCGCCGAGCGCAGCCGGCGGCCGAATCGCGTGTGGCAGTCGAGAATCGCGCCCGGCTGTCCGACCCCGTCCAGGATCGAGAAGGGCACCGTCGGCCCGGTGCGCTCCCACAGCTGGTAGAGCCGCTTCTGAGCGACGAGACGGAAGTTCGCCGGTGCCTGGCTCGCGAACTTGGTGTTGGTGGTGATCACCCACCGAAATTTGTCGAGGTCGGCGGGGACGACGGAATCGAAGTCGAGCTCCTGCTCACCGAACCCCTTGTTCGGGCGGGTGGCGACTCCGCCGATCGAGTCTGAGCCCGCCGAGAGCGTCGCCACCGGGGAGTTGTGCAGGTCCCACACCGCCCAATCGTCGATCCCGAGGAAAAGCACGCCCGCGTTTCCGGTCGTCCGGTGGAAGGCGACAAGCTCGCGGCCGGCTTCGGGCGCCTGGACGGGTGCGTTTCGCAGCTCGTCGAAGGTTGAATACGCTGCGGGCACGACCAACGCCGCCCCGGCGACGAGCGCGAGGGCGCGGGTGGACGGCCGTCGCTCCCCTCGCGTCAGGAGCGCGCGCAGCGCGATGGCCATGACCAGCGGCGCGCCGATGACGAGCGCCTTAGCCGCCACGTAAGGCGACTGCGTGCGCTCGGAATAGAGCCAGATCAGAAAGGCGCCCGCAGCGGCTGCGGGCAGGAGGAGCTCGCGGCGCCGCAGTGACCACACCACGCCGAAGAGGAAGACGGCGAGCGCGACGGCCGAGAGCTCACCCGCCAGGAACAGGTTGTTTGGCAGCTTCCGAAAGTCTCCGCTCCACCAGACGCCGAGCGCCTGGTGGGGCGGCAGGGCGGTGATGAGATTGCCGAGGTCGTTCTTAGGGATGCCGTTGGTCGAGGAGACGCTGAACGACGAAAAGAAATGCGCCACGCTCCCTGCGATCGGAAGCAGGATGAGGAACCCCAGCACGACCCCTGCGGCCGCCCAGGGGGCCGCCTGCAATAGGCGGCGGCGCGAGATCCATCCGCGTATCAGCGCCGGTCGCAGCGCCACCTCGACGACGGTCCATACGCCGAGCGTCGCGGCGAACCAAGCCACGCCGGCATAGCTGTAGGCGTAGAGCGCTCCTGCCACCAGGAGGCCGGCCGGAATCAGGAGCCGCCAGCGGAGGAATGGACTCGCGGTGGCCCATAGCTTCCGGACCTGCTCGAGGTGCAGCACGAATGCGAGCAGGAGGGCGGCCATGATCGTCTCCTTGAAGGCGCCCTCGCCGTAGTAGGAGGCGACCAGGTAAGTGAGCGAGGACATCACGCCGACGACGACCCGTCGCCACAACGCGTGCCCGGCTAAGACGTTCGCCGCCGTCAGTGCGGTCAGCACGACGACCGCGATCATGAGGCCGGCGAAGGCGGAGATGAGCTGCTCGCCCGACGCGGTGCCAAGGGTCGCCACGACGCTGTGGGGACCGGTCGGGTAGCCGGAGCTGAGGACATTCCAGATCCGCTCGTAGCTCGCGGAGCGCAGCGCCTCCGCCACCATCAGATGGACCGCCATGTCATTGTCGATGCCTACTCCCGGTCCCACGCGCCCGCTGGCGACGAAGGGGATCGACGCTCCCGCGAGGGCCGCCCCGCCCACGACGAGGTCGCCGACCCCGCCCACGACGAGGTCGCCGAGCGGTAGTCGCGGGCGAGCGCGCCGCCGCCATGCGCTCCACGCCAGGTACGCGGCCGCCGCCGCCAGCGCCGCGGCGCACACGACCTCAGACGACGTGGCCTTACCCGGGAGCTTGATCGCTGCACCTGCCAGGATCATCAGCGCCGCGAAGCCAACGGCGGGTGCGGCCCACCACCGTCCCGGACCCCCGCAGGCGGTGCAGATCGCCCGGCCGAGGACCAGCGAAGCAAGGATGATCGCGAGGGCGGACCCGAATGCCGACACGAGCATCGGCGCGACTATAGATGCCGCTCGTGACAACATGGGGGGCCGTGAAGGCCGCCAGACGCTCTCAATTACCGCAACTCCGGCCGCGAACGGGCGTTCTCGCCTGATATGGAGCAAGGCCCCGGGAGGCTGCTCGCGGTGGTGCCCGCATATAACGAGGCGGGCGCGATAACGCACGTTGTGCGCGCGCTGCGCGAGCGAGCACCAGGGTTCGACGTCATCGTCGTCGACGACGGCTCGACGGACGACACCGCGCACCGCGCCGGCGCGGCCGGCGCCGCGGTGGTGAGGCTCCCCTACAACCTCGGCATTGGGGGTGCCGTGCAAACGGGCTTCGTGTATGCGCTCGACCACGGGTATGACTTCATGGCGCAGGTGGACGGCGATGGCCAGCACGAGCCGGCCGAGCTGGCGGTGCTCCTGGATGCGATGGTCGCCGAGCCGAGTCTCGACATGGTGTGCGGCTCGCGGTTCATCACCGAGGACTACCGGTATCCGGCGCCGATCAGCCGGCGCACCGGTATCCACTTGTTTGCGTTCACGCTGACGCGGATCCTCGGGCAGCGCATCAGCGACCCGACGTCGGGCTTTCGCCTCTACAACCGCCGTGCGATCGCTCTCTTCGCGCGCGACTACCCCCATGATTACCCCGAGGTGGAGGCGATCCTCATGGTCCATGCGCACCGGCTGCGCATGAAGGAAGTGCCGGTTCGCATGCACCTCCGTGGAACCGGGCGCTCGTCGATCACGAAGACGCACTCGTTCTACTACATGGTCAAGGTCTCGTTGGCGCTGCTGGCCGGCCTGCTGCGTCGCCGGGCCGTAGTCGATCCCGGCGAGCCGGCCCCCGTGTCAAGCGGTCACTGACGATGCAGTCGCGGATCCAGATTGCCTCGATCATCTTCGCCGCGCTCATCCTCGTCGGCGTGTTCGAACTTGTTCGCCGCCGCCGGCTCCGCGAGCGCTACGCGCTGCTGTGGATGGCGGCCGCCCTCGTGCTCCTCGTGCTCGCGGTGTGGAAGCACCTCCTGTACATCGTGGCCCACGCCGTCGGCATCGCCGTGCCGTCCAATGCTCTGTTCGTGATCGCGTTCGGCTTCGTGCTCCTCCTCCTGTTGCACTTCTCGGTCTCGGTCTCCCGGCTCGGCGACCAGACACGAGTGCTGGCGCAGCGCCTCGCCCTCCTCGAGGAACGGGTGAGTAGCGGCGAGAGCTCGTCCGAGGAGGACCCTGACCGCGACGCTGAGCGCATCCGCACCGGGTGACGCACTGTCTCGCGTGCCACGGCCCGCTCGAGGCGCGCCCCACGGTAACTGCGCGCGACCGCATGCACGGAATTCCGGGCACGTGGGACGTGTACACGTGCGAGCGCTGCGGATCGGGGACGACGCTGCCGCTCGTCGAGGAGCATGAGCTAGCCGCGTTCTATCCGGCGCAATACGCGCCGTTCGAGGTTCCGCGCGGGCCGCTGGCGCTCGCGATGGCCAGCATCCAGCGTGCCCGCGACCGCCGGTTTCCACTCGCTACGCTCCGCTCCAGCCGAGCGCCGGGACGGCTTCTCGACGTCGGTCCCGGCCGTGGGGATCTGGCGGCTTCGTGGATCGGCGCGGGCTGGGATGTGCTGGGAATCGAGCCGTCGCCCGCGGCCGCGGCCGTCCTCCGCCGGCGCGGTGCCGAGGTGCGCGAGGGAACGCTAGCGACCGTTGATCTCGAGCCCGCGTCCGTAGACGCCGCAGACGTCCGACACTCGCTCGAGCACGTCGTCGACCCGCAACGCGAC
>JAXDGF010000105.1:0-21924 GCA_034665165.1 Solirubrobacteraceae bacterium | reverse complement strand
CGGAGGCCCATGTGGTCGCGGAGCGCCAAAAGGCCCGGATCGTCCACGCCCCCGCCGATCCCGGCGTGCCCGTGGGGCCGCTCGGAGCGTTCCAGCGCCGGAACTTCGCCGTCGCCCGCGCGGCGGCCGAGGCCTACCTGGGAGCGCTCGAGCCCGAAGCCGTGGCGGCCGCGGCGGCCGAGGTCCGGGTTCCCGGCCGCCTCCAGATCGTGGACGAGGCGCCGCTGACCCTGCTCGACGGCGCCCACAATCCTGAGGGAATCCAGGCCCTGGCCGAGTCGCTGCCTGAGATCGCGGGCGGGCGGCGGACCGTGGCGGTCGTGTCGATCCTCGACGACAAGGATGCGGCCGGAATGCTCGCGAAGCTCCTCCCGACGTGCCAAGCGGTGATCGCCACGACGTCTCAGAACCCGCGCGCGCTGCCGCCGCCCACCTTGCAGTCGCTCACCCGCCAGCTTGGGGGCCCGCCCACCGAGATCGTGCGCGACCCTCGGGCCGCGCTCGAGCGGGCGCGGGCCCTGGCCGGGGCCGAGGGCGTCGTCGTCGCCACCGGCTCGATCTACCTGGTCGCCGATCTCCTGCGCAAAGCCGCTGCGCGGCACCGCGTCTCGATGCTGTGACCGAGCCCGACCCAGACGAGAATCCCAGTTTCCTGACCATGATCGGCCTGGTCGCGCTGATCGTGGCCGTCGTCATCCTCGTCTTCTTCGGCATCGGGTATCTGTTCGGCCGGGCCTTCCTTTAGACGCGCTGCAGCGGGTTTTGCCCCGTCCGACTTGTCCGCCCACTAAACTCGCGCCTTCAATGGCCGCGTTTGCCGTCTTCGGGATCAGCAACAGCGGTGTCAACACCGCCATCAACCTGCTGATCGTCTTCCTCGTGGTGATCTGGCTGGCGCTCGTGTACTGGACCTACGCGGACGCCCGGCGGCGGATTTCCGACCCGATGCTGATCGGGTGCGCGACCGTGGCCGCGTTCTTTCCGTACGTGGGCACCATCATCTACATGATCGTGCGCCCGCCCGAGTATCTCGACGACGTGCGCGAACGGGAGCTCGAGATGCAGGCCGCCGAGGCGCGGCTCGCGCAGCTCGGCTACCAGCTCTGCCCGCACTGCGACTACGAGGTCGAGAAGGACTTCCTGCGCTGCCCAAGCTGCATGCGCAAGCTCAAGGACCCGTGCATAGCGTGCGGGCGCCCGCTCGACCCGAGCTGGAAGATCTGCCCGTTCTGCGAGGCGGAGGTCAGCGTCGGCGTGCCTCAGCCCCGCCGCGCGCGCCGGCGCCGTGAAGAGCCCGCCGCGGCGGGCGACCCTGGCCAGCCCTTCCCGGGCTGACCCCCGACCCGGGCCCCCACATGCAGCGGACACTCATC
This sequence comes from Solirubrobacteraceae bacterium, assembly GCA_034665165.1. GTDB lineage: Bacteria > Actinomycetota > Thermoleophilia > Solirubrobacterales > Solirubrobacteraceae > Palsa-465. The sequence goes on along the minus strand of JAXDGF010000105.1, from coordinate 20,551 downwards.
CTCGTCAAGCCCGACGCCTTCGCCCGCGGACTGACGGGCGCGATCATCGCCCGCTTCGAGCGCAAGGGCCTCCGCCTCGCCGCGCTCAGCCACCTGACGATGTCGCGCGAGCTAGCCGAGCGCCACTATGCCGAGCACGCGGGTAAGCCCTTCTTCGACGATCTCGTCGCCTTCATCACCTCGGGGCCGCTCGTCGCCCTCGTGCTCGAGGGCGTCCAGGCCGTCGCGGCGGCGCGCCAGGTGATCGGGGCGACCGACCCGCTCCAGGCCGCGCCAGGCTCGATCCGGGGCGAGTACGCCGTCGAGGTCGGGCAGAACATGGTGCACGGCTCGGACTCGCCCGAGTCCGCCGAGCGGGAGATCGGGCTGTTCTTCCCCGATCTCGCTTGATCCTCGCCTCGCGTTCGCCACAGCGGAGCGCGATTCTCGAGCAGCTCGGGATTCCCTTCGAGGTCCGCGTCGCCGACGTCGAAGAGCTCGAGGACGGTCCGCCGCACGAGGTCGTAGCCGAGAACGCCTACCGCAAGGCGGCGGCGGTGGCCGGGAGCGACCCCACCGCCGAGCTCGTGCTCGGTGTCGACACGATCGTGACCCTCGGCGGCCGCATCTACGGCAAGCCGAACGACCTCGACGACGCGCGCGCCACCCTGCGTGCGCTTTCGGGCCACCGCCACGCCGTGCTCAGCGGCGTCTGCCTGATCGAAGGGGACCGCGTGCGCACCGCGGTGAGCACCACCCTCGTCGAGGTCCGGGCCCTCGACGACGCCCTCCTCGAGTGGTATCTCGCCACCGGCGAGTGGTCCTCGCGGGCCGGCGCCTACGCCATCCAGGGCCGGGGCGCAGCGCTCGTACGGGGCATCGACGGCGACTACCTGAACGTCGTCGGCCTCCCGGTCACGACCCTGCTCGAGCTCGCTCCCGAGGTTCTCGGAGTGCCCTGATCTGAGCCTTCCGCTTTACATATTTTTCCAGCATTTTTTCTTCCGAGGTGCGGTTTCGGTGACGCCGGGTCGAGCTAGGTCTCTTCGGTACACTGGACGCCGGACGGGCCTGGCGGCAGCAGCGCCAACACTCCCTCGCCGGCCGTCTTCAGCTCCCCTGACCTCTTAGATACGCATGGGCCTCTTTACGTACATGACCGGTTTCGGCGGCCGCGATATGGCTGTGGATCTCGGCACGGCCAACACGCTCGTGTACGTGCGCGGTCGCGGCATCGTCCTCTCCGAGCCGAGCGTGGTCGCGGTCGACTCCCGGACCGGAGAAGTTCATGCCGTCGGCATCGAAGCCAAGCGCATGCTCGGGCGCACGCCGGGCACCATCTCGGCTATCCGTCCCCTCAAAGACGGCGTCATCGCCGACTTCGAGGTGACCGAGGAGATGCTGCGGCATTTCATCCAGAAGGTGCACCAGAACCGGTGGGCGCACCCGAGAGTGGTTGTGTGCGTGCCCTCGGGCGTGACGGGGGTGGAGAAGCGGGCGGTCGAGGAGGCGTGCCTCTCCGCCGGCGCGCGCCAGGCGTACCTGATCGAGGAGCCGATGGCGGCCGCGATCGGGGCCGGCCTACCCGTGGGGGAGCCGACGGGCTCGATGGTGGTGGACATCGGGGGCGGTACGAGCGAGGTCGCCGTGATCTCGCTCGGGGGAATCGTGGTCTCGCAGTCGATCCGGATCGGCGGCGACGAGCTCGACGAGGCGATCATCAACTACGTCAAGCGCGAGTACAAGCTCCTCATCGGCCAGCAGACGGCGGAGGAAGTCAAGCTCGAGATCGGCTCGGCCTTCCCCATGGACGAGGAGGTCCAGGCCGAGATCCGCGGACGCGACATGGTCTCGGGACTGCCCAAGACGGTGGTTCTGACGAGCGAGGAGATCAGGGGAGCGCTCGAGGAGCCGGTCTCGCAGATCATCGACGCGGTCAAGGAGACGCTCGACCGCACGCCGCCTGAGCTGGCCTCCGACATCATGGATCGAGGTATCATGCTCGCGGGAGGCGGTTCGCTGCTACAGGGGATCGAAGAGCGTCTGCGTCACGAAACGCAGATGCCGGCGCACCTGGCGGAGTCGCCGCTCACTTGCGTGGCGGTGGGCTCCGGAAGGTCGCTCGAGGAGTTCGAAGCGATACACCGCTCCCACAAGAATTCACGCAACCGCCGCCGGCGGTACTAGGTTGCATCCCGGTACTGTCAGTGCGCTTCGGAGCACAACCTTGGAGACCTTCCCTTCGTGCACGATAAGCAAGTCCGGCGACGGCGAGCGGTTCTCGCGCTCATCGTCGTCGTTTCCCTGATCCTCCTCAGCACGTACTTCGGTGAGGCGGAGGGTGGCCCGTTGCACGGCGTGCAACGGGGCATCGTCACCGTGCTCTCGCCGATCCAGAAGGGCGCGAGCACGGTGCTGACGCCCGTGCGCGACGTCTTCGGATTCTTCTCCTCGACCTTCCACGCCAAGTCGGAGGTCGCGCAGCTGAAGCGGCAGAAGGAGAACCTCACCGCCGAGGTCGCCAACCTCAAGGGTGCCCAGATCGAGAACAGCCAGCTGCGGGCCCTGGTTAAGCTCGACCAGAACATCGGCGTGAGCGCGTACCGGGCCGTGGCGGCCCAGGTCATCGGCGGCGATCCCTCGCTCTGGTATGACCAGATCGAGGTCGATGCCGGATCAAACCAGGGCGTCGAGCGCGACCAGCCGGTAATCGGGCAGGGCGGGCTCGTCGGCCTCGTCACCGACGTGACACCGGGCGCCGCGTGGGTCACGCTGATCACCGACCACACGATCTCGGTCGCCGCTGAGGTCCAGGACGGCGTCGGCGATCGCGGCGTGCTCCAGCCCTCGGTCGGAAACCCCAACGAGCTCGTCCTCTCCGATCTTCCCCACCAGTCGAATATCCAGACGGGTCAGCTCGTCGTCACCGCCGGCTTCCGCCTGGGCAAGCTCAACGATCTGTACCCGCCGGACATCCCGATCGGCACGGTGTCGAACGTCAACCAGGTGACGCTCGCGAGCTCAGGGCAGGTCGAGGTATCCCCCTCGGTGGATCTCCGCCACCTCGACGTCGTCCAGATCTTGACCAACCCGCACCCCGGCACGACCCGCGCCTCGATCGGCCCGTGAGCGTCTCCACGAGCTTCGTCCTGCGCCTGCTCGCGCTCGGCTTTCTCGCCGTCGTGGTCCAGGTGGCGGCCGTGTCGCAGATCTCGATCTTCGGCGTCAACGCCGACCTCTCGCCGCTGGTGGTCATGTCGGTGGGACTGCTCGCGGGCTCGATCACCGGGGCGCTCACGGGCTTCGGGGTGGGGCTCCTCGTCGACCTCGTCCTGGTCCAGACCCTGGGCGTGACCTCGCTCCTGTACATCGCGATCGGCTACTGGTCCGGGCGCCTACGGGAGCTGCGCGACCCCGCCCACGAGCTCGTGCCGCTCGGCGCGGGCGCGGCGGCGACGGCGTTGGCGGGCATCGGGATGGCGCTGATTCAGTTCCTGCTCGGGGTCGACGCGCCCGTCAGCCTCCTGCTCCTGCAGCAGATCCTCCTCACCGTGCTCGTCAACTCGCTCATCGCCCTGCCCGTCTACTCCGTCGTGCGCCGGGTGCTCACGCCCGCGCTCCCCGAGGATCCCCGCCGCCGGCGCCGCCGCCGCTACACGACGGGCGGCCTCAGCCCGCTCAAGCGCCCCTCCGAGGGGCTCGGCCAGATGACCCGTTCGGTGAACCGGTGATCTCGCCTACCCCGTCCGACGACCGGAAGCCTCCGCTGACGCCCCAGCTCGCGCTGCGCGTCACGGTCATCGGCGGGTTCGCGCTGACGATGTTCGCGATCATCCTCTTCCGGCTCTGGTTCCTGCAGGTGCTCTCAGGGACCCAGTACGTCGCCCAGGCCAAGCAGAACCGTACGCGTAAGGTGCTGGTCGCGGCTCCCCGCGGCGAGATCGTGGACCGTAACGGGGCGGTGCTCGTGCGGAGCAGGCAGGCGACGGCCGTGCAGATCGTGCCCACGCAGCTGCCCGTCCCCGTCCGCAACGCCACCATCTCCCAGCTCGCGCATCCTCCCGCCGCCGACCGGTCTCTCTATCGCCGCCTCGCGGTCGTGCTCGGGATCAGCACGGCGCGCCAGAAGTGCAAGGTCATCGGTTACCAGAACGGGCACCAGGTCACGCACCACCTGCGCCTTGGGCTGGTCCCTTGCCTCGTCGCCCAGGCCGTCTATCAGCTGCCATACAACGACGCGACGATCGCCACCGACGTCAAGCAGGACGTCCTCTTCTACCTCAGGGAGCGCCACCTCCAGTTCCCCGGGGTGGACGAGCCGCAGGTGTACCTCACCTCCTATCCGAACACCACCCTGGCCGCCCAGGTGCTCGGCACGGTAGGCGCGGTGACCTCCGCCGAGCTCAAGCAACCGGGGTTCAAGGGTCTGCCCCAGAGCTCCGTCGTGGGTCAGACGGGGCTCGAGGCCTTCTACGACCGCTACCTGCGCGGGGTCGACGGCGCCGAGCAGGTCGAGGTCGACTCGCTCGGGAACCCGATCAAGGTGCTTCCCCAGAAACCGGCGATCGCGGGCAACACGCTCAAGACCTCGCTCGACCTCAAGCTCCAGGCGGCGGGACAGCAGTCGCTGGCGCAGTCGATCTCGGGCAACACTCCGGGCGGGGCCGGCGGCGCCTTCGTGGCCATGAACCCACAGAACGGCGAGATCTACGCGATGGGGTCGCTCCCCTCCTATGACCCGAACGTCTTCACCAAGCCGATCTCGCAGTCCGTCTACAACAGCCTGATCAGCACCGTAAGCGGCGACCCCCTCAACAACCGCGCCGTCGACGGCCTCTACCCGACGGGCTCGACGTTCAAGCCCATCACCGCCACCGCCGCGCTCGAGAGCGGCACCTGGAGCCTGTCCGACACCTACGACGACACCGGGCAGTACTGCTTCTCGCAGGGAGGCCTGTGCCTGACCAACGCCGGGCACGTCGCCAACGGCGTGCTCGACCTGGTAAGCGCGATCAAGGTCTCCGACGATGTCTTCTTCTACAACCTCGGGGCGAAGCTCAACGTCGACCCCACGACGCACCCGCAAGGGGGTCCACTGCAGCAGTGGGCGCGCCTGTTCGGAATCGGGTCGTCGACCGGAGTCGACCTGCCGTTCGAGTCCTCGGGGAACCTGCCCGACCCGACCTGGCGTGCGTCGATCAGCAAGGTCGAGGTCCAGTACGAGCACAAGCATCACGTCCCGTGCTGCACGATCGCCTACCCGGGGCCGTGGACGGTCGGTGACAACGTCAACCTCGCGGTTGGGCAGGGCGACGTGCTCGTCACGCCGCTCCAGCTCGCCGTCGCCTATTCCGCCATCGCGAACGGGGGCACGATCGTCCGCCCCCACATCGGCCTCCAGGTCGAGAACAACATCGCCGACCGGGTCCTTCAGAACATCGATCCGCCCCCGGCCCGGCACATCAACATCAGCTCGACCTATCTCGACGCGATCCGCCAGGGTCTGCGTGAGGCCGCCTCGGCGCCAGGCGGAACATCGACGGCCGTGATGGGCAACTTCCCGTTGCCGGTGTACGGGAAGACGGGCACCGCTCAGCACACCAACCAGAACGATCAGGCTTGGTACGCGTGCTACGTCCCGGCCACGGCCACGACGAAGCCGATCGCGGTCGTAGTCACGGTCGAGAAGGGCGGATTCGGCGCCGTGGCGGCGGCCCCGGTGGCGCGGCAGATCCTCTCGCAGTGGTTCACGGGCAAGATGGGCCCCTACCAGGCCGGGACCTCCCTCACGCGGTGAGCCCCCCCACCACCCACCTCCAGCGCGCGACCGCCGATACGTCGGAGATCCGCCCGCGCGCGCTCTTCCTCTTCGATCCCCTGCTCACGCTCGCCGCTGTCGGGCTGGTCGTGTTCTCGGTCATGACGCTCCACAAGGCGTTCGGGAGCAGCTACTCGAACCGCCAGGCGATTTACGCCGGACTAGGGGCGATCATCGCGGTCGTGCTGGCCCGGATCGACTATTCGCGGCTGCGCGAGTACCGCTACGGCCTCTATGCGGTCCTGATCGCTTCCAACATCGCCGTGTTCGCCTTTGCCTCCTCGACCCTCGGCGCCAAGCGCAGGATTCCCTTCCCCTTCATCGAGGTGCAGCCTTCCGAGATCGCCAAGGTCCTGCTCGTAGTCGCGCTCGCTGCCTTCGCCGTCGACCGCGTCCGCCGGCTCCACGAGCGCCAGACCACGGCCCGGATCATGCTCCTCGCGCTGGGACCGGCGCTACTGGTGATCGCCCAGCCCGACCTCGGGACCGGCCTCGTGTTCGTGTCCATTGCCGTGATGATGCTGCTCGTGGCCGGGACGTCGTGGAAGCAGCTCACGGCGCTCGCGGCGCTCTTCGTCAGCGCGACCGTGATCGCTCTCGTCGTGGCCCCCGCGGTCGGGGTCCACGTGCTCAACAACTACCAGGTGCAGCGGCTCACGGGCTTCCTGCACCCGTCGTCCAACCCCCGAAGTCAGACGTATCAGATCAATCAGTCGATCATCGCGATCGGCTCGGGTCAGAAAACGGGGACCGGGGTCGCGAACGCGACCCAGACGACGCTCGGCTATCTCCCCGAGCCGCAGACCGACTTCATCTTTGCCGTCATCGGCGAAGGCTACGGTTTCGCGGGGGCCGCGCTCGTTCTCTTGCTCTACGCCCTGCTTATATGGAGGGCACTACGTATTCTCACGATGGCCAAGAACCTGTTCGGCGCTCTGATCGCCGCCGGCATCCTCGGGATGCTGATGTTCCAGGTCTTCGTGAACGTCGGCATGACGATCGGAATCATGCCGATCACCGGCGTGCCGCTGCCTCTAATGAGCTATGGCGGCTCGTCGGTCCTCACCACGTTCATCGCCCTTGGCCTCCTGCAGTCGATCCACATCCAAGCTCGGATTGCGGCGGCAGGCAAGGGCCGGGCCCTACTTTCCTAAAGGACTGAAACACACAATTGAAGAAGCAAGTGCTGGTCAGCGTCAATCGCGGGGAGACCCGCGTCGCGCTCCTGGAGGCGACGGGCACCGTCGCCCCGCGCAAGCCTTCCACCCGGCGGCGCCGCAAGACCACGAGGCCGGCCGCCGGCTATCGGGTCGCCGAGCTCTACCTCGAGCGACGCGGCAACCGGTCGATCGTCGGCAACATCTACAAGGGCCGCGTCGATAACGTCCTCGCCGGCCTCGAGGCCGCCTTCGTCGACATCGGACTGGAGAAGAACGGCTTCCTCCACGTCGACGAGATCGTGCTTCCGGGCGTCGAAGCACCGCGGCGCGGTCGCGGCTCGAGCCGCGACGGCAGGCAGATCACCGACATGCTCAAACCCGGCCAGGACGTCGTCGTCCAGGTCGTCAAGGACCCGCTCAAGACCAAGGGGGCGCGCCTGTCGATGGACCTCGCCATCGCGGGCCGCTACATGGTCTACGCGCCCTACGGCGAGGGCGTCGGGGTCTCGCGCCGGCTCGACGAGTCAGAGCGCGAGCGCCTGCGCAAGCAGGCCGCCAAGCTCGACCTCAAGGGCGCGGGGGCCATCATCCGCACCGCGGCCCACGGCGCCACCCGCGACGATCTCGAGCGCGAGCTGCAGTATCTGTTCAAGCTCGGCGAGGTGCTCCAGAGGCGCGTGGCCGAGACGCCGGCCCCGGCCCTCGTCTTCCAGGAGGCGGATCTCTCGGTCCGGGTCGTACGTGACATCTACTCCGAGCACTTCGAGCGCGCGATCGTCGATGACCCCAAGCAGCATCACCGGCTCGTGTCCTTCTTCACCCGGACGGCGCCCGAGCTCGTGGACCGGGTCGAGCTGTGGGAGGAGGAGACCCCTCTGTTGCAGGCGTTCGGAGTCGAGGAGGTTCTCGACTCGACGCTCTCGCGCCGGGTCGATCTCCCGAGCGGCGGCTATCTCGTGATCGACTACGCCGAGGCGCTGACCGTCATCGACGTCAACTCGGGGAGCTTCATCGGGCGGGGCAAGGGCGCCCGGCTCGAGGACACGATCACCAAGACCAACCTCGAGGCCGCCGACGAGGTCGTGAGCCAGCTCCGCCTGCGCGACATCGGCGGCATCATCGTCATCGACTTCATCGACATGTCCCGCTCGCGCAACCGCGAGGCGGTGCTCAAGACCCTACGCAAGGCCCTCGACGAGGACCGAACGAAGACTTTCGTGGTCGAGATCTCGCCCCTCGGGCTCGTAGAGATGACGCGCCAGAACGTCACCGACGGCGTGCGCGAGATCATGACCCGGCCGTGCCCGACGTGCCACGGCGAGGGCGTGATCAAGTCCGAGGAGACGCTGGCGATCGACTTCGAGCGACGGCTGCGGGACCTGGCCAAGGAGCGCGAGGCCGAGGCCTTCCTGATCCAGATGAACCCCCGCGTGTCGGCCGAGATGACCGGCGACGGCTCCCGTGTCCTCCGTGCCATCGAGGAGGCGACGGGAAAGTGGTTCCACTTCGAGGGCTCCGAGGGGCTGCCGCTCGATCACTTCGCCGTCCTCCTCGAAGGCGACCGCGAGCAGGTGCTCGAGCGCGCGCTTCCCTTCCGCGAGGGCGAAGAGGTTCACGTCGAGATCGTTGAGCCCCACATGTACAGCCTGGGCGATGCCGTGGCCAAGGTCGACGGCTACATCATCTCGGTCAAGGGCGGCGGGCGCTTCGTGGGAACCAAACGGCTCGTGCGCATCGACGAGGTCGGGCGCACGGCGGCGGCCGCCTCCCTTGTGGGCGAGATCGAGGCCGCGACGGACGCCGACGGTGGGCCGCCCGAGAGCGGTAGCGGCGACGATGGCGTAGAATCGAAGCCTCGGCGCCGTGGCCGCAGAGGCGGACGGCGCCGTTCCGGTGCCCGGGCCGAAACCACGCCCGCAGCATCCGAATAGCCATGTACGCAATCGTCAAGACAGGTGGAAAGCAGTACCGCGTCGAGGAGGGCCAGACCCTACTCGTCGAGCGCCTGCCCGCGGAGGAGGGCGCCTCGGTGACCCTCCCGCCCTTGCTCTACGTCGACGGCGAGGACGTGCTCGACGGTGACGACCTCACCGGCGTATCCGTCGACGCGACCGTCGTCGCGCACGAGCGCGGCCCCAAGCTCCGGATCGTCAAGTTCAAGCCCAAGCGTGGCTACAAGCGCCGGACCGGGCACCGCCAGGAGCTCACGCGCGTGCGCGTGACCGGCATCGCGAAATCGGCTAGCGCCGATTCTGCGGAATCGGCTAGCGCCGATTCCGTGGCGTCGCCCGTGGCCGCGACGGAAACTCAGGAGACCTCAGATGGCTCATAAGAAGGGCCTCGGCTCGAGCCGGAACGGCCGCGACTCCAACGCCCAGCGCCTCGGCGTCAAGGTCTTCGCCGGTCAGACGGTGACCGGCGGCGAGATCATCGTCCGCCAGCGCGGCACGCGCTTCCGCCCCGGCGCGGGCGCCGGCATCGGCAAGGACGACACCATCTTCGCCAAGGCCGCGGGCACGGTCCAGTTCACGACGGGCCGGCGCGGCCGCGTGATCTCGATCGAGCCCGCCGGCGAAGGCGCGACGAAGTAACTACCGCGCCGGCTGGAGCTGCGCCGTGCACTGCGGGCAGCGGCGCGCCTTATAGGGAATCTCGCTCGTGCACTCGGGGCACGCCTTGACGTCGGGGTCGGCCCCGCGGGCGCGACGCGCCTGCAGGACGTCGTAGGGCCTGACCACGAAGAAGTACACCGCCGCGGCCGTCGCGATGAAGGCAAAGGTGACGTTGAGGAAGTCGCCGTAGAGGAAGTGGCTCGAGTTGATCGTGAACGACAGATCCTCGAAGTTGGGCTGGCCGAAGATGAGCGCGATGATCGGGGTGATGATGTCGGCGACCAGCGCTTTGACCACGGCGGCGAATGCAGCCCCGATGACGAACGCGACCGCCAGCGTCACGAGGTTTCCCTGGATCAGGAACTTCTTGAAGTCCTCCAGCCATTCCTTCACGACAGACCTCCTGTGGGTTGATGTCGGCGTGCGGAATGCTATGACGGCGTCCGGTCCTCACAGCGCGCGTCCGAGGAGGCGGCCGAGCGCGGCGACGCCGAGCCCGGCGACGAGCGCGATCGCCACCGATCGCCACGCGAGACCGGGCTCGCCGTCCTCCGCGGAGCGCTGACTCTCGAGCATCCAGGTTGAGAACGTCGTGTAGGAGCCGAGCGTCGCGGTCCCCACGATGAGCTGGACCCGATGGCTCGCGCCCAGGCCAACCACGAGGCCGAGGACGAAGGAGCCGGTGAGGTTGACGACGAGCGTGCCGAGTGGGTAGTCGCCCGCGCGCACACCCGCTCGCCGGTCGTCGATGAAGCCGCCGAGCACGAAGCGGGCGACGGCCCCGAGGCCGCCGCCTACCACGACCAGGAGCACCGTCACCACGTCACGCGGGCGCGGCGGACGGCAGCGGTGCCCAGTGTGACCCCAACGAAGCCGGCGACGATGCTACCCGCGGCGTAGCCGGCCGCGAGCAGCAGCTCACCGCGGTCGAGCATGTGCAGGAGCTCGACCTGCATGGTCGAGAAGGTCGTGAGCGCGCCGCAAAAGCCCGTGCCGAGGAACGGAAGCCGGTAGGCGCTGATCGGCTGCCGCCCCTGGAACCGTGTGACGAAGTAGCCGAGGAGCAGGCAGCCGGCGACGTTGACGGCAAACGTCGTCCACGGCCAGGATCCCGCGTGCGTCGGCGCAAGCTCGACGAGGCCGGTCCGGATCCCCGAGCCCAGCGCGCCGCCGGCGAAGATCGCCCCGAGTACGCGGCGATCCGCGCCGCCACCGAAGATCGCCCCGAGCTCGCGGCGATCGCCGCCCATCAGCCGTCCTGAGCCGTCGGCCTGATGAGGATCTCGTTGACGTCGACGTGTGGGGGTTGCCCGACCGCGAACATGATCGCCCGGGCGATGTCGTCGGCCTGCAGGCGCCCTTCGCCGGGATTGTCGAAGAACGGGGTGTCGACCATCCCGGGCTCGATCAGGGTCACGCGCACGCCGGTCCCGTTCAGCTCCTGGCGCGCGGACTCGCCCATCGCCGTCACCGCCCACTTCGTGGCCGAGTAGAGCGAACCGGGGAGCGCCCGGCGCCCGGCCACCGATCCGGTCAGGAGCAGATGGCCACGCGAGTCCTTCAGCGCCGGGAGCGTCGCGCGGATGGTAAGGGCGGCGCCGTAGACGTTGGTCAACACCATCTCGCGCCAGTGCTCGGGCGACTCGGCCAGGAAGCCGCGCGCGGCCCCGAAGCCGGCATTGGCGAGGGCGACATCAAGGCGCCCGAAGCGCTCGAGCGCAGCCGCGACCATCGCTTCCTGCTCAGGCCACTCGGTCACGTCGCAGCGGACGGCAAGGGCGCGCTCCGGCCCTCCGAGCTCGTCGGCGAGCGCGTCGATGCGGTCCTGGCTCCGCGCCGCGAGGACGAGCCGGAACCCTTCCCTCGCCGCCGCCCGGGCCGTGGCCGCGCCGATCCCGCTCGACGCCCCGGTGATGAGGAAGACGGGGTCGCTCCCGATGTCGCCGCCGCTCGCCATCCTGGCGCGCATTATGGCGGCCGCGGGACCCGTCCAGCTGCCAGGATGATCACGTGCTCAGTGATCACGCGCGCATTCATCTCCTCGCCGGCGCCGGCGGCGGCGGCTCCCTGAGCTTCCGGCGGGAGGCCCACGTCCCCCGCGGCGGCCCCGACGGCGGGGACGGGGGGCGCGGGGGAGACGTCGTGCTCGTGTGCGACGACTCGCTGCGCGATCTCCAGGCCTTTCGGCGCCGCGCCCAGTTCAAGGCCCAGCGCGGCGGGAACGGGCAGGGGTCGCTGCGCCACGGGGCTGACGGCGAGACGCTTGAGGTCCGTCTGCCGCCGGGTACCGAGGCGGTGCGCGAGGAGGACGGCACCCGGTACGACCTGCTCGTGCCCGGGCAGCGGGCGACGGTGGCCCGGGGCGGGAGCGGCGGCCGCGGCAACAAGCGCTTTGCCACCGCCACCCGCCAGACCCCACGCTTCGCCGAGCGCGGGCTTCCCGGCGAGGAGTTCTGGGTCGCCCTGAGGCTGAAGCTACTCGCCGACGTCGGTCTCGTGGGCCTGCCCAACGCGGGCAAGTCCTCGCTCCTGGCGCGGCTGACCCGCGCGACGCCCAAGGTGGCCGGGTACCCGTTCACCACGCTCGAACCGGTGCTGGGGACGCTCGAGGGCGAGGATCGCCAGCTCGTGATCGCCGACATCCCTGGGCTGATCGAGGGAGCCAGCGACGGAGCGGGGCTCGGACACGAGTTCCTCGCCCACGTCGAGCGCACGCGCCTGCTCGTCCACGTCCTCGACGCCGCGCCCCTCGACGGGTCGGACCCGGTCGAGAACTACGCCACCGTCGAGCGCGAGCTCGCCCTCCACGACCCCCGCCTCGCCGCGCTCCCCCGGATGCTCGCGCTCTCGAAGGCGGACCTCGTCGGCCCCGAGGTGGCGGCCGCGGCGGCCGAGCAGTGGCGGGAGCGGCTCGGGGCGGCGGCCGAGGGGGGGCTAGACGGGCTCGGGGCCGAGGTGCCTGTGCTCGTGACCTCGTCGGTGAGCGGAGCCGGGCTCGAGGAGCTCGGGCGCGAGCTCCTGCGGCGGGTCCCGGTCCTTCCGACCCCCGCGGAGGCGGCGCCGGCGCTCGAGGAGCTGGCCGAGCACCGCGTCTTCCGTCCCGCCACGGGCAGGAACTTCCGCGTCGAGCGCACTGAGGATCGCCACTACCGCGTGACCGGCCCGGGCGTCGAGCGCCTGCTCGCGCGCTACGACCTCGAGAACGAGGAGGCCCTCGCCCATCTCGAGCAGCGCCTGCGCGGAATCGGGGTGATCCGCGCGCTTGAGGCGCAGGGATTCGAGGCGGGCGACGACGTCGAGATCGCGGGGGTTGAGTTCGACCTGCATCCGGGGGCGTAGGGTTGCAGCCGCGCGCCGCGCGATTTTTGCGGGGTCCGGAGGGACGTGACGGGCCTCGGACCGGACCTGGCTGCTTTTAATCCGATATATGCGGCTTAAAAGCAGCCACGTCTTGGCCACGGCCCCGCGCCGCCGCCCCGCCGCCCCGCGGCCCGACCGCGCGACCGCGCCGCCGTCGCGGACGACACGCGACCGCGTGTACGATCGCGCGGTGTTGCGTCGTAGCGCGGTCGCGAGCGTGGTCGGGCTCGCCTTCCTGATCTCGGCATCAGCAGCCGGCGCGCAGGTGCTCAGGGTCGGGACGTATCGCCGCATTCCCGGCCAGTACGCGACGATCCAGGCCGCCGTCGACGCCGCCTCGCCGCGCGACTGGATCCTGGTGGCGCCCGGGGACTACAAGACCACCGCCACCCGAGCGGTGACCGGGTCGGGGGAGACCTACCCCGCCGCCGTGCTCATCCGGACGCCGAACCTGACGTTGCGCGGGATGAACCGCGGAACCGTCGTGGTCGACGGCACGAAGCCGGGCTCGCCGAGCTGCAGCAGCGCGCCGGCCGACCAGAACTTCGGCGACTCGACCACGGACGGGACGGCGGGAATCAACGGCGTGATGGTGTACGAGGCCGCCAATGTGGCGGTCGAGAATATGACGGCGTGCAACTTCCTCACGGGCCCCGGCGGGAACAGCGGTAACGCCGGCGGCGTGGGCTCGGCCTACATCACCGGCAACGAGTTCTGGTGGAACGGCGGTTACGACAGCGCGACCGTGGGCGGATATGGCTTCCTCGGTTCCTACCTCACCGCCACGAGCACGTTCTACGACAGCTCGCTGCCGCCGGCGCAGGCGGAGGCCACGGCGGCCGAGTACGGGATCTTCTCGAGCAACTGGAGCGGGGGGACGTGGGATCACACCTACGCGAGCAACATGAACGACTCCGCCTACTACATCGGCGCCTGCTCGCAGCTCTGCGATCAGACGATCAACGACGCCCACGCCGAGTTCAGCGCGCTTGGCTATTCGGGCTCGAACTCGGGCGGGAGCATCGTCGTGCAGAACTCCGAGTTCGACAACAACGAGGACGGCTTCGACACCAACAGCCAGAACGGAGACAACCCGCCGCCGCAGGACGGCGCCTGCCCGAACGGCGGGACCAGCCCCATCACCCACACCCACTCGTGCTGGGTCTTCATGGACAACTACGTGCACGACAACAACAACCCCAACGTGCCCACGGCGGGGGAGGCGGCGGCGGGACCGGTCGGTACCGGGATGTCGCTTACCGGCGCCCGGAACGACACCGTCATGAACAACACCTTCGCGAACAACGGCGCGTGGGGAACGATTCTCTTACCCTACCCGGACAACGGACCGCCGTGCACGGGCGGCACGATGGGAAACCTCCTCTTCGGTTCCACGAGCTGTGTCTACGACGAGTACGGCAACGCCGTCATCAACAACAAGTACGTCCACGACGGATTCTTCGGTAATCCCACCAACGGCGCCTTCGACCAAGTCAACCTGAACGGTAGTGAGCCGACGAACTGCTACAGCGGTAACACCATGGATGGCGGTCCGCTCACCGGGGATGCGGCCGCGCTCCAGAGCGCGAACTCGAGCTGCGGTGACACGTCCCTGCTGCCGAACCTCAACCTCCTCTTCCTGGACGAGTCCGGCTGTGATTCGGAGATCGCCTTCCTGGCGGGAATGTCTGTTCCCTGCCTGCCCACCGACAGCTACCCCCGCCGCACTGAGGTCGTCATGCACCCGCTGCCGGCGAACCTCGCGACGATGCCGAATCCATGTACGGGCGTTCCCGCGAACCCATGGTGCAGTGGCCAGGTCGAGGCGGTCACGCGGTGCGTCACCTCCGAGCGCGTGCGCGTCCGCCTCGCCGTGGCCCGGCGCGAGCGCCTTGTGTCAGTTTCCGTGCGCGTCGGGGGTGGAGGTACGGTGACCTACAGGGCCCGGGGGCGGCGCAAGATAACGGTCACTCTCACCCTCGGGTCGGCCCGGAAACGCAGCGTCACCTTCCTCGAGCGCATCAAGGTGGGGCGTCACCTCGAGCTCATTTACTTCACGCGCCGATACCGGCGCTGCTGAACCGCCACGGAATCAGCCGGGGATCCCCGCGGTGCGGGGCCCTAAGCTTGTCGCGCGATGAATTG
Organism: Solirubrobacteraceae bacterium; assembly: GCA_034665165.1. GTDB lineage: Bacteria > Actinomycetota > Thermoleophilia > Solirubrobacterales > Solirubrobacteraceae > Palsa-465. The sequence goes on along the minus strand of JAXDGF010000105.1, from coordinate 5,477 downwards.
CCTGGTCATCAAGCTCGGATCGAGCATCGTCGCCGACGAGCGCGGCGAGGTGCGCGCCGATGTCCTCGGGCGGATCTGCGACGAGGTGGCCTCCCTCCACGGGGAGGGACGCGAGATCGTGATCGTCACGAGCGGCGCCATCGCGCGCGGGATGGGGGTGATGTCGCTGGCGCTGAGACCGCGGGCGATGAGCGAGCTCCAGGCTGCGAGCGCGGTCGGCCAGGGCAAGCTCTACCAGGTCTACGACGAGCTCCTGCACGCGCGCGGGGTCCCGACGGCGCAGGTCCTCCTCACCTTCTTCGACATGAGCGCCCGGACGCACTACCTGAACGCGCGCGGCACGCTGCGCAAGCTCCTCGAATGGCGCGTCGTGCCCGTCATCAACGAGAACGACACCACGACCACGGATGAGATCTCGTTCGGCAACAACGACTTTCTCGCCGCCCAGGTGGCCATCCTGCTCGGCGCCGACCTCCTGCTCATGCTCACCGACGCCGCCGGCGTGTTCACGGCCGACCCGCACGCCCACCCCGAGGCCGAGCTCGTGCCCGCGGTTGACGACTTCGAGACCCTCGCCGGGCTCGAGATCGGGCACAACACCTCGCCCCTCGGCTCGGGCGGCATGCGCTCGAAGGTCGTCGCCGCCGAGATGGCGACCGCGGCCGGCATCCCCGCCGTCGTCTCGAGCGGGCTCATCCCGGGCATGATCGCGGCCGCCGCCGCGGGCGAGCCGGTCGGGACGTGCTTCGCCGCTCGTGAGGGCCGGTACTCGAGCTTCAAGCTGTGGCTCAAGTACGCCAAGCCCGCGCGCGGGCGCGTCCTTGTCGACGCGGGGGCGGCGCGCGCGCTGCGCGAGGGGGGGACGAGCTTGCTGCCCGTAGGCGTAATCGAGGTTACGGGGGAGTTCGACGCGGGAGACGCGGTCGACGTTGCCTACGACGGACAGCCCGTGGGCAAGGGCATCTCCAACTACTCGGCCGGAGAGCTGCGCACCGTCCGCGGCCTGAAATCCTCGGCCGTGCGCGAGCTCCTTCCGCGAGCGAGCGCCGAGGCCGTCCACCGCGATTACTTCGTGCTTGAATGATGTGACGATGGCAACGACCGCTCTCTCAGTCGCCGATACCTGCGCCGCCGCCAAGCGCGCGGCGCGCGTGCTGGCTACCGTCGACTCCGGCGTGAAGAACGCGGCCCTCGAGGCCATCGCCGCCGCGCTGGTTGCGCGCACGGCTGACATCCTCGAGGCCAACGCGCACGACCTCGAAGGCGCGGAGGCGGCCGGCGTCGCGCCCCATCTCCTCGACCGGCTCGCGCTCGACGCCGGCCGGGTGGCGGCGATCGCGGCTCAGGTGCGGGACATCGTGGCGCTGCCCGATCCTGTGGGCGAGGTCATCGAAGGATCGCGCCTGGCCAACGGGCTCGACCTCCGCAAGGTCCGGGTGCCGCTCGGCGTGATCGCGGTCGTTTACGAGGCCCGGCCCAACGTCACGATCGACGCCGCGGCCCTGTGTCTGAAGTCCGGGAACGCGGTCGTGCTGCGCGGATCGAGCATGGCGGCCGAGTCGAATGCGGCGCTCGCCGGGATTGCCATCGAGGCCGCCGAGTCGGCCGGGCTGCCGGCGGGAGCGATGGCGCTCGTCGCGGGCGGCGGCACCGAGGAGCTCGCCGAGCTCGCGACCCAGGCCGGCGTGGTCGATCTCATCATCCCCCGCGGCGGCGAGCGGCTCAAGGCCGCACTCAAGGGCGTCGCCACCGTCCCCGTGATCTACGCCGCCTCGGGAAATTGCCACGTCTACGTCGATGCCGGTGCCGACCTCGACGCGGCCGAGGCGATCATCTTCAACGCCAAGGTCCAGAAGCCGAGCGTGTGCAACTCCGCCGAGAAGCTCCTCGTCCACTCGGGCGTGGCGGGAGAGTTCCTGCCCCGCGCCCTGGCCGCGCTCGCCGACGCCGGCGTCGTCCTGCGCGGCGACGCGCGAGCACGGGCCGCCGCCGGCCCGGCCGCCCCGGTCGGCGCGGCGACCGAGGCCGACTGGGACACCGAGTTCCTCGCCCTCGAGCTTGCCGTTGGCGTCGTCGACTCCGTCCAGGAGGCGATCGACCACATCAATCTCCACGGCTCCGGCCATTCCGAGGCGATCGTGACCCGCGACACCGAGTCGGCGCGCGCCTTCCAGCGCGGCGTCGACGCCGCCTGCGTCTACGTCAACGCCTCGACCCGCTTCACCGACGGCGGTGAATACGGGATGGGTGCCGAAATCGGTAACTCCACCCAGAAGCTGCACGCCCGGGGTCCGATCGGCATGCGCGAACTGTGCAGCTTCAAGTACCTGGTCGAGGGCTCGGGCCAGATTCGCCCTTAGCCGCTCCCGTGCGCATCGGCGTCTTCGGCGGCACCTTCAACCCGCCACATCTCGGTCACCTCGTGTGCGCGCAGGAGGCGTACGTTCAGCTCGGTCTCGATCGCGTCATGCTCATCCCGGTGTTCACCCCGCCCCACAAGCCGCTCGAGGACGATCCCGGTCCTCAGCACCGGCTCGAGCTCTGCCGCCTGGCCGTGGCGGGCGACGAGCGCTTCGCCGTCTCCGACCTCGAGACCTCGAAACCGGGGCCGTCGTACACGGTCGATACGCTTCAGGAGCTGCACGCGAAAGAGCCAGATAACGAGCTGTTCCTGATCCTCGGAGGGGATGTCGCGGCGGATTTGCCTCGCTGGCGGGAACCCGAGGCGGTGGTCGCGCTGGCCACCCCGGCGGTGGCCAACCGGCGGGGCACGCCCCGGGCGCGGGCCGAGGCAGGTCTCAGCGAGCTGCCAGGCGGCGCGCGTGCTCGGTTCTTCTCGATGCCCTGGATCGGGGTCTCCTCGACCATGATCCGGCGGCGCGTGAAGGCCGGCCAACCGATCCGCTACCTCGTTCCCGACGCGGCGGCGGCCTATATCGAAGCGAAAGGGATGTACCACTGACTACGACGCCTGAAGACATCGCCGGTGCCGTCGCCTCCTACGCCGAGGACCGCAAGGCTCTCGACATCGTCGAGCTCGACCTCCGGGGGGTGATCGGCTACACCGACTACTTTGTGATCTGCTCGGGTCGCACCGATCGCCAGGTCAAGGCGATTCACGACGCCATCCATGCCGGCATGAAGAACGAGCACGGGATCCTGCCCCGCAGGGTCGAGGGCCTACCCGAGGCCCACTGGGTGCTGATGGACTACCTCGACGTCCTCGTTCACGTCTTCACTCCCGATACGCGCGAGTACTACCGGCTCGAGCAACTCTGGGGCGAGGCCCCGGCGCGCAGCGTCGGGGGGGACCCTGAGCCCGCACCGCTGAGTCCTTCGCGCGCTTAGCGGCCGCTTTCGCGGCGCGCCTTACGGTGTGAGGCGCAACACCTTGGTGATGTCCGTAGCGGCCGCCGCCGCGCGAGACTCCGGGGTGTGATCAACCTACGTGACCCGAGAGCTGTCGCCGGCAGGCTGGACCTCGCGCGAGCGTCTCTCACGCCCGGAGCGCCCGTGCCCGTCGAGGTGCGCGAACTGCTGGAGGCGATAGCGGATGCGATCGTCGACACGGGACCGCTCGAGCTCGGGGTTCGCCCTCGCGACTGGGAGCGCGCCTGCGCGGCCGCCCTCCGGACAGTCGAGTGCCTCGACTCGGCCGCCCCCGATCGCGCGAGCCGCGTGACGCGACGGCTCCTGCGCACGCTGACGCGCCGCGTGCGCAAGCTCGGGAGAGCGACCGAGGCGCCGCCGAAGGCCGTGCAAGCGCTCGCGATCCCGGACCGCAAGCTGCTGGCCTGCTTGCTGGTCTCCGCGCCCAAGCAGCTCGGGGGCGAGCCGTTCTTCGCATCGTTGAGGGGGCTGCGCCGAGTTGTTCTCGTGACGGATCGCCGCCTTGTCGTCCTTAAGACCGCTCGCTGGCGCGTCGCAGCTTCAGTCGAGTGGGAGGCTTTCTATGGCGAGGTTGCCGAGTACTCGAGCGTCTATCGCGCAGGCGGCGAGAACTCTCCCGCCCAGCGGCGCGTGACCCTCGGCATCGGCGGCGAAGCTTGGACGTTGACCGTCGGCGAACGAGACGGCGAGGCGTTCTTGCGCATCCTGAGACGGAGGATTCCCGAAGGCGACCGCGACCGGACGCGCCGCCCGCGTCCGCCCCACTGGAGGGCCTTCCGAATCGCGGCCGCCCTCTTTACCGGCGTAGTGATCGCGCTCGCGCTCACGCACGGGCATCACGGCGACTCGAGCGCCGGCGACTCGGTGGCGAGCCTCCTGGCGCCCGCGCCCGGCGCCGAGTGCTTCGACGTACTCGCGAAACGCGTCGGCTGCGACTCAACAGAAACCAACTTCGAAGCGCTGCCCTGCTCCGAGGTGAGCGAGACAGATCGCCAGCTGACGAACATGGTCGATAGCAACCTGCCCGAGCTCAAGGCCCTCGTGCGGCGGCTCGAGGCCCTAGGGAGCTGCGTCAAGATGGCGGCCAGCCCCGCGAGCCTTACAGGGACGCCATAAGCTTCGGCGCCACCTCCTTCTTGCGGCTCATCACTCCGGGCAGCTCGATCGTGCTGTCGGTGCTTAGCGCCCCGAACGCCCTCGCTACGGCGGCGACGTCGCCGGCCACGAGCAGCTCTGTGCCCTTGGTCAGGATGTCGGTGATCATCAGCGCGTAGAGGAGATAGCCCCGGTCGGCTTGGCGGTGGCGCATGGTCTCGAGCAGCTCGTGCGAGCGTGCGAGGAGATCCTTCCCCACGACCTCGATCTGGGCGATGCAGATCACGTGGTCGCCGCGGACCTGGTACTCCTTGGCGTCGCGGGAGATGATCTCCTCCGCGCTCACCTCCGACACGTCGGCGGTGGCCTCGAACATCTGGCGCCCGAACTCGACGGCGTCGACGGCGAGGACGCGCTCGAGGTACTCGATGGCGGCGTGGTCGCGCTCGGTGGTGGTGGGCGAGTTCAGGATCACCGTGTCGGAGAGGACTGCGCCCAGGAGCATCATTGCGGCGGGCCGGCTCGGCTCCATCCCGTTCTGACGGAAGCGCTCGATGACCAGGGTTGCCGTCGAGCCCACGGGATCGAAGGTCGCCTTGACCGGCACCCGGGTCTCGATCGAGCCGATGTGGTGGTGATCGACGATCTCGACGATCTCGGCCTGCTCGATCCCGGTCACGCTCTGCGCCTCCTCGGCGTGGTCGACGAGGATGACCCGCCGCCGCGCCGGCTCGACGAGGTCCGAGCGCGTCACGAGCCCCACGGGCCGGCGCTCGGCGTCCACCACGACGGCGCCGCCGTAGTGGATCTCCTTGATCTGCTCGGAGACGTCGACGAGGAGATAGCCGGGGCTGATCGTCAGCGCGTCTGACTCCATGAAGGCGCTGCACGGAGCCGCGAGGGTGATCATGCGTCCGGAGACGTAGGTGTCGAGCGGCGAGACGACAACCGCCGTCCCTTTTTCGCGCGCGAGCTCGACGACCTCGTCGGTC
>JAXDGF010000104.1:0-9287 GCA_034665165.1 Solirubrobacteraceae bacterium | reverse complement strand
TCACTTGCGGAAGGTGACCGGGCCCAGCGCGGTCATCGAGGGGAGTTTCAAGGACTGCGTGAGCGTGCTCACCAGCACGCGCACGCGGAGCGAACCACGCTGCGCGAGCAGGGCCCGACCGGTCTTGTCGAGCGGGAGCCTGATCGCCCGGCTGGCGCGCGGGTTAATGGTGAAGCGCACGGTGCCGACCTTTCCGCCCGCGCCCGAGCCAAGCGCCTGAGCGTCAGCCCGTGCTTGGCAGCGTTGGGGGCCGGGGCAGGCGAACACAAATGTCGCCGGCTGGCTCAGGCCCGGCGAGACCCTCGGTGGTCGAAGCCACGTCTCCAGGGTCAAGCTGCCCCCGACGCCGTTGTCCTGCTGGTAGCTCACGGTCAGCAGCGGATAGCCGAACGCTCGCTGCGAGCTGATCGCGACGATCATGGTGCCATTGACCCTGAGGCTCCCGGCGTCGATGTGCATCGAACCGGCGAACGCCGTCCCGGATGCGTTCAGCCTTCCGGTGAATCCGCCCGCCAGGCCCTCGTCGATGTTGCCGATCTTCGAGACCCAGGTGACGGAAAGCGTCTTCCGATCGGCGCTCATCTGCAGCTTATAAGCGGCGAACGTATAGGCGGAATTGAGCCATTCGCCGCTGAGGTCCTGTGTCGCGGCGGCACGCGCAGGGGGAGCGATGAGAAGGATCGCAAGGAGCGCAAGCAGGGAGGCCGTGGCCAGGCGCCGGCGTGTGTCAGGCAAAGCCATCAGTTGGGCGAGGAGCACCCCGATACGCGCGTTCCGGATGCCCACGAGGACATTATCCGGCGTCTAGGCCACTGGCTGCGCCGCTACTCTCGCGCCTCGGCGGGGACGGAGCAACGGGATCGTCGTCTCCTCGGCGAACTGCTCGCCGGTGATGCCGGTGACGAAGTAGCCGCCTCGGATCAGGCCGCGGGCCTCAAGTCGGCGCAGGGCCCAGAGAATCTCGCGCCACGGAGTGGCGAGGCGTTCCTTGAGGTACACGTCGCGGCAGACGACGCCCCAGCGCAGCAAGAGCTGCCAGGCGACGGCCTCGGCCAGCTCCTCGATCTCGTCGATGGGGCGGGCGGGGGGAAGTAGCGTCCACCGCCCCTCTGCTCCGTGGCCCCAGGTGCCCCGGCGGCCGTGCCCGCCCCGTCGCGGACGCGCTCGCTGATGGCGGGCGCGCCGGGAACTCGTGTTCAGCAGAGAGCGGACGGCGCCCCAGCCGTCGGCGGTGAGGAGCCCGCGGGCGACGCCGTCCCAAACGCCTTGCTCGACGTCGGTGGGAAGGCGACCCGTGACCGTCTGCAGGTCACCGTGGAAGAGGGCGCCGTTTCCGCGCAGCGCGTCGAGCACCTCTCGCCCGGAGCCGGCGGTCGGCTCGGCGGGCGCGGTGGCGCCGCGGTGGGCCTGGAGGAGCCAGGGGAGGTCCTGGCGCAGCATGAAGGTGATCGGAGTCCGCCGCGACGGGCTCTTGGCGCCGGCGACGGTCTCCTCCGTCCCGGGCGGGTCGCCGTCCCGGACCGGATCGCCGTCCCGAACCGGGTCGCCATCCCGAACCGGATCGAGGACCGAGAGGCGGCCCCAAACCACCTCGCCCGACAGGCACAGATCGTCGAGCCACTCGGGGCGATAGGACAGGATCCGCTCGGCGAAAATCCGCTCCCACTCGCCGGCCGGCCATTCGAAGCCCTGGAGTTGCTCGATGACCTCGGCCAGGCCGGCCCGGCCGTGACGCTGCGTTCCGGGCGCGACGTGCGACCACGACTGGAGAAAGGCCTCCCACTCCTCCTGGGTGATGGGCCGGATGGCAGCGCGGCGGCGCTCGCGGGTGTAGCCGTGGATGCGCGCGAGGAGGCGCCGGGCGCACCACTGCTCGCCACGATCGCTCTCGAAGCGGCCCGCCACGGCGAACCCGCGCGCGCGGAGGACCTCGAGGGCGATCATCGCCGTGGAGCGTTCCAGCCCGGTGGCGGCGCTGAGCTCGTCCGCGGTCACCGGACCGGAGATCTCGAGATGGCCCTGGACGACGTGCGCGGCGGCGTCGTCGGCGTCGACCGGCTCGCGCGGGCGGCCCGAGTTCGGCGGTAGCGAGTGATCGGGCACGAACCAGGCGCCGGGGAACAGGGTCTCGAGCTCATCGCGGCGCTCGGTCACCCCCCACAGCGCGTCGCCGAGCGCGGGAGCACGGACTTCGAAGGCTCGTCCGGTCGCGGCCAGCGCCTCGAAAGGCTCGACCCAGTCGGGGCGGGGGCGGGCGGCGACGAGCGAGAGGAGCACGTCGTGGAGCTCGTCGGGATCGCGCACCTCGGGGGCGGCCTCGGACCGCACGCGTGCGATCGCGTCGGGGTCGAGGCGACCGAGCTCGCGCGGCTCGACGGGCAGACCCCGGCGCAGCGGCACCGCGCGCGAACGGCGCTCGCCGATCTCGGTGTCCTCGTCGAGGTAAGTGAAGGGGGCTCCGTTCAGGATCTCGTGGGCGAGCACGCTCGGCTCGACCGTGTCGAGGAAGTGGAGGCGCACCGTTCCCTGCTCGAAGCGGCGCAGCAGCGCCCGCAGGCCCTCGATGTCCATGGCCTCGTTCAGGCAGTCGCCGAGCGTCTCGCGCACGAGCAGGTGATCGGGGATCTCGACCGGGCCGGCCGGGGCGTTGTCCTGGCACGCGGCCAGCGACGGGAAGACGGCGGCCATGAGGTCGTTGGCCTCCATGCGCTGGATGTTGAACGGGTTTACGCGACCGCCCTTGCGGCGCAGGACCGCGAGCGAGCGGTTGAGGTTCCAGCGCCAGCGCGCGGTGAACATCGGGCTGCGCAGGACGGCCTGGGAGACCGCGTCCTGGACGTTGTGCGAGCGCAGAAACGCGGGCACGTCCTCGAGCGGGAAGGAGTGCTGGGGACCGAGGGACAGGAGCACCGCGTCATTGCTGGCCGCCGCCTGGAGCTCGAAATCGAAGTTCAGGCAGAACTTCTTGCGCAGCCCGAGTCCGAGCGCGCGGTTGATCCGAGCCCCGAGCGGGGCGTGCACGATGAGCTGCATGCCGCCGGTCTCATCGAAGAAGCGCTCGAAGACGATGTCGTCGTGGGTGGGGAGGACGCCGCCGAGCGCGGCTCGCCCGGCCCGGAGATAGTCGACGACCAAGGCGGCAGCCGCGCCGTCAATCCCAGACTGCCGCTCGATGTAAGTGATCGCGACCTCTCGCCCGCCGGCGTCGAGCCGTTCCGCCACCGCGCCGCGGAGGAGGGACACCTCGTCGGAGAGCTCGTCGGTGCGGCCGGGCGCCTCGCCCAACCAGAACGGGACGGTCGGGTGCCGGCCCGTCGCGTCTCGCACCCGCATGACGCCGTTGGTGACCTGCGCGACCTGCCACGGATGGGTGCCGAGGAGGAAGACGTCGCCCTGCATGGATTCAATCGCGAAGTCCTCGTTCACGGTGCCGACGAAGACGTCGCCCGGCTCCATCAGCACGCGATAGTCGCCGGTCTCGGGAATCGCTCCGCCCGAGGTCAGGCTCGCCAGCCGCGCGCCCCGGCGAGCGCGCACGCGCCCGTTCACCCGGTCGCGATGGAGGTAGGCCATGCGCCGGCCCCGACCGGTCTCGATCCCGACCGAGACGAGCTCGACCACCTCGTCGAACTCCTCCCGGGTCAGGTTCCGGTACGGCCAGGCTCGGCGCACGAGCGCGTAGAGCTCCTCCTCGGTCACGCCCTCCTCGTCCCGGGCCGCCGTCTCGGCCACCAGCTGCTGGGCGAGGATGTCCAGGGGCTGCTCGGGCGGATGCAGGGCGTCGAGGCGCCCGCGCTTGACCGCGGCCAGCAGCGCCGCGCACTCGACGAGGTCGTCCCGGGTGCTCGGGTACATGATCCCCCGGGGCACGCCGGTGCGGTGGTGGTTGGCCCGTCCCACGCGCTGGAGGAAGGTGGCGATGCTGTGCGGCGAGCCGATCTGACACACGAGCTCGACCGGGCCCACGTCGATGCCGAGCTCGAGCGAGGCCGTCGCCACCAGCGCCCGCAGCTCTCCGGCCCGCAGCCGCTCCTCGACCCGCTGGCGGCGCTCGCGGGAGAGCGATCCGTGATGGGCTGAGACTTTGTCGTCGCCCAACCGCTCGCCCAGCTGGTGGGCGACCCGTTCGGACAGCTTGCGCGTGTTGACGAAGACCAGCGTGGTCCGGTGCTCGGCCACGTGCGCGGCGATCTGGTCGAGAACCTCGTCGAACTGGTCGCCGGAGATGGCGGCCTCGAGCTCGGCGTCGGGCAGCTCGAGCGACAGGTCGAGCCGGCGCCGGTGGCCGGCGTCGACGATGGCGGGGACCGGCTCGCCTGCTCCGACGAGCAGGCCGGCCGCCGTCTCGACGGGCTCGACCGTGGCCGAGAGCCCGATGCGGATCGGCGGACGCTCGGTCACGGCGTGGAGGCGCTCGAGCGAGAGGGCGAGGTGCGAACCGCGCTTGTCGCGCGCGAGCGCGTGAATCTCGTCGACGATGACCGTCTCGACCGTAGCCAGGGTCGCCCGTGAGCGCTCGGCGGTCAGGTACAGGTACAAGGACTCCGGGGTGGTGACGAGCAGGTTCGGCGGGCGCCGGAGCATCATCTGGCGCTCGGACGAGGTCGAGTCGCCCGTGCGGACGGCCACGGTGATCGGCGCCGGCTCCAGACCGAGCTCCCGGGCGACGTCGGCGATCTCGGCCAGAGGCTGCTCGAGGTTGGCGTGGACGTCGACCGCGAGCGCCTTGAGCGGGCTCAGGTAGACGACCTGGGTGCTGCCCACGATCGACTCACCCGCCGCGTGGGCGTGGTAGAGGGCGTCGATGGCAGCGAGGAATCCGGCGAGCGTCTTGCCCGACCCAGTGGGGGCGCAGATGAGCGTGTGGCGGCGGGCGACGATCGCCGGCCACCCTCCATCTTGCGCCTCGGTGGGCCCATCAGGAAACCTCCGCTCGAACCACACCCGCACCGCCGGGTGAAACGACTCGAGGACCGAGGGCCCCGAGGAAGGAGCCGGCGTCGTCAGTAGGGAACTCACAGCCATTAGTGCAGCACACTCGCGGCCGCAGTCAAGCGCCCCGGGGCCGCCGGCCCGCGCCCGCACTCAAGCGCCCAGAGCCGTCGGGCCGCGCCCACGCTCGCCCGCCGCGGCCACGAGCGGCGCCGTGCGCGGCGGGACGTGGCGCGAGAGCACGATGTAGCTCGTGCAGCGCCGGATCGCCGGCGTCGCCAGCAGCTCGTTGATGAGCTCCCCGAGGTGCCCGGTGTCGCGCGCCACGATCCGGCAGATGAGATCGTGGGGACCACTGACGGCGTCGACCTCGAGGACCTCCGGCACCGCCTCGATCACGGCCACGGCCTCGGCCAGGCGGCCCTGCGCGAGCTCGACCTCGACGAAGGCGCTGATCGGGTATCCGAGCGCCACCGTGTCGACCTCGGGTCCGTGGCCGGTGATCACCCCGCTCGCCTCGAGCTTGGCCAGGCGCGCCTGGGCCGTTCCCCGCGCGACCCCGAGACGGCGGGCCACCTCGAGGAGACCGACGCGCGGGTACTCGCGCAGGGTGGCGATCAAGCGGGCATCAAGCAGATCAATAGTCATATTGCTCGGCATTCTACGGACATTACTGGCAGATTTGGTCAATCTGCCGCCTCTAGCTGATCAGACTTGCAGTGTTTGGCACGAAGTGCTCCACTTGTGATCGAGATATGTACGAAGAGGCTCAGCTCTACTCGCCAGTCACGACCGATAACGCCGGCGAGGTCACCGTCCATCTCGCGCACGACCATCCGGGTGCGAACGACCGCGACTACCGTCGACGCCGCAACGAAATTGCCGCGGCCGCGCTCGCGTGGGAACCGGGCCAGCCCGCCCCGCGAGTGGAATACACCGCGGAGGAGCACGAGGTGTGGCGAACCGTGTGCCGCGAGCTCGCCCCCAAGCACGAGCGCTACGCCGTGCGCGAGTACCGTGAGGCCAAGCAGCGCTTGGCCCTGCCCGCCGACCACGTCCCCGGACTCGACGAGATCAGCGCGCGGCTACAGCCGCTCTCGGGCTGGCATTACCTCCCAGCCGCGGGACTCGTGCCGCTCGAGCAGTTCTACGGGAGCCTGTCCGAGCGCGCCTTCTACTCGACCCAGTACCTCCGTCACCCCGCCGTCCCCCTCTACACACCCGAGCCCGACATCATCCATGAGGTCATCGGGCACGGCCACCTGGTGGCCACGGACACCTTCGCGGAGCTCCACCGCCTGGCCGGGATGGCCGCGCGCCGCCTGCGCGATCCCGAAAGCCTGCGCTTCCTCTCACGGGTGTTCTGGTTCTCGCTCGAGTTCGGCGTGGTGATGGAGGAGGGCGAGCTGCGCGCCTATGGGGCGGGCATCCTCTCGAGCTACGGCGAGATCGAGGAGTTCCGGGCCATGGACCACAGAGCCCTCGACGTGGTGGCGATGGGGACCGCCGACTACGACATCACCGCCTACCAGCCGCTGCTGTACCGCGCCGAGTCGGTCGCCGAGGTGGCGGAGGTGATCGGCGGGTTCTTCACCGATTGCACCGACGAGCTCATCGCCTCGCTCCGCGGCGCGGCGCGGGCCGTCGCCTGATGGCAGTACACGAGCCAAGCACCGAGGTTTTAGGAGAACAGATGTCAACCACGCACGCGAAGGATCTCGAAACGCCCGCGATTTCAACCACCCAGGCGACGGACCTCGTGGCCCCCGAGCGCGATTTCATGCCGCTCGACGGAATCGACCACATCGAGCTCTGGGTCGGGAACGCCGCCCAGGCGAGCTTCTTCTTCCAGCGCGCCTTCTCGTTCACGGAGGTTGCCTATCGGGGGCTCGAGACCGGGGTCCGCGACCGCGTCTCCCACGTCCTCGCGCAGGGCGAGATCAGGCTCGTGCTCACCGGAGCCCTGCGCTCGGACAGCGAGGTCGCGCAGGAGCAGGCCAAGCACGGCGACGGGGTCAAGGTCATCGCCCTGGCCGTACCCGACGTGGACGACGCCTACCGCGAGGCGACCGCCCGCGGCGCCACCGGCCTCGCCGAGCCGCAGGAGATCGCCGATGGGCACGGGCGCGTGCGCATCGCCGACATCGCCGCCTACGGCGACACGATCCACCGCTTCGTCGACCGGTCCGAGTACGCCGGGCCGTTTCTTCCAGGATTCGAGGCCGTCGAGGCGGCGGCCAGCGCCGCGCATGTGGCCGCGAGCACTGCGGATCTCCTCGTCGGGATCGATCACATCGTCGGCAACGTCGAGCTCGGGAGGATGAACGAGTGGGTCTCATACTACGAGCGCGTGTTCGGGATGACGGAGATGATCCACTTCACCGACGAGGCGATCTCGACCGAGTACTCGGCGCTCATGTCGAAGGTGGTGACCAACGGCGACGGTCGTGTCAAGTTCCCCATCAACGAGCCCGCCGAGGGCCGCCGCAAGTCGCAGATCGACGAGTACCTCGACTTCTACGAGGGGCCGGGGGCGCAGCACATCGCCCTGACCACGACCGACATCGTCGGCGCCGTCGACGAGCTCACTCGCCGCGGGATCCGCTTCCTGCGCACGCCCGAGAGCTACTACGACGACGTGCCCGAGCGCGTCGGCGGCATCGGCGAGTCGCTCGAGGACCTGCGCCGCCTGGGCATCCTCGTCGACCGCGACGACGAGGGCTACCTGCTCCAGATCTTCACCGCCCCGCTTGGCGACCGGCCCACGATCTTCTTCGAGATCATCGAGCGCCACGGCGCGCGCGGCTTCGGCGAGGGGAACTTCAAGGCCCTGTTCGAGGCCATCGAGCGCGCCCAGGAGCGGCGAGGGAACCTCTGATGCGCTACGTCGCGCGCGGCGAGGTGCCGGCCAAGCGGCACGTCCAGTTCCGCGAGAACGGCCGCCTGCTCGTCGAGGAGGTCATGGGCTACGAGGGCTTCTCGGGCAACGAGTCGATCCTCTACCACCGTCACTCGCCATGCCGGATCGCCGTCGTAGGCGGCTTCCGGCCGCTCGCGCGCGAGGAGTGGACGCCCGACACCTACGTCCACCGGCTCGCGAGCCTGAACGACGTTCCGCCGGGCGGCGACCCGCTGTCGGGGCGGAGCCTGGTCATGTGGAACGGCGACATCGAGGTGTGGCTGGCCAAGCCGACGGAGGCGCCCGCCGGGTTCTACCGCAACGGCGAAGGCGACGAGGTCATCTACATCCACCGCGGCGGCGGCGTCCTGCGGACGATCTTCGGCCGCGTCCCCTTCCGCGCCAAGGACTACCTCGTGATCCCGCGCGGCACGACCCACAGCTATGAGCTCGAGCCCGGCGTCGAGCAGTTCTGGCTCTGCTTCCATACGCCGGGCGAGCTCGAGGTCCCCGCGCGCTATCGGAACCGCTACGGCCAGCTCCTCGAGCACGCGCCCTACTCCCAGCGCGACTTCCGCGCCCCGGGTGAGCTCGAGACCTTCGACGAGGAGGGCGCCTGGAGCCTCACCGTGCGAGTGAGGGACGGGTATCAGGAGTACGAGCTCGACCGCCACCCGTTCGACGTGGTGGGGTGGGACGGATACGTGTGGCCCTACGCCTTCAACGCCGACGACTTCGAGCCCCGCACGGGACGCTTCCACCTGCCGCCGCCGACGCACCAGACCTTCCAGGGTCAGGGCTTCGTGATCTGCACCTTCGCTCCCCGACCGCTCGACTGGGACCCCACCGCCGTCCCCCTCCCATACCACCACTCGAACATCCAGTCCGAGGAGGTCATGTTCTACGCCGACGGCGACTACGCCGCCCGCAAGGGCGTCGACGTCGGCTGCGTCACCTTGCATCCTTCCGGCCTGCCCCACGGCCCCCAGCCGGGCGCCGTCGAGCGGGCGCTCGGGGCTAAGGCGACCGACGAGCTCGCCGTCATGTGGGACACCTTCCGCCCGCTGAAGCTGACGCCGCTGTGGCGAGCGCACGACGACCCGTCGTACGCGTACTCGTGGAACCCGGACCGCGAGTCGGTCGCGACGGCCTGAATCGCGGTGGCGCCCGAGCGCGGCAGCTGGGTGCCAGGGGCTGACGGCTCGGGCTTCGGGATCGAGCATCTTCCCTATGGGGTCATCCGGCGCGCGAGCGAGTCGCCGCGCGTGGCGGTGCGGATCGGCGCCTGGGCGCTCGACGTGGCGGAGGTGGTCGAGGCGGGGCTTGTGTCTGTGCCTGGCTTGAGCGCGGAGGTGCTGCGGGCACCGGCCCTGAACGGCTTCCTCGCGCTCGGGCCGCGCGTGTGGTCGGACACGCGCGCGGGCGTGATCTCGTTACTGGACGGCTCGGGCGGGGG
>JAXDGF010000103.1:0-6854 GCA_034665165.1 Solirubrobacteraceae bacterium | reverse complement strand
CTTCAAAGCGGCAGCGACCCCAACGCGCTGGTCGGCTTCGAGACCAGCGACGACGCGGGTGTCTACCGGCTCCGCGACGACCTCGCGATCGTCCACACGGTCGACTTCTTCACCCCGATCGTCGACGACCCGTTCGACTTCGGCCGGATCGCGGCCACCAACGCCGTCTCCGACATCTACGCGATGGGCGCCTCCCCCGTGACCGCGCTCAACCTGGTGGCGTTCCCGCTCGAGCAGCTCGGCGAGGAGGTGCTGCTCGAGATCCTTCGCGGGGCCGCCACCGTGGCCTCCGATGCCGGCGTGGCGGTGCTGGGAGGGCACTCGATCGAGGACCCCGAGCCGAAGTTCGGGTGGTCGGTGACGGGCGTCGTCTCGCCGGACCGGGTGGTGCGAAACGCCGGCGGCCGGCCCGGGGATGCGCTGGTGCTGACGAAGCCGCTCGGGGCCGGCGCGGTCTCGACGGCGATCAAGCGCGGGATAGACGGCGCCCCACTGTCCGAGGCGATCGAGGTGATGACGACGCTCAACCGCGACGGCGCCGCCGCGGCGGTCGCGGCCGGTGTCCACGCGATGACCGACGTCACCGGGTTCGGGCTGCTCGGGCACCTGCACGAGCTGCTCGTCGCGAGCGGCGTGGCGGCCGAGATCGAGGCCGAAGCCGTCCCGTCGATCGACGGGGTGCTCGAGCTTCTCGCCGATCCGGACGAGTCGTCAGTCTCGGGCGGGACGCGGCGCAACCGCGCCCATGGCGAGGAGTTCTCGACGTTCGCGGCGGAGGTCCCCGAGCCGTGTCGGTGGCTCGTGTGCGACGCGATGACCTCGGGCGGGCTGCTCGTCGCGCTCCCGCCGGAGCGCGCCCGGAGTGTCCCCGGCGCGGTCATCGGCCGCGTGACCGACGGGCCGGCGGGCGCGATCACCGTTCGCTGAGCGCGCCTACGGTTCCGTCAGCGCGCCTACGGTTCCGTGAGCGCGAGCGGTAGGCCGATCGCCAGCCCACCGAGCGCCCCGACCGCGTCGGCGATCCAGGTGGACTGCGGGACCACCAGCGGCATCAGCGCGACGACGATCCCGATCGCTAGGGCTCCCAGCAGGTCGCCGTCGATCTCCTCGCCGTGGCGCAGCGCGAGCAGATCGGGGATCGCCCACGCGATCACCAGCGCGAGCGCGCCGCCGTTGGCGCCGATCGCGACCGGCAGGCTGTAGATGGCGGCGGCCGCGGCGGCGCCGCCGACCGCGCCGATCCCATACAGCGCGATCACGGGCAGCGGACCGTGACGCCGCTCGATCAGCCAGCCGAACAGCGCGATCGCCCCGAGGCACGCGAACGCGTACCCAGTGTTGTTGTAGACGAAGGTCGAGGTGATCAGCCGCCACCAGTGGCTCCCCGGCTTCTCGCCGAACACCGCGATCTGGCCGATGTTGACGACGCCGGTCCGCCACAGCAGGGCGCCGACGAGACCCGTCAGCACGAGCGCCAAGGTCGCGTAGGGCCGCGACTCCGGGCGGATCCCGGGGATCTCGCCCCGGCGCAGGCGTGGCAGCGATGGGGTCGGGTGCCGGCGGCGCTTGCGCTCGGCGACGCGGCCCTCGCGGTCGATCTTCGGCGCGCGCTTGCGCAGCCGGTTGCCGCAGTACGGGCACTCCGTTATGTACGGACTCACCTCGGATCCGCAGCTCTTGCAGACGACGAACAGTTCGGGGTTGCCCGTGCTCATCCCCGATCGATTGTAGTCCTGCCCTCGCGCCCGGAACCGCGGCTCAGACCGCGGTGGCGGTGACGATCTCGGCCGTGACCTCGCGGAGGTCGTGGTTGGCTTCCCACACAACGACCTGCCGGGCCGCGCCGTTGCCGCGCTCGAGCAGGTCCGCGACGTGCTCGAGCTCCGCCGCCGAGCCGAGGTCCTGGCAGTGCTCGCGCATCCGATCGAGCAGCCGCCGCGCCAGCTCCCGGGTGGCGACGCGGTCCGAGCCGGGAAGGTCCACGAGCTCGCCCTCGAGCCCGTGGCGGGCGGCCAGCCATTTGTTCTCGTCGAGCATCTCGAACGGGTAGCGCGACAGCTTGTTGCCGGCGTCGAAGTGCTCTGACAGCTCCTTTACGAGCCCCTGGACGAGCGCCGCGAGCCCGAGCGTGTGCTCGACGTGCGTCTGGGAGTCCATCACCCGGACCTCGACCGTGCCGAAGTTCGGATGGGGCCGCACGTCGTGCCACAGGTACGTGTAGTCCTCGATCACGCGCGCGTTGACCATGAAGTCGATCCGGCGCGAGTAGTCCTCCCAGTCCTTGTAGGTGGGAGGGATGCCGACTCGCGGGAACGCCCTGAAGATCGGTGTGCGCGTCGACGCCAGGCCGGTCAGGTCGGCGCGCCAGAAGGGCGAGTTCGCCGACAGCCCGAGCAGCACCGGCATGTGCACGCGCATCCCGTTGGCGACGTGGATCGCCTTGTCCGGGTCGTCGACCCCGACGTGCACGTGCACCCCGAAGATCAGCTCCTGTCGGGCGACGAACCGAAGCGCCGCGATCAGGTCCCGGTACCGCGGCCGGGCCACGATCCGCTGGTCCTCCCACATCGCGAATGGGTGCGTCCCGGCGGCGCCGATCTTCATCCCCTTCGAGGCCGCCCTTTCGATCACCTGACGGCGCAGGGCGCGCAGCTGAACGCCCGCCTCGTCGGTGTCCTTGCAGGGGTCGGTCGAGACCTCCAGCACTGATTCCATCAGCTCGGGCTTGATCTCGCCGGAGGTGGCCGGCTCGAGCATCGACTCGATCGCGTTGACGAGCTCGAGGGTCTCCTCGTCGAGGATCATCAGCTCTTCTTCGATCCCGATCGTGTACGCCGGGCCGGTGAAATGGTGCTCCACGGCGTCGGAGCCTAACGGGGTCAGGGGCCGTAGACTGGGCGCGGACTACCGAAAAGAGAGCAACGGAGGACTAGATGGGTCTGGGTTACCACGGGAAGCTCTACATCCTTGCGTTCGACCATCGCGGGTCGTTCCAGAAGAAGATGTTCGGGATCCAGGGCGACCCGACCCCCGAGGAGGTCGAGACGATCTCCGACGCCAAACGGCTGATCTTCGAGGGGATGGTGGAGGCCGTCTCCCGAGGCGCCGAGGCCGGCGCGACGGGGGTCCTGGTCGACGAGCAGTTCGGCTCCGATATCCCCCAGCGCGCCAAGGAGCAGGGGCTCCAACTCGCGATGCCGGTCGAGAAGTCCGGCCAGGACGAATTCGACTTCGAGTACGGCGACGATTTCGGCGCTCACATCGAGAGGTTCGACCCCGACTTCTCAAAGGTCCTGGTCCGCTTCAACCCCGGCGGCGACCCGGTGGCGAACGAGCAGCAGCTGGAGCGCCTCCTGCGCCTGTCGAACTGGCTGCACGAGAACGACCGAAAGTTCCTGTTCGAGCTGCTCGTCCCGGCGACCGACGAGCAGCTGGCAGCTGTCGGCGGCGACACCGACCGCTACGACGCCGAGCTACGTCCGCAGCTGATGCGGCTCGCGATCGAGGCGGTCCAGAACTTCACGATCGAGGTCGACATCTGGAAGATCGAGGGCGTCGACGAGCAATCGGACGCCGCGATGCTGGCCGAGCAGAGCCGGTCGGGCGCTGGGCGTGAGAACGTCGTGTGCGTGGTCCTCGGCCGGGGCGCCTCGACCGAGAAGGTCGAGCATTGGCTCCAGGTCGCCACAACGGTGGAGGGATTCGTCGGGTTCGCGATCGGTCGCTCGATCTGGTGGGACGCGCTGAAGGGCTTCCTGGACAACTCGCTGGACCGCCAGGCCGCCGTCGCGCAGATCGCCGACAACTACCTGCATTTCATCGGCGTCTACGAACGGCAGGGAGTGACCAGTTAGATGGCGCTGAGGATGCGCCAGAGCCTCGCGGCTCTGGAGGAGCAGTTCCACCATCAGATGGAGCGGGAGCAGGAGCAGAGCGAGCATCTGCGCCACCACGCGGTCTGGCGTACCCGCACCCGCAGGCGGGAGAAGGAGAAGAAGCGCAGCTCGGTCCGCTTCTGGCTGCTGGTGGGATCGCTGATCGCCACCGCCGTGGCGGTGGCGGTCGCGATGTTCGAGACTCTCTACTACCTGCTGGGCTAACCGCGCTCGCCCGGCCGTGGGCCGGCTCGCTCACGCGGGCTCCGGGTTCAGCTCTTGTCGCTGAGACCCTGCAGCGCCGCGTCAACCTCTTCGCGAGCCGCCTTGCCGGATCCGTCCTGCTCCTGCTGGATCTCCAGGTAGACCTCCTTGCGGAACACCGGGATGTCCCGTGGGGCCTGGATCCCAATCCGCACCTTCTCGCCCATGATCGCCAGCACCGTCACCTCGATGTCGTCGCCGATCATGATGCTCTGGTTCGACTTCCTGGTGAGTACCAACATTAGGAACTGCCTCCCTGCTTGCCTGGAATATACGAAACCGACCACCCTGTTCCAAGGCGAACGGTCCGCCCGCGAGGCCAGCATATCGCGTCGAATCGGCATTCCACAAGCGGGTTGAATCGAACTTGGTACTCGTCTCGGTCGATCGCCGTATGCCGGCCGCCGCCCGTACAGCCGTCCGCACCACCAGAGCCTCAACCGGACGGCTGTATTAGTCTGCGGGCCATGGCTCGTAAATCGCTCCGCCCGGAGCTCAACCGGATTCGCGCGTGGGTGCGCCAGGGACGGACCGACGCCTGGATCGCTCACCAGCTCGAGGTGACCGTCCAGCAGATCCAGACCTTCAAGCGCGAGCACGACCTCGCCAACGGTGATGGGGCCGACGCGGCCGGGGCGGCGGCGGTCGATTTCGACGAGGAGATCGATCTCCGCGCCGAGGACGACGCGCTGATCGCCGCCGAGCTCGAGGCCGCCGAGGCCAGCCGAGAGGACGAGCCCGAGGAATCGGCCTCCTCGGACGGCTCCGAGGACGGCGAGGGCCCCGCTGGCGAGGACGGGGAGGGGAAGCGTCCCGCCCGCCGGCGCGGCAGGCGCGGAGGGCGCCGCCGGGGACGGGGGAAGTCGACGGCGCTCGAGGCCACGTTCGACCACGGCGATGAGGGCTACGGCCTGTGGCTCGACCCCGCCGTCCAGGACGACCCCGTCTACGCCGAGTACTGGGCCGGCCACCGCCCGGTCGAGGTGAGCGTCGAGGAGGACCAGATCGTGATCCGCCGCTCGGGCGAAGAGGAGTCCGAGGAGTCCGAGTCGGAGTAGGGGCCGGGGGCCGCTACTCCTCCTCCCCCACCGTCTGCCGAGTCCGGTAATCGCTCGCCTCGCGGGCGTAGCGGGCGAACGCGGCCCCCGCCACCGTGGGCATGTCCCACGCCGCCGGGTTGCTCGGCGCGACGTGAGTCGCGAGCTCGAACGCCCAGTCGGTGTTCTGGGATCCGTACAGCGCGGCGAGCTCATCGGTGGTGAACGGGGCGCTGAGCCGTCGGCGGAGCTCGTCGACGATCACCTCGACGGCCCGCTCGATCGCGGGCTGGTCGGCGGGGTCGGACTGGCGAAACCGCCGCTCACCGTCGAGCCACAGGCCGAACACGTCGTCGAACAGCATTCGGTAAGGGTGCCCGACGCGGGCGCCGGGCGAACGTCCGGGGTCCGAAGGGCTCGGCGAGCGTCCGCGGTTAGAGGCGGCTCAGCGGCCGGGAAGGCCCGTCACGGCGTACGGCCGCTCGCCCGGCATGACCATCCCCAGCGCGCGGGCGTCCTGCTCGATCGTCGCCGGGTTGTTGAGGGATTGCTGCCGCGCGGCGAGGCCCTTGTTCTGCTTGACCATCCGCTGGACGATCGCCCGCTGCTGGTCGGCCTGGCTCCGGACCGACAGGTACGTGATCCCCTGCTGGACGTAGAGGCCGACGACGACCGCGAGCACGACCAGGAGCAGCGCCCGGCCGACCTTGTCCCACCGCACTCGGCGGCGCGGCGCCCGTGCCGGGGCCCGCCGCGTTCTCGGCGGCGTCCGCGTGTGCCTCCTTGGCGCGGCGGTTGCAGGATGGGCGGGCGGCATCCTTGCGCCTTCGTTCGACACGGCCCCTGTCCTTCCTGCCGCACCCCGCTGCAAGGGAACGTGCGCGCGGTTGAGGGTGCGCGGCCAGGTCGGGGAGGTGCGGCGGGCCTCGGGGAGGTCGGCCGACGGGGTGCGGCCGACCCCAAGTGCGAGCGGCCTTAACGTTGCACTCTCGAGCGAGCGGTCGCCCACTGCCACGGTAGGGCCGTATACGCACCCTAATGTGGCGCTCACTGACCGCAGGGGTCAGTCTGCAACGTTTTGGTCGCCGCTCCGCCGTGACCCGCAGCCCCCGCCCCCCAGCCCACCCCTACTTCCTGAACGCCCCCCGGCCCGGGTAGGTCGCGTCGGCGCCGAGCGCCTCCTCGATCCGCAGCAGCTGGTTGTACTTCGCGACCCGGTCGGTTCGCGACGGTGCGCCGGTCTTGATCTGCCCGCACCCGCAGGCGACGGCCAGGTCCGCGATCGTCACGTCCTCGGTCTCGCCCGAGCGGTGGGACATCACCGCCGTGTACCCGGCCTCGCGGGCCATCCGGATCGCCGCGAGCGTCTCGGTCAGAGTCCCGATCTGGTTGACCTTGACGAGGATCGAGTTCGCCACGCCGGCGTCGATCCCGCGCTTCAGGCGCTGGGTGTTGGTCACGAACAGGTCGTCGCCGACTAGCTGTACGCGCGCGCCGAGACGTTGGGTCAGCATCCCCCACCCGTCCCAGTCCTCCTCGTCCATCCCGTCCTCGATCGAGACGATCGGGTAGCGCCCGACGAGGTCCTCCCAGTAGGACACGAGCTCCTCGGCGCTCAGCGTCCGCCCCTCGTGCTCCAGGACATAGGCCCCGTCGCGATAGAGCTCGGACACCGCCG
>JAXDGF010000102.1:0-16309 GCA_034665165.1 Solirubrobacteraceae bacterium | reverse complement strand
ACGCGGACCCGCTCGGCGCCGAGGCGCCGCGGATCGCGGACGAGGCAGCGGACGGGCGTCCCGGTGGCGGTGAGGCGCCGCAAGAGCGGCAGCCCGATGGTTCCGGTCGCGCCGGTGAGCAGGAGCACCGCGGAGAGGCTAGCGCCGCCTGCCCGGCTGGGGACTGGCCGCCTGGCCGCTGGGGACTGGCCGCCTGCCCGGCTGGGGACTGGCCGCCTGCCCGGCTGGCGACTGGCCGCCTGGCCGCTGGGGACTGCGGCGCGCCCCCGGGGGCAGCGGACGACGACGGTTCCTTAGAATGCCCGGACGGTCCGCAGCAGTGCGGACCAATGCGCCAACCCCGACGAAGGAAATCAGAGACTTATGGCCTACGTCATCGCCGAGCCCTGCATCGGCACGAAAGACAATTCGTGCGTGGAGGTCTGCCCGGTCGACTGCATCCATCCCACCCCGGACGAGCCCGACTACGACAGCGTCGAGATGCTCTACATCGATCCGGAGGAATGCATCGACTGTGACGCGTGCGTCGAGGCCTGCCCCGTGGACGCCTGCTTCGCCGAGGACCAGCTCCCCGAGGAGTGGCAGAAGTACATCCAGATCAACGCGGACTACTACAAGAACAAGTAGAGGCGGTCTTCGGTTATGGGGCGCCGCGCGCGCACCGGGTCGCGGCCAGGCCCGGGGGCGTGGTCACTTTTATCGAATTATTCGACACTTTCGACCACACCCCCTCGCCGCCGGGGCGCAGCGCGACAGCCCGCGCCGCGAGCGCGCGGAGCGCGCGCCGCGAGCCCCCAGGCCCAAAAACCGCCTACGCCATCGGCAGCGACATACCGACCGGCTTCGGCCCCGAGGGCGCCGGCTCCGTGGGCATGACGGGAAGCTCGATCGGCGCCAGCGCGATGAGCCCGCGGGCGGCGTGGCGCAGGGCCTGAGCGGCGGGGTCGTCGGGATCTGAGAAGACGAGCGGGATGCCCTCGTCGGACTGCTCGCGCAGCGCCACGGTCAGCGGCACGCTGGCGAGGAGTGGCACCTCGAGCTCGTCGGCGAGGAGCTGGCCGCCGCCGGCGCCGAAGATCTCGTAGCGCTCGCCGGACGGGGTCACGAAGCTCGACATGTTCTCGATCACGGCGACGATCTCGAGCTTGACCTTGGTCGCCATCTCCGCCGCCCGCCGCGCCACCTTCTGGGCCACCGGCTGGGGGGTGGTGATGAGTACGAACTCGGCCTGGGGCAGGAGCTGGGCGAGGGTCATCGACACGTCGCCGGTGCCCGGGGGCAGGTCGATCAGGAGGTAGTCGAGCTCCCCCCACTCAACATCTTCGAGGAACTGCTGCAAAGCCTTATGCAGCATCGGACCGCGCCAGACGACGGCGGCGTCCTCCTCCATGAAGAAGCCGATCGACATCACCTTGATGCCGTCGAGGGCCTCGAGGGGGACGATCTTCCTGTTCTCGTTGATGGGGGGGCGCTTGTTACCGAGGCCGAACATCCGCGGCTGGGAATAGCCCCACACGTCGGCGTCGAGGACGCCGACGAGCTTGCCCTCGGCCGCCAGCGCGGCGGCGAGGTTGGCGGTCACGCTCGACTTGCCGACGCCGCCCTTGCCCGAGCCGATGCAGACGACGTGGCGCACCTGTGCGAGCGAACCCTCGGGCAGCGAGGTGCGGCCGAGCTTGCGGCCGAGATCGGACTTTTCGCTGTCGGAGAGAGTGTCGAAGGAGACGTTCACGGCTTCCACGCCTTCGAGCTCGCGGACCGCCTGCGAGACGCCGGTCTGGAAATGCCCGCGGATCGGGCAGCCGGCCGTCGTCAGCGAGACCGTCACGTCGACGACACCGTTGGCGTGGACGTCGATCGAGCGGACCATCTCGAGCTCGACGATGTCGCGCCGGAGCTCAGGGTCGATGACGGCCCGGAGCGACTCCATGACCTGTTCCTTGGTGGGCATGCCCGCATTGTCGCAGACCCGATTTCGTCGCCCGCGACGGGGGGCCAGCTCGATCTAAAGACCCCCGACCGCCCGGATTAAAGACCGACGGGGCGCCACTTGCGTGACGCCCCGGCGGTTGAGGGAGGAGAGGGTGCTACGCCCGCCGGCGAGATATGGGCCGGCGAACCTCTCCCGCGGTCGGCGCTCTCCTGATCGCCGGGCGGGGGAAGGTGGTGTGGCGCTACGAAAGCAGGCCCTGGGCCTCGCCGACGAGCTTCTCGACGCGCGTGGTCAGGGTCCCTGACTGCTTCTCTAGGTCTTTTGCGACCGAACGCACCTCGCGCTCGATTCGGCGCCGGTTCTGCTTGACCGTGCGCTCGACACTCTTGCGCCGCTGGCGCAGGTCGCGCTCGAAGCGGGTGCGGGTCCGGCGGACCTGACGCTCGAAGCGGTTACGGGCGGTCGCGCCGCGGCGCTCGAAGCGCTTGAGCTCGCGCTCGACGCCTTCGCGGCTGCGGTACTTGGTGGTGATGCCGCGCACGCTCGATACGAGGGTGTCGCGCGCGATCAGGCCGGCGCCCACGGGGACGAGCACGGCCCGCTCGGCGAGCTGCTGGGCCTGCTCGACCGGGGTGGTGGGCTGGGTCGAGGTCGTCGTCGAGGACGGCGTGGGCCGCTTGCGGGTCGTCGCGCCGGTCTTGCGCGCGGTGGCGCTGGGCCCGGTTTTATTGGTGGTGGTAGCCATTGCTGTTATGTCTCTCCACTCTCGTGGGTGGTTAAAGGATATTACTTCTAAGTCTCTGTTCGGTGACGTTCATCACCGAACATGTGTTTGTACCCCGGCTCGCGCCGGGCGTTACAGCCGCTACCGGCCGCGCTATGCGCCGCGATCGTCGCCGGTGCGCGCCAGCCAGGCGGGCGGATCGCGCAGCTCGGTCAGCGTCGGAAGCGCGTCGGGCGAGCTGAACACGTACTGGAGCGCCTCGGTCCCGCCCCCCTCGACGATGGCGTCGCAGAAGATCTTGCCCTGCTCGTACTGGCGGAGCTTGAGCTCGAGCCCGAGCAAGCGGGCGACGAGGCGGGAGAGCGCCGACTGCGAGCGCCGCCGGCGATTGAGGGAGTCACGCAGGCGCGGCAGGGAAGGGAGGAGGTCGGGGGCGACGGCGTCCATGACGTGCTCGGCGTGCCCCTCGATCACGGCCATGACCGCCTGCACGCGATCGAGCACCGAGCGCTCGGTCGGGCTCACGACGAGGGCGAGGAAGTCCCCGCGCCGGAGCGCGTCGCCCACCCGGGCCATGCCCTCGCGGGTGGGCCAGCGCAGCTTCCGCGAACGGTCGAGGCGCAGTTCGGCGCCCTGGAGGAGCTCGCGCACGAGCCCGGCGAGATGATTCTGGAGCCAGGGCACGCCCGAGAACTGGACCGCGTGCGTGACCTCGTGGAGGGTGACCCAGGTGATGAACTCGCGCTCCTCGGCCCCGAAGGCGCGAACGGCCTCGCCCAGGTTGGGAAGGACGAAGAGCAGGCGCGGGGGGCGCTCGTCGGCGGCCTCATCGAGGAGGACGAGCTCGTACTGCCCGAGCACGCGCTGGGCCAGGTAGCCGACGACGACGCCCACCTCGGTCGTGAGCACGATTCCCATTCCGATCTGGACGGCCGGTCGCAGGGGCCCGAGCCCGGTGCCGGCGCGCTGGAGGACGGGGTCGAGGAGGGCCCGCATCGAGGAGATGTTGCTCGCGACCCAATCGCGGCGGGAGATCCCCTCGGGCGCGGGCAGGGTGCCCGTGGGCGTGAGGCCGGTGTAGGCAACGACCCGGCGCTCGCTCTCGGCCGCGAGGGGGGCGAGGTCGGTGCTGGGCGGGCGCGCGTCGCCGGTCCCGGCCAGGTACCCGGCGAGGCGCTCGGCCAGGATCCAGTCGATCACGTGGGCACTCGCTCGAGCTCGCGCAAGGTGTCGGGCGAGCGCGCCGCGATCACCGGCGCGCTCGGCGACGCGTCGAGCGGCGCGCCCAGCGGATCCTCGAAGCCGGGAAAGCTCACGTACCCGCCCCCCTCGCGCACGATGAGCTGGCCCGCCGCTGCGTCGACCCCGCGGGCGTTGCGCAGGGTGAGCATGGCGTCGAAGCGCGCGGCGGCGACCTGGCACAGCGAAGCGGCGATCGTGCCCAGGGCGCGCAGGCGGTACGAAACTCCCACCAGGCGGTCGATCGAGGCGGCGACCCAGCGCGGGTCGGCGGACTCGATCCCGATCACCTCGAGCTTGCCATCGCGACCCCGCCGCTCGCCGGCCTCGCGGTCGAGCTCGACCTCGTTGCACCACGCGCCCTCGCCCCGCGTCGCGCGCCACTCCTCCGCGGGCCCGAAGTCGTACACGTACGCGAAGACAACGTCGGCCATCGTGTCGCCCTCGGCGACGGCGATCGAGAGGGCGTGGTGGGGGATCCCGCGCTTGGCGTTGAGCGAGCCGTCGATGGGGTCGATGATCACGCGCACGGCGCTGCCGCCGTAATCGACCGCGCCGCGCTCCTCGGAGATGGCATGGAAGCGGAACCCGGTGGCTCTCAGCGCGTCGAGCTCGGCGAAGACGATGCTCTCGGCCGACGCGTCAATGACCAGGGTCCGGTCGCCGCCACTTCCGCGCGTACCGGTCTCCCGCGACCGATCCTCGGTGCCCCCAGCCTCGTTGAGCATGCTTTCGAGCCCGGCCACGCTACGCCGGCACAGTCCCAGCCAGTCAACGTCGAGCGCGGAGCCGGATAGCGTCATCACGTGCCTATGCTGTCAGAGTGAGCGCGCAGCGCGACGGACTGCTCCCCGCCCAGGTCGAAGCGGTCACGCATGGGGACGGTCCCCTGGTCGTGCGGGGCCCGGCGGGGAGCGGGAAGACGCGCGTGCTCGAGGCGCGCTTCGCCTGGCTCGTCGACCAGGGCGTGGCGCCCGAGCGGATCCTCGTCCTGGCCCCGTCCTCGGCGGGCGCCGAAGCGATGCGCGCGCGCCTCGTCGACCGCCTCGACCGGGCCTACGAGGAGCTCATCGTCGGGACCCCGGCCCAGCTGGCCGCGCGCCTGCTGCGCGATGCTGGTTTTGATCCCTTCGCGGTTGTGGTCGGGGCCGCTGATCGCCTGGCTCTGCTCCTCGAACGGATCGACGAGCTCCCGCTCCGCCGCCACGACTTCGGCGGCAGCCCAAGCGCCCTCCTCGGCGGCTTCGTGCGCCGCATCGACCGCCTCAAAGCCGAGCTCGTCGACGCCGAGGAGTACGCGGCGTGGGCCGCCGCGCTGCGCGAGGGCGACGATGAGGGGGCGGCGCTCGAGCGCGAGTTCGCCGAGGTCTACCGCGCGCACGAGCGAATGCTGAGCGAGGCGGGGGCACGCGACGCGGGCGACCTCATCCGCGAGGCGCTCAGGCTCGCGGGCGAGCGACGCGAGGTCGGCGCACGCTTCGCGCACGTCCTCCTCGACGACGCCCAGGAGCTCGACCTGGCGGCCGCGACCCTCGTGCGCGCCGTCGCCGGGGCGGGCCTGACGGCGGCGGGTGACCCCCACGCTGCCGTGCGCCGCTTCCGCGGCGCGGGCGCTTCCCGGCTCGAGGAGCTGAGCGCGGGGGCCCGGGTCGTCACCCTCGAGCGGAGCATCCGCTGTCCCGAGCTCGTGCTCGGAGCCGGGTTCGCCGCGCTCGGCGGCGGGGCGCAAACGCCGCCAGGCTCGGTCGGGGGCGAGGTGGTGTTCTGGGGCTGCGCCAACGAGCGCGCCCAGGCACAGTCGGTGGCGGCCGACATCGAGCGCCTGATCGCGCGTGAGGACGTCGAGCCGGGCCGGATCGCGGTGCTCGTGCCGTCGATCGCCAACGATGGTCAGGCGGTGGCGGTCGCCCTCGAGGAGCGCGCCGTGCCCCACCGGCTGGTGGGTGAGGCGGCCTTCTTTCACCGCGCCGAGGTCCGAGACCTGCTCGCGTGGCTGCGCCTCCTCGCCGATCCCGTGGACGCACCCGCGGTCGTGCGCGCGCTGGCGCGGCCGCCGATCGAGCTGCGCTCGGTCGACATCGCCCGCTGCACCAACATCGCCCGCCGGCGCAAGCTCGACATGGTCGCGGCCCTGGCTGCCGCCACCGAGTCGCCGCAGGTCCCGCCCGAGGCCCGCGAGCGCATCCGCGTCTTCCTCAAGCTCTATCGCTCGGCCATGGCCGCCCTCGACACCACTCGTCCGGACCTCTACGTGCACCGGCTCATCGAGCGCCTCGGCCTGCGCCGCCAGCAGCTCTTCGCCGCCCAGGCCGACGTCGTGCAGCGGCTGCGAGCGCTGGCCCGTTTCGGCGAGCTCG
Organism: Solirubrobacteraceae bacterium; assembly: GCA_034665165.1. Classification (GTDB taxonomy): domain Bacteria; phylum Actinomycetota; class Thermoleophilia; order Solirubrobacterales; family Solirubrobacteraceae; genus Palsa-465. The sequence continues at coordinate 10,056 of JAXDGF010000102.1, read as the reverse complement.
CCTCGGCCTACGTCCGGCGCGCGCCCCAGGCCACGCCGCGGGAGTTCGCGCGCTCGATCGCAGCGGTGGCGGACGCCGCGCTTCCCGAGGAGGAGGAGCCCGAGCTCGTCGAGCCCCGAGAGGTGCAGGTGATGACGCTCCAGGCGGCGGGCACCGTCGAGGCCGACCACGTCTACGTCCTCGGCCTGCACGCGGGCGTCACCGCGACGGCGCCCGAGCCGATACCCGACGGCCTCCTCCACGAGGACCTGCCCGCGGACACGCCCGAGGGCCGCGAGCGTACCCTGCGCCAGCTCCTGTATGTGGCCATGACGCGGGCGCGCAGGCGGCTCGTGCTCGCGCACCCGGGCGCGAGCGATCGCGGCGCCCCGGTCGCGCCCTCGCCGATCGTCGAGGAAGCTCGCGTCGCGCTCGGCGCGGAATGGGAGAGCCGCGAGGAGGAGCTCTTCGGTCCGGCCGAGACTCTCCACTCGACCTACCGGATGCTGCGCGACGAGCTGCTCGAGGGCATGGCTCGGACGGGAGGGCGCCTGAGCGAGCTCCGCTTCGACACCGACGTCGACATCTCGCACGCGGTCGTGCGCTACCTCGAGCTCCTGAAGCTCTCGGCCCTGATCGCGCGTCCGGAGGGGCAGGGGGCGGCCGAGGCGATCCGCGACGTCAACGCTCGCATCCTCCAAGCCGTTACCTCAGAGCAGCGCGAGATCTTCACCTCCTCGCCCCTCGACGACTACCTGCTCGACGCCGAGCGCGACGACCGCCGGCGGGCGGCGGCCACGGTGGCGCGCGAGGAGCCTTCGCTCGAGCCCTTCCTCCCCAAGCGCGGGGCGGGGCTCGTGCTCTCGGCCAGCGACATCGACACCTACCGCACCTGTCCGCTCAAATACAAGTTCGCACGCGTCTTCCGGATCCCCCAGGAACCCACCATCCACCAGCGCTTCGGCATCCTCGTGCACCAGGTCCTCGAGCGTTTCCACGCCGGGCAGGGAGCGCGCTCTGAGTCGGAGCTCCTCGGTCTGCTCGACGCGGGCTGGCGGCGCGGCGGGTTCGGCGACTCCGAGCAGGAGCGCCAGCTCCGCGGCAAGGCGTCGACCGCTCTCGTGCGCTACCACACGCGCTTCCAGTCCGAGGAGTCCGAGCCGATCTGGTTCGAGAAGTCGTTCGCCTTCAAGGTGGGGCCCCACCTCCTGCGCGGCCGCGTCGACCGCGTCGACCGCCTCCCCGGAGGCGAGTACGAGCTCATCGACTACAAGACCGGTCGTCCCAAGACCGAAGCTCAGCTCGCCGAGGATGTCCAGCTCTCGCTCTACGCCGTCGGGGCCAGCGAGGCCTGGCGCCTCGACGCCTCGCGCCAGGCCTACCACTACCTCCTCGATGACAAGAAGGTCGCGCTCGCCCACGGCGACGGCGACCGCGACTGGATCCTCGAGGTCACAAACGAGGTCGCCGACGGGATCCTGTCCCAGGGCTTCGAGCCGACGCCGTCGTTCGCGGCGTGCTCGCTGTGCGATTACCGGCTTGTGTGCCCAGCCGCGGAGCGCTAGGGCGCTCCGCGCGGTTACTCGCTGCCGCCGCCCCCGCCGCCCCCGCCACGGCTCGCGGTGGGCGGCTCGCCCTCTGACCCGCGCTGGCGCAGGAAGCGCTGCAGGTCCTTGGCGATCGACTCGCCCGAGGGCAGCGTCCCGGGCTCGCCGGCCGAGCCCGCGGCCTGCTCGAGCTGCTCGACGAAGGCCTGCACATCGGGATCGCCCTGGACGGCGATGTTGACCTGACGCTCGTAGTCGCCCGAGGCGGTCTCGAGCTCGGAGGCGTCGACCGCGACACCGACGAGGCCTTCGAGTCTGCGCACGAGGGCGAGCGCCGCCTTCGGGTTGGGAGCGGCGGCGACGTAGTGGGGGACCGCGGCCCACAGGCTCGCGGAGGGTATGCCGGCCTGCTGGCACGCGGTGTGGAGGACACCGGTGATGCCGGTCGGGCCCTCGTAGGTCGAGGTCTCGAGCCCGAGGCGCGCCACCAGGGCCGGGTCAGAGGCAAGCCCGGTAATCGACACCGCTCGAGTGTGGGGCACGTCGGCGAGCAGCGCGCCGAGGGTGACGACGAGCTGCGTCCCCAGGACCTCGGCGAGGTCGACCACAAGCTTGGAGAACGTCCGCCACCGGAACGAGGGCTCCGCGCCGGCGAGGAGCACCAGGTCGCGGGGAGCGCGGGGCACGCGCGCCTCGTAGAGCTCGACAGCGGGCCAGACGATCTCGCGCGTGCGGCCCTCGACGAGCTTGATCCGCGGGCGCGTGGCCTGGAAGTCGTAGAACTCCTCGGGATCGATGGTCGCGAAGCGCTTGGCCTCGAGCGCCTTGCCGACAAACGTGAGTGCCGTCGACGCGGCGTCGGCGGCGTCGTTCCAGCCCGTGAAGGCGCAAACGAGGGCGGGGGCGCGGAGACCGTCGGGGCGATGGTCCCATTGCAACGGCTGCATCCGGTTCACCGTACATGATGGGGCTGGTGGAGCCGCAAACTACGAGCGTGAGCGGGCTTCGGCCCGGCCAGGAGGTGAGCGCCGTTTTCGCCTGCACGCGCAAGGATCGTCTGCTCACGCGCAGCGGCTCGCCCTATCTGGCCCTGGAGCTCCGCGACCGCACGGGAACGCTGCCCGCGCGGGCGTTTCGCGATGCCGACGCGCTCGCCGGTGGCTTCGAGCGCGGCGATCTCGTCCAGGTCACGGGGCGGGTCGAGCGCTTCCGCGACGAGCTCGTGCTCGAGCTCGCCAGCATCGCGCGAGCCGCCGCCGACGGCCCCGATTTCGACCCCGCCGCGTTCCTCCCCCGCGCCTACCGCGACCTTGACGAGCTCGACGGCTTCCTCGAGCACCTGGCCGGGGAGGTGCACGATCCGCGCTTTCGCTCGTTCGTCGACGGGCTGCTCGCGGATGCGTCCCTGCGCGCGGCTTGGCGGCGTGCCCCGTGCACGCGCGCCGGGCACCACGCGTACCTCGGCGGCCTGCTCGAGCACACCGTCGGGGTCGCTACGCTGGCCCACGAGCTGTGCCCGCTCCACCCGCGCCTGAGCGCCAACCTGCTGCTGACCGCGGCGCTCGTCCACGACATCGGTAAGACGCGCGAGTTCACCTACGGGGCCGAGTTCGGTCTCAGCGAAGAAGGCCGGCTCTTAGGTCACGTCGCCATCGGCCAGCGCCTGCTCTCAGAGCGCTCGGCGGCGCTCGACGAGGAGCGGCGGCTCGCGCTCCTGCATTGCGTGCTCGCTCATCACGGCCCCGAGGGGGCTCCCGGACGGCGCTTTCAGTCGGTGGAGGCGCTCGCCCTCTACCGCCTGAACACGCTCGAGGCCGGCGTCAAGGCCGCGATCGACCACGGTCTCGGCGCCGGCGGCGCGGGAGCGGGACAGGCCCGTCAGTAGGGCTGGCTTGGGTAGCCAGGCCCGAGCTGGTTATTGGCGTTCCGGGCCAGGGTCAGCGCGAGGTTGACGCCGAACACTCCGCCCGGGGGATCGCCGGGATGGCAGAGCCCGCCGCTCTTGCCCGGGACGCTCGTCCACTCGAAGGCGTCGACGAGGGGGAAGGCGGTCGCGGTCGTGGGCTTGGGTCCGAGCCCGCGGCCGGGTGGGTTGCACAGGTTCTCGACCCCTTGCCTGGAGGGATGGGGATTGAGCAGGGGGCCGCGCCCGTTGTCGGCGGTGTTGACGATGAAGTGGGCGCCGCCGGTGAGCTTCGAGATCTTGGTGCCGAAGGCGATCTCCTTGCTTGTCCAGTTCTTGTGGGTGGCGTTGAGGAAGAACCCGCGGATCTTCCCGACGCCGGCCGCGTTCAGGATCGTCGCGGCGAACTTGGCGCTGTTGGCGTCGCGGGTGCCCCCGTCGAGGTAGGCGACGGCGTGCGGGATGCTGGCGACGGCGCTTACCTCGTAGGCGAGCAGCCGCTTGCGGATGGCGAGACCGGCCCTGGTCAGGCAGCCCGAGGTGTCGACGGCGTCCTCCTCGATGAGGACCACGGTCGGATAGTTGGCGACGCCGGCGACGAACTCGTCCACCTGGCGCTTGAAGACCGCCTGGTCATTCGCCGATTCCGTCGCGCAGTGATTGTTGTGCAGGATGAAGTACGTCGACAGGAGCGGGATCGCGCTCGGGTCGACGGTGTGCATGCGGCACAGGAACTTGCCCAGCTGGGAGAAGATCGCGCCGGGGCCGCCGCCGGCCGTGTAGCCGCTGAAACGCGAGGTTTCGGGCTCGTCGGCGATCTTCGAGAGCAGGCTCACCTGGTTGGCGAGGGCGGGATCGCCGCTGAGCTTCTGGGCCAGGGCACCCGACTGCATGCTGGCCGTAAAGCTGGCCCACGACTCGGTGTCGGGCGGGGTGACGCCGAGGAGTGAAGCGATGACCTTGGCCGCCGTTCCTCGGGCCGGGGTCTGGACGAACAAGCGCGACTGCGCGCCCGAGAGCGGATCGCTGCCCGGCGGGGTGGCGAGGGCGAGCGGGTTCGAGGGGTCGCGAGCGCTCCCGAGACCGGACGAGCACACGGCCGCGGTGTGGGCGCGAGCGCCGGCGCCGGCGCCGCTTGCCGCGCCGGCCGCGCCGACACCGGCGAGCCAGACCAGGGCGCCGACCGCGACCACCAGTGCTGCCATCGGTCCTACCACGCCGACGCGTCTCATTGCTTCTCCTTAAGGTTCGCGGGCCCTGAGCTCGCCACCATCGTCCTGATACGAGTCGCCCCCGGCTGGCGCCCACGATGCTACCGGCTTGGCGTCTACGAGCCCGCGCGACCGGCGCCGGGGGGCGCGATTACGCGGGCCCCTAGTTCGTCGCTCCGAACCCGCGCCGCGGGACCACAGCCCGGTTCGGGGACGCGGCATACTAGAGCGGTGCCGTCTGCGCTTCAGCCTCAGGCACTCGCACCGCTCCGTGCTGACCCCTCCCGGGCGGCGATCCTGCTCGACATCGACGGCACGCTGGCCCCGATCGTCGAGTACGCCGACGACGCCACCGTGCCCGAGGGAACGCGACAGCTGCTGATCGCGACCGCGCGCCGCTACGGCATGGTCGCGTGCGTGAGCGGCCGCCGCGCGTCAGAGGCCAGAGCGATGGTGTCGATCGGGACGATCTCCTACCTCGGCTCCCATGGCGCCGAGCTCCTGCGGGCCGGGTGGACCGAGCCCGTGCTCGACCCGCAGCTCGAGGACTGGGCCCGCCGCATCCAGGAGTTCGGCCGCGAGGCGGACACCCCCGATCTGCGCCGGCGCCGGGTCCGGGTCGAGGACAAGGGCCCGATCGTCGCCTTCCACTGGCGCGGGGCGCCCGACGAGGAAGCCGCGCGGGCTGTCGTCGACGCCATCGCCAAGCGCGCCGAAGAGGGGGGCTTACGGACCCACTGGGGACGCAAGGTGCTCGAGGTGCGCCCGCCGGTCCGGATCGACAAGGGTGCCGGGGTCATCGCCTTCCTCGACGGCACCCACCTCAGCGCCGCGCTCTACGTGGGAGACGACGTCACCGATCTCGACGCCTTCCACGCCCTCGAGCAGCTCGCCGGGGAGGGCCAGATCGACCACGTCATCAGGGTCGGGGTGCTCTCCGACGACGGTCCCTCGGAGATCGCCGAGGAGGCCGACGTGACCGTGGACGGCACCGACGGCGTCCGTGATCTTCTGGCCATGCTGGTCGCCGGGTAACGCCGTGCGCTTCACCGACCTCCTCAAGACGACCGTGCTCCTGAGCGCCGGTGCCGCCAGCGCCCTAGCGGCCGTCACCGTGGCCGGGGGACAGGAGGCGTTCGGGAACCTGCTCCTCCCGGTGGCCATCGGCTGGTGGCTGATCGCGGCGTTCATCGGAGGGTGGATCGGGCGCCACACCGGCACGACGTCGCCGATCGCCACCCTGCTCGCGAGCGCCCGGACGCAGCCGACGCTGCCCGAGCTCAACCCCGGTCGCACGCTCCTGAACCGGCTGTGGCCGCTGCTGCTCTCGACCCTCGGCGCCGGCGCCATCGCCCTGTTCGCGCCCCAGGTTCCCGCCGTGGCGGCCGGGTTCGCGATCATCTGGGCCCTCGCCTGGCGGCGCCAGGCCGCCGCGGTGACCGCGATCGAGGAACGGGACGGCGTGCGCTTCTACGTCGAGCCGACGTCGCCCCTGAAGCCGATCCGGCTCGTGCGCACCCCCGGGTTCCGCTCGAACCTGTACGAGCTCAACGGCTCGGGCCGGGCGCATCGCGCCTCGCGAGGCGCCTAGACACGTGCGCAGGGCTCGCCGGCGCGGCGCGCCTGGACAGGTGCGCCGGGTGCGCGGGCGCGGCGCGGGCGCCGACGTGCTCGTGGTCTCGCTGGGGACCACGTTCGGCTGGAGAGTCGCGGCCGACGAGCTCGTCGGGGCGATCGAACGGGCCGGCGCCAGCGTGGAGATGGTCACCGCCCCAGCCGTTCCCGCCGTGCGTACCTTCGCCCTCACCGACCTCGCCGAGGCGCTCGCCTCGCGCCGGGCGGCGGCGGCGGGCATCGCCGCGTTCGCGCCCGCCTCGGTCATCTACTGCTCGATCACGGCGGCGCTCCTGTGGCCGGAGCCGGGGGCGATCTGGCTCGACGCGACGGCGCGGGAGAACCGCCCCGGCCGTCACGGGATCTGGCAGCGGTCGATGGAACGCCGCCGGCTGGCGCAGGCGCGCCTGGTCATGCCCTGGAGCGTCGGCGCGGTGGCGCCCCTGCGCTACCCCTGCGCAGAACCGGTCGTGGTGCCCGTGCCCGTGGACCCATCGGGCCCGCTCCTGACCGGCGCGGCCCGGGACGTCGCCGCGGTGGCGTATGCGGGCGATCCCGTCAAGCGTCGCCTCGAGCTCATCCTGGCCGCGTGGGCACGCGCTCGCCGGGAGGGCGAGACGCTCGTGGTGGCCGGGACGGGCGCGCACGAGCCGCGCGAGGGGGTCGAGTTCGCCGGTCGCCTGGCGCCGGCCGAGTACCGCACGCTCGTGCGCCGCGCCCGCGTGTTCGTCGCCGCTCCCCGGCGTGAGGATTACGGGATCGCCGCCCTCGAGGCCCTGGTCGACGGGTGCGTGCTCGTGAGCACGCCGTCCCCGGGTCCCTACGTCGCGCTCGGGCTCGCGCGGACGCTCGACCCTCGGCTCGTGACCGAGGATCTGACGCGCGCGATCCGGACGGCGCTCGACGATCCGGTCGCCGGTTACCATTCTCGGGCGGTCGAGTTACTCGAGCCCTTCCGTCGCGCCGCCGTGGATCGCACGGTCGAGACCACCGTGCTGCCGCGCCTGATGACACGATGATCCCGCTCGCCTTCATCCCCAGCCCGTCCACGAACGGGATTCGGATCGGGCCGCTCTTCCTCCACGCCTACGGGCTGGCTTACGTCCTCGGCGTGGCCGCGGCGATCTACATCGCCCGCCGGCGCTGGGAGGCGCAGGGGGGCTCGCGTGAGCTCGTCTACGAGGTGGCGATGTGGGGGTTTCCGGCCGGCCTGATCGGGGGCCGGCTCTACTTCGACATCACGAGCTCGAGCTTGGTCCCCGACCACTGGTGGGGGCCGTTCGCGATCTGGCAGGGCGGCCTCGGCATCTGGGGCGGCATCCTCTTCGGCGCGCTGGCCGGGATCTGGGTCCTGCACCGCCGCCGGGTCGACGTCCCGCGCTTCATGGACGCCGCCGTGCCCGGGATCATCGTGGCCCAGGCCATCGGTCGCATCGGGAACTACTTCAACCAGGAGCTCTTCGGCAAGCCCACCACCCTGCCGTGGGGACTCGAGATCTCGCCCGCGCACCGTCCCGCGGGATACGAGCACTTCGCGACCTTCAATCCCACCTTCCTCTATGAGCTCATCTTCGACCTCTCCCTCGCGGCCCTGCTCGTCTGGCTCGGCCGACGAGGCAAGATCCGCCACCCCGGCCTGTTCGCGCTCTACGTCGCGGGCTACTCGGCCTTCCGGATCTTCGAGGAGACCCTGCGCATCGACCCCTCGACCCGCTACTTCGGGCTGCGACTCAACTTCTATGTGGCGGGGTTGCTTTGTCTTGCCGGGCTCACCTGGTTCTGGCGCATCCAGCGCGGCGGGGGGTGGCCGGGGCGGCGCGGGTCGCGGCCGGGGTCGGGTGGCGCACCGGTCGAGCGTGCGGCGCCGGCGGGAGGGGCGCCACCGGGAGCGCGGCGGCGACCTCAGCCCTCGCGGCGCGCGTGACCGGCGCCCTCGGCGCGCTTGCGCGTCGCGGCGACCTCAGCCCACGGCCGTGTGTTGACGACGTCGTCGGCCGTGAGCCAGGCCCGGCGCGCGGTCGCGACGCCGTAGCGCACGACCTCGAAGCCACCGACCCGGTGAGAGTCTGAGCTGATGACGATGGGGATGCCCGCCTGCGCCGCCGCCCGGGCGTTGACCTCATTGAGGTCGCGCCGGTCCGGGGCCGAGTTGATCTCGAGCATCGTGCCCGTGCGCGCGGCGGCCTCGAGCACGCGGTCGACGTCGAGCGCGTAAGGCGGGCGGCGCTCGAGCTTGCGTCCCGTGAGGTGGCCGACGCAGTCGAGGAGCGGGTGCTCGATGGCGTGCACGATCCGCTCGGTCATGCTCGCCGCATCCATCTGGAAGGACGAATGGACGCTGGCGATGACCCAGTCCAGCTCGGCGAGAAGCTCGTCGGGGTAATCGAGCGAGCCGTCGGGGAGGATGTTCACCTCGCTGCCCGCCAGGAGCTCGATCCCGTCGACCTGGACGGCGCGGATCCGCTCGATGTGCTCGCGCAGCCCGTCGGGCGAGACGGCGTTCCCGAAGCCGAAGCTGGCGGAGTGGTCGGTGATGGCGAGGTACTCGTACCCGCGCTCGCGCGCCGCCAGCGCCATCTCCTCGATCGAGGCGGTCCCGTCCGAGGCGGTGGTGTGGCAGTGGAGGTCGCCTTTGACGTCTTCGATTTTGATCAGCGCGGGAAGCGTGCCTGCCGCGGCCGCCTCGAGCTCTCCGCGGTTCTCGCGCAGCTCGGGCTCGATGTACTCGAGTCCGAGCAGGGCATAGACCTCCGCCTCGGTCGCGCACCGGTGGGTCTGACCGGTGGCGTCGTCGAGGATCCCGTACTCGGAGACGTGGAGGCCCTTGCGCACGGCGGCGTCGCGCAGGGCCATGTTGTGTTCCTTGGACCCCGTGAAGTGCTGGAGGAGGTTGCCGAACTGATCGGGGGCGACGATGCGGAGGTCGACCTGGACGCCGGTGTGGGTGCGGGCGCGCACGCCCGCCTCGCCCGGCGTGCCCGCGGACTCGATGAGCTCGTGCTCGGCCACGGCCTGGGCGAGCGCGCCAGGATCATGGGCCGTGGCGATGATGTCGAGGTCCTTGACGGTGTCGGTCATGCGCCGAGCCGAGCCCGCGAGCTCGACCCGGTCGGCGGCCGGGTGCTCGCGGAGCGCGGCGATCAGGGGTTCCCCGATGGCGAGCGCGCGGCTCAGCACGACGCGCTCGCGCGGGCTCCCGGCGCCCGCCGCACTGGCGCTGGCGAGCAGGCTCTCCTCGGCCTTGGGCCCGAACCCCTTGAGGGTGCGGATACGGTGCTCCTCGGCCGCGGTCTTGAGTGCCTCGAGCGAGTCGATCCCGAGCTCCTCGAACAGCCGCCGCGCGCGCTTGGGGCCGAGGCCGGGCAGGTGGGTGACCTCGATCAGCCCGGGCGGGAACTTGGCGCGGAGCTTGAGCGTGGCCGGGATCTCGCCCGTGTCGGCCAGGGCCAACACCTTCTCCTGAATGATCTGACCGACCCCGGGGAGCTCGGTCGCGCGCCCCTCGCGCGCGAGCGCGGCCACCGAGACCGGCGCGTCCCTGATCGCCTTGGCCGCGGTGCGGTAGGCGACGACGCGGTGGACGATGGCGCCGTCAAGCTCGTTGAGGTCGCCGAGCTCATCTAAGGCGGTGGCGATTTGGGTGTTGGTGGGGTCGGGCATCGTTGTTTTGCTTGGTTTGGGGGGTCGGCGGGCGGGCCCGCCCCTGCCACCAGGCGGGTGGTGGTGGCACGCTGGGGGGTGGTGGCGGGTTCTTTCGCAATGGTGGCAGGTGCGGATCGTCCCGCCGACCCTACCGGCGCGC
>JAXDGF010000101.1:0-6826 GCA_034665165.1 Solirubrobacteraceae bacterium | reverse complement strand
GCCCGCCGGGCGGCGTGGCTCGCCGCCGGCGTGCTGCTGCCGCTGCCGCCGCCGCTCGCGAGCACGACGGCGATCACGGCCGCGCACACGACGAGGACGAGGATCGCGACGGCCCGGCGGCGCCGCTCGACGCGCTGCTGGCGCGCCCGCGCGCTGTCCCCGCGGGCCCTCGGCTCGAGCGAATCCATCGAGAATTAAGACAAGCACATCGGTGGGATGGCGCGCGCCCCCCGCCCCGACACGCGTGCAAGCTCGTGCCCGCCTAGAGTTATGGGTTCGTTAGTGGTTCCACCCGAGCCCAGGGAGACTGAATGTCCGCGAACAGCTTCGATGCGAAAGCCACGCTCGCCGTCGGCGAGCGCTCTTTTGAGATCTTCCGCCTCGACGCGCTGCAGGCCTCCTACGACGTCGCCCGGCTGCCCTTCTCGCTCAAGGTCCTGCTCGAAAACCTACTACGCAACGAGGACGGCGAGGCGATCCGGGCGCGCGACATCGAAGCGCTGGCGAGCTGGAACGCGAACGCGGAGCCGAGCGAGGAGATCGCCTTCACCCCGGCCCGGGTGGTCATGCAGGACTTCACCGGTGTCCCCGCCATCGTCGATCTCGCCGCCATGCGCGACGCCATGACCGAGCTCGGCGGCGACGCCGAGAAGATCAACCCGCTCGTGCCCGCCGAGCTCGTGATCGACCACTCGGTCCAGGTCGACGTCTTCGGCACCGCGCAGGCGTTCCAGCGCAACGCGGAGCTCGAGTTCGAACGCAACCAGGAGCGCTACTCCTTCCTGCGCTGGGGACAGGGCGCGTTCGACAACTTCTCCGTCGTCCCCCCCGACACCGGAATCGTCCATCAGGTCAACCTCGAGTACCTGGCCCGGGTTGTGTTCGTCGATGAATCCCGTCCCGGGGACCTACCCCTGGCCTACCCCGACACGCTCGTGGGCACGGACTCGCACACAACCATGATCAACGGCCTCGGCGTCCTCGGCTGGGGCGTGGGCGGGATCGAAGCGGAGGCGGCCATGCTCGGCCAGCCCATGTCGATGCTCATCCCCCAGGTCATCGGCTTCAAGCTCACCGGCGAGCTCCCAGAGGGCGCCACCGCGACCGACCTCGTCCTCACGGTCACCGAAATGCTCCGCAAGCTCGGCGTCGTCGGCAAGTTCGTCGAGTTCTTTGGGCCGGGGCTGGCGGCGCTCCCGCTTGCGGACCGGGCCACGATCGGCAACATGTCGCCCGAGTTCGGATCGACGTGCGCGATCTTCCCGATCGACGCCGAGACGCTGCGCTACCTCGAGTTCTCGGGCCGTCCCAAGGACTTGATCGAGCTGGTGGAGGCCTACGCCAAGGAGCAGGGGCTGTGGCATGACGAGACCTCCGAGGAGCCGACCTACACCGAGACGATCGAGCTCGACCTGGCCGACGTCGTCCCGAGCATCGCCGGCCCCAAGCGCCCGCAGGATCGTGTCTCCCTCACCGACGCGAAGGCCGCCTTCCGCCACGCGCTCGACGGTTACCTGCCCGCCCAGACCGAAGAGGACGAGGCCATCGAGGAAAGCTTTCCCGCCAGCGATCCCGTCGCCTCACACCGTCCCAACGGCATTGGGCACGAACGCGCTCGCGCCCACGGCTCTGCCCAGGTCGCCGAGCAGGCGAGCGCGACGGCCACGGTGACCCTCGCCGACGGTACCCAGACCGAGCTTCGCCACGGCCATGTGGTCATCGCCGCCATCACGAGCTGCACCAACACCTCGAATCCGTCGGTGATGGTCGGCGCGGGCCTGCTCGCGCGCAACGCCGTGCAGCGCGGACTGTCAGCCAAGCCGTGGGTGAAGACCTCGCTCGCCCCCGGGTCGAAGGTCGTGACCGAGTACCTCGACCGCTCGGGCCTGACCGAGTACCTCGAGGCGCTCGGCTTCAACCTCGTCGGCTACGGATGCACGACCTGCATCGGCAACAGCGGGCCGCTGCCCGAGGAGATCTCAGAAGCGGTGAACGAAGCCGATCTCACCGTCGTCTCGGTCCTGTCCGGCAACCGCAACTTCGAAGGCCGCATCAACCCCGACGTGAAGATGAACTACCTGGCCTCACCGCCTCTGTGCGTGGCCTACGCCCTGGCGGGCACGATGGACATCGATCTCTACGAGGAGCCGCTGGGCGAGGACGAGCACGGCCAGCCCGTGTACCTGCGGGACATCTGGCCCACGGCGGCCGAGGTCTCGGAGACGGTGCTCTACGCGGTCCAGTCCGACATGTTCCGCAAGAGCTACGCCGAAGTCTTCGACGGCGACGAGCGCTGGAATTCGCTCGCGGCCCCGGGCGCCGCGGGCGAGGCCCATGGTCGTGGCAGCTTCGCCTGGGGCGAGGACTCGACCTACGTCCGCCGCCCGCCCTTCTTCGAGAACTTGCCCCGTGAGCCCGAGCCCATCGAGGACATCGAGGGGGCGCGCGTGCTCGCCGTGCTCGGCGACAGCGTGACCACCGACCACATCTCCCCGGCGGGATCGATCAAGCGCGACGGCCCCGCGGGGCAGTACCTGATCGAGCACGGCGTCCTGCCCAAGGACTTCAACTCCTACGGCTCGCGCCGCGGCAACCACGAGGTGATGATGCGTGGCACCTTCGCCAACATCCGCCTGCGTAACCAGCTGGCGCCAGGAACGGAAGGCGGGGTCACCCTCCACCTGCCCGACGAGGAGGAGATGTCGATCTACGACGCCGCCATGCGCTACCAGCAGGAGGGCACCCCGCTCGTCGTCCTCGCGGGCAAGGAATATGGCTCGGGCTCCTCGCGCGACTGGGCGGCCAAGGGGACGCGCCTGCTCGGGGTGCGCGCGGTCATCGCGCAGAGCTTCGAGCGTATCCACCGCTCGAACCTGGTGGGGATGGGGGTGCTGCCCCTCCAGTTCAAGGACGGTGAGTCGGCCGAGGCACTGAGCCTGACCGGGCACGAGGCGTTCACGATCGAGGGGCTCGCCGGCGCCGAGGAGATCCCCCGCGAGCTGACGGTGCGCGCGGAATCCGCTAAAGCGGATTCCGTTAAGGGCACGGAAGCCCCGAGTTCGCCTGGCGGCGAACTCCCGGGCGGCGTAGGGCCTAAGCAGTTCACGGTCACGGTCAGGATCGACACCCCGAACGAGCAGCGCTACTACCGCCACGGCGGGATCCTCCAGCTCGTCCTGCGCGAGCTCCTGGGCTGAATGGCGACCCCGGCCCTCCTAGAAAGGCTCCTCACCGCCCCGGCCCCATCCGGGCACGAGACCGGAGCGGCGCGGGTGTGGCGCGAGGCGTGCGCCGAGTTCGCCGAGGTCACGGCGGACAAGGTCGGATCCTCGTCGGCCCGGGTTCCGGCCCGCACGCCCGGGGATGGACCCACGCTTGCGATCGTCGGGCACATCGACGAGATCGGGCTCCACGTGACCCACATCGACGACGACGGGTTCGTCCACTTCGGGAGCCTCGGGGGCTGGGATCCGATGGTGCTCATCGGCCAGCGCGTGGCCCTCACCACGCGTGCTGACTCGTTCGTCGGGGTCATCGGGCGCAAGCCCGTCCACCTCATCAAGGAGGAGGACCGCAAGCAGGTTCCCGAGCTCAAGGACCTCGTCATCGACATCGGCGCCAAGGACGGCGACGAGGCGCGCACGCGCGTCAGGATCGGCGATTTCGCCGTTATCGACGTCGCGCCGGTGCCATTTCCGAACGAGCGCCTGGTGTCGCGCTCGCTCGACAATCGGGTCGGCTGCTACGTGGCCGCCGAGGCGGCTCGGCTCGTCGCCGCGGAGGGCGGCGCTCCCGGTGACGTGGTGGCGCTCGCGGTGGCGCAGGAGGAGATCAGCTTCGCCGGGTCGCGGACGAGCGCGTATGCACTGCGCCCCGACCTCGCGATCGTTGTGGACGTCACCTTCGCCACCGACCAGCCCGGGATCGAGCTCGGCCAGATAACGAAGCACCCGCTCGGCTCCGGACCCGTCATCGCGTTCGGCGCCACCCTGCACCCGCGCGTGACAGAGCTCCTCCGGGACGCCGCCGAGGAGGCGAAGATCGAGTTCACCGCCGAATCGCTCGGGCGCGGAACGGGCACCGACGCGGACGCCATCCACATCTCGCGGGAGGGGATCCCGACGGGCCTAGTCTCGGTGCCGCTGCGCTACATGCACTCGCCCGTGGAGACGGTGTCGCTCACCGATGTCGACGCCGCCGCGCGCCTGATCGCCGCCTTCGCACAGCGGCTCGAGCCCGGCATGTCCTTCGAGCGCTGAGCGCCATTGTCGGTGCTGCTCCTCTTCGACATCGATGGGACCCTCCTCGCCGGTGCGACCGAGGCGCACCGGGAGGCGCTCCGCGCGGCACTACGCGAGGTGCACGGCGTCGACGTGCCCGACGCGCTGCGGGCGGGACTCAGCCTAGCCGGGCGGACCGACCCTGAGATCGCGCGCGTGCTCCTCCTCCAGGCCGGGATCCCGGCCAAGCAGATCGACGACCGCGCCGAAGCCGTGCGCGACGCGTGCTGCCGTGAGTTCGCCCACCGGTGTCCACCCGACCTCTCGCACACGGTGATCCCCGGCGTGCCCGAGCTCCTCGCCGCGCTCCTTTCCCGCAGCGCCTTCCGGCTCGCGCTCCTGACCGGCAACTTCGAGGCCATCGCCCGGCTCAAGCTGGCGCGGGCGGGCATCGGTAAGCCGTTCCCACCCGATCAGGGCGCCTTCGGGTCAGACTCCGAGGATCGCTCTGACCTCCCCGCCATTGCGCGCCGGCGCGCGGGCGACGATGCGTCGCCGTTCCCGCGCAGACGGACCGTCGTCATCGGGGACACGCCGCTCGACATCGCCTGCGCCCGCGCCGACGGCGTGCGCTGCGTCGCGGTCGCCACCGGGCCCTACCAAGTCGACGGGCTCCGCGACGCCGACGCCGTGGCCCGTGACGCCCACGAGCTCCTGGACATGCTCACCGAGCTCGCCCGGCCGGCCGCCGGCGCCGCCCAGCCTGGCCGGCCTCAAACTTCCGTCTAGCCTAGCCGCGCACGAGCTTCTTATAGGTGATCCGCTTGGGCCGGTCCGCCTCAGCGCCGAGCTGCTCGTGGCGGAAGCTCTCGTACGCCTCGAAGTTACCTTCGAACCAGCGCACCTGGGAGTCGCCCTCGAAGGCGAGCACGTGGGTCGCGATCCGGTCGAGGAACCAGCGATCGTGGGAGACGACGACGGCGCAGCCGGCGAAGGCGAGCAGAGCTTCCTCGAGCGCGCGCAGGGTGTCGGTGTCGAGGTCGTTGGTGGGCTCGTCGAGGAGGAGCAGGTTGCCGCCGCTGCGCAGCAGCTTGGCCAGGTGTAGGCGGTTGCGCTCGCCGCCCGAGAGCTTGGCGACCTTCTTCTGCTGGTCGGAGCCCTTGAAGTTGAAGCCCGCGACGTAGGCGCGGCTGTTCACTTGGCGGTCGCCGAGGGAGATCTGCTCCGCGCCGCCGGAGACCTCCTCCCACACCGTCTTCTCCGGGTCGAGCGCGTCGCGCGACTGGTCTACGTAGGCGAGCCCCACCGTGTCGCCGATGCGCAGGGCGCCACTGTCGGGTTGCTCCTGTCCGGCGATCATCCGCATCAGCGTCGTCTTGCCGGCGCCGTTGGGGCCGATCACGCCGACGATGCCTCCACGGGGGAGACTGAAGTCGAGGCCGTCGATGAGGAGGCGCTCGCCGTAGGCCTTGGTCAGCTTCTCGGCCTCGACCACGATCTCGCCCAGGCGCGGGCCGGCCGGGATGTGGATCTGGACCTGATCGAGCTTGACGTTGCGGTCCTGGGCCAGCAGCGCCTCGTACGCGTTCAGGCGCGCCTTGGGCTTGTTGCGCCGTGCGCTGGCGTTCATCCGCACCCACTCGAGCTCGCGTTCGATCGTCTTGCGCCGGGTGGTCTCCTGGCGGGACTCGGTCTCGAGGCGCTTCTGCTTCTGCTCGAGCCAGCCCGTGTAGTTCCCCTCGTAGGGCACGCCGCGGCCGCGATCGAGCTCGAGGATCCAGCCGGCGACGTTGTCGAGGAAGTACCGGTCGTGGGTGACCGCCACCACGGTTCCCGGGTAGTCGCGCAGGTGGGTCTCGAGCCAGGCGACCGACTCCGCGTCGAGATGGTTGGTGGGCTCGTCGAGCAGGAGCAGATCGGGCTGGCGCAGCAGCAGCCGGCACAGCGCCACCCGGCGGCGCTCGCCGCCTGAAAGCGTGGCGATATCGGAGTCGGGGGGCGGGCAGCGGAGCGCGTCCATGGCCACCTCGAGCGTCGTGTCGAGGTTCCAGCCGTCGACGGCGTCGATCCGCTCCTGCACGGCGGAGAACTCGTCCGCCGTGTCCTCGGAATAGTTCATTGAGAGCTCGTTGAAGCGGTCGAGCAGAGCACGGATCTCGGCCACGCCGTCCTCGACGTTGCCGCGTACGTCCTTGGCCGGGTCGAGGTGGGGCTCCTGCTCGAGCATGCCCGCGGTGGCATCCGAGGCGAGCTGGGCGTGACCGTCGAACTCAGCGTCGAGCCCCGCCATGATCCGAAGGAGCGTCGACTTCCCGGCCCCGTTGTATCCCAGCACCCCGATCTTGGCCCCGGGGAGGACGGAGAGCGAGATGTCGGTCAGGACCTGCTGCGACGGGGGGTACCGGCGCGAGAGCTTCTGCGTGGTGAAGATGTACTGGGTGGGCATCGACGAGCAAGCATAGGGTCACGGCACCGCGGGCTCCTGGCGCGCGCCGGGTCAGTAGCGCCCTGGGGCGCTACAGCCGCTACCCTGCGGCGGCTCCGCCCATGCTCTCGAGGCTCCCGATGTCGCGCGTGCCACGCACGCTTGCGCTGGCCGCGTGTGC
>JAXDGF010000100.1:0-6527 GCA_034665165.1 Solirubrobacteraceae bacterium | reverse complement strand
ACGAAGGGGAAGAACGCCATGAAGATCAGCGCCGGCAGGTACTGCTCCGAGCGCGCGGCGATGAACAGCACCTTGTCGCGCAGGCCGAGGACCACGAGCAGGCCGATGACCGCGACGATCGCCGCCGGGGCGACGAGGCCGTGGTCGGAGCTGAGCGCGTGGTCGACCCCGTGCACGTGCACGCCCGGCAGCGCCAGCGACACGACGAGCGCGGCGAGCAGGGCGAGGTACAGGAGCACGTCGAACCCGGTGCGCTCGTCGCCGCCGGTGAACGGCACCTTGTCGGGCCAGGGCGCCAGCCGGATCGTGCCCGGACGCGCGTAGTAGTGGACGCCCCCGCTCATCGGCTTGAAGTGACCGGCCAGCGGCCCCCACGAGCCGGCGAACCCGAGGCACTCGAGCAGCACCGTCCACAGGACAGCCTTCTCGTAGAACACCGGCTGGTTGAACCATACCGCCGGGTGCAGAGGGTTCAGGTGCGAGGTCAGCGTGCCAACCAGAACACCGCCCAGCACGTAGAAAAACACGAGCTTGAGCAGGTACATGACCATGATCACTTTCGGTGAACCGTAGCCGTACTCGGCCCAGTGCTGGCCGAGTGTCTTGATCCGCTCCCGGTAAGGCTTGTCCATGAACGTCTCCGGATCGACCGGCGGGAAGGTGCCTGTCATAAAACCCATCGCAACAATCTCCTCTCGAAGGTGAACTCTGTGGTGGCGGTTATCTCAGTGGCCGAGCGCCGGCTCGGCGCGCGCGCGAACGAGCGCGCGCGAGCGAGCGCCACTCCGACCAGCAACCGAGGTGAGCGGGCGTCGAGCGCGTTACGAGCTCGACGCCCGCGCTATTACTTCTGCGCTTCCCCCCTGTGCGGGCGCAGCTTCGCCTTCAGCTCATCCAGCTTCGCCCGGATCTCCGCCCTGTTCCGCTCGTGCCTCGCGGCCCGAAGCTCTTTGTGCGCCTCCCGGGCGGCCGCACGCGCGGCGTTCTCGGCCGCGGCGATCTCGGCTTCTACATCCTCGACGGGGCGCCTGAGGACGCTGCCCCCGAGCGACGTCATGGCGCTATCGACGACTTCGGGGCTCTGCTCGACCACGTCGGCCAGCAGGGCGGTGTGCCCGGCTCGAACCGAGCCCGCGATCTCGGCCAGCACCGACTGAGTCTCGTCGGCATCCTGAACGTCGAACAACGACCCGATCAAGACCCCGGTCGTTCCCCCGATGAGGACTCCGAGCGGTCCTGCGAGGATCCCGATCAAGAGCCCGAAGATACCTCCCCGAGCCGTGGAGGACAGACTCTGATCCGTCACCTCGTCCTTCACCTCGACCCGGCCGTCCTCGCCGCGGACGACCACGCCGGCGCCGCGAATGTGGACCCGCTGCTGGGTGTCGAGCTCCTTGAGGGCGGTCAACGCCTGATAGGCGTTCGCGTCCGCTGCGAAGGAAACGGCGATTACGTTCTCTGCACTGGGTGTGCCTTCAGCCATGGTTGGTCCTTTCTCGGTTACTTGGTTGCACATCGGTTTGCCCGCCCGGATGCGTCGCGCCCGCGGGGGCCCAGGAGCCGAACTCCTCGCGCAGCGGGGGCTTGCTGATCTTGCCGGTCGCGGTCTTCGGGAGCTCGGGGCGGATCTCGAAGCGCCGCGGCACCTTGAACCTCGCGAGGCGCTCGGCGGCATACGCCTCGAGCTCGTCGGCGTCGAGCTCGGCGCCCGGCTTCGGCGCGACGACGGCGAGGACCTCCTCGCCTCGGATCTCATCCGGCACGCCGATCACGGCGCACTCGAGGACACCGGCGTGCCCGTAGAGGACCTCCTCGATCTCGCGCGGATAGATGTTCTCGCCACCGCGGATGATCATGTCCTTGGCCCGGTCGACGATGAAGAAGTAACCGTCGGAGTCGACGTAGCCGACATCGCCCGTGTGCAGCCAGCCGTCGCGCACCGTCGCGGCGGTCGCATCGCGGTTGTCAAGGTAGCCGGCCATCACGTTCGGGCCCTTGACGACGATCTCGCCAAGCTCGCCGTCGTCCACCGAGCTGCCGTCGGGGGCGACGATCTTCATCTGCTGGCCGCGCACGGGCAGCCCGATCGAGCCCGGTTTGCGCACCCCGTAGTACGGGTTCAGAGACGAGACGCAGGTCGACTCGGTGAGACCGTAGCCCTCGAGGATGCGGATCTCGAATCGGTCCTCGAACGCCTCGAGCAGCTCCCGCGACAGGGGCGCGGCACCGCAGATGATGTAGCGCAGTGACGTGCGCCCGGTCGGGGCGTCGGCGGTGTGGAGAACCGCCGCGAGGATCGTCGGGACGGCCGAGAGCGCGACCGGCTCGAGCTCCGCGACCGTCGGCCAGAACGTCGAGGCCGAGAAGCGCTCCCACATCACCACCTCGCAACCGATCATCATCGGGACCACACAGGTGACGAGCTGGGCGTTGACGTGGAAGAGCGGAAGCATCATCCCCACTCGCTCCCCGGCCACGAGCGGCAGCAGCTCGGCACCCATCGCCGCGTTGGCGAGCACGTTTCCGTGCGTCAGCATCGCTCCCTTCGGCTTACCGGTGGTGCCCGAGGTGTAGAGCAGGGTTGCGAGATCGTCGACCGTGCGGCGGGTCGTCGGGACCTCACCGCCGCGACCGGCGAGCGACTCGAGCGCCACATCGCCGCCCTCCCCCTCGACCGTGATCACGTGGCGGAGCTGCGCCAGTTCCGGCGCCCCGCGCTCGCCCGCGAGCGTCGCGGCCCCGTTGCCGTCGGTGACGATCGCGACGGCCTCGGAGTGACCCACGACGTAGGCCGCCTCCGGCGCGGTGAAGGCGGGATTGATGGGGCCGAACACCCCTCCGGCCTTGAGGATCGCCCACCACGCCTCGAGGAACTCGAGCGAGTTGGGGAGCATCACCGAGACGACGTCGCCGGGCCGAACGCCCAGATCGCCAAGGCCGGCCGCCAGCGCGTCGGTGCGGGCGTCGAAGTCGCCGTAGCTCACCGATCGCCCGCGCCAGCGGACGAAGGGCTGGTCGGGGATGCGCAGGGCCTGGGCGCGGAGCAGGTCGGGCACAGTGTTGATCGCGCTCATCGAATCGTTCTCCTGTTAGCCGCCATGAATCATCTTGGAGGTGATTCATACGAGACGCCCGACCGTGGATCGATGGCGGCTGACGCCAAGGATCGGTGGTCCGGCTGGCTCCAGCCCACAAGCCGGCCGACCCCTCTAGTGCGGTTCGACCCCGGGATCCGCTTGGGTCAGCACGGCGGGACCGAGCATGGAGGCCAGCGTTAGAGCGCAGGTCAGCTCGATCGGGCGCTCGGAAATCTTGCGGCCGAGCATCTCCTCGGCGCGTTTGACTCGGTAGACGACCGTGTTCTGGTGCACGTAGAGCTCCTTGGCCACCCGCGTCGCGCTGCCACCGAACCGCAGGAAGGCCAGCACGGTCTCGCGCACCCGCTCCGCCGGCTCGGTCGTCGAGGCCAGCGGCCCGAGCTGCGCGACGACGAACTCGCGCGCTCGGGCGAGATCGCAGGCGAGGAGCGAGACCAGCTCGACCCGGTCGTAACTCGTCACCGCCGTGCCGCCGGCGAGCGACGCGACGCGCGCGGCCTGGAGCACCTCCGCGTGCGAGCGGCGGAAGCCCGCGATGCCCTCCCCCGGCCGGCCAAACGCGACCAGCACCCCCGGTGGCGGCTCGTAGCGCTCGAGCCCGTCCGTCACCGGAGCATCGAACGATCCGCACCACACGTCGAACCGCGCGGCGCCCGAAGCGAGCACAAGAGGCTGACTCGACCCGAGGGCGTCCGCGGCCTCGTCGACGGCGCGCTCGAGGCCGGGCACGTCGCCTCCCGCGCTCATGATCCGCAGCGCGACGTGGTGGCGCCGGAGCTCGTAGCCGAGCCGCCGCGAGGCAGCCTCCTCGTCGACCGCGTCACCGTTCAGGATCGCGCGCACGGTATCGGTGCGCAGCTGGGATGCGCTGCGCATCATGCGCTCGCGTTCGGTCCCGAACTCCTCGACGAGAACGTCGCAGACCTTGTCGACGTAGGCGAACATGAAGGCCGAGGTCTGATCCTGGCCGGCGGCGAGCTCCCCGGAATCGTCGATGCGCTCCTGGAGCGCGCGGGACCAGCGATCCCATAGCCACGCGTGGCCGAGCCGGTAGGAGCGCAGCAGCGCAGCGAGCGGAATGCCGCGGCGGACGTTGCCGCGCAGGAACTCGAGCGCTTCGTGGGGGACGACGACGTCGTCGGTGCTCGCGCCGTACGCCAGCAGCCGCAGGACCTGGCCGATGTTGGCCTCCGTGCTTCCGAGGAGCTCCGCGCGCAGCTCCTCGTCCTCGATCGCACGCAGCTCGGGGATCGCCGCGTACAGATGCTCGGCCATCCCCCGCGCGAGTGCCGGCGTGTTCGGCAGCAGCTCGCCTGCGAGCTCGCGGACCGCTGACGTGCTGCCCGGCTTCTGGGCGATCACACCCATCTCCGGGGCAGATCCTACTCCGCCCCTTGTGGTCTGCCCACAACTACGTATGCAAATCTTGGCCGCCACTGCCCTGGTCGCCGCCGGCCGACGGTCGTATCGTGCCGGCCATGCCTTCCACCGTTCCAATCGCCGCCGAAGCTCGGGTACGGGGAACGCGCGGCGGCGCCCAGGCAGGACTCGACGTCCTCCTCACCGACGCCGCCGTCGGGCTCGGCACGCGCCGCTTCATCCAGCCTCGCGCCGTGGCCGCCGTCGGCGCCGGCATCGCGCGCCATCCTCGCAGCGTCGCGCGCCGCGCCCGCGGGCTCGGGTCCGAGCTCGCTCGCGTCGCCGCCGGCCGCTCGGGGCAGGCGCCCGCCAAAGGCGACCGGCGCTTCACCGATGAGGCCTGGGCGAAGAACTGGCTCCTGCACCGCATGATGCAGGGCTACCTGACGGTGGGCGAGACCGTTGACGGCGTGATCTCCGACGCCGACCTCGACTGGCAGACCGAGCGCCAGGCGCGCTTCGCGGCCGGCAACGTCCTCGATGCGCTGGCGCCGACGAACTTCCCGCTGTCCAACCCCGCGGTGCTGCGGGCGCTCGTGGAGGAGGGGGGCGCCAACCTCGTGCGCGGCGCCCGACGTTTCGCGGCCGACGTCTCGTGGCCGCCGCGGCTGCCCCAGAGCGTCGATACGGAGGGGTTCGAGGTCGGCGGCAACCTCGCCGCGACCGACGGGTCGGTCGTGCTGCGCACGGAGGTGTTCGAGCTCATCCAGTACGAGCCGACGACGGCCGAGGTGCGGGAGGTGCCGCTCCTGCTCGTCCCGCCGACGATCAACAAGTACTACGTTCTCGACCTCGCGCCCGGCCGCAGCATGGTCGAGTACCTCGTCGCCTCGGGCCAGCAGGTGTTCATCGTCTCCTGGCGCAACCCCGGCGAGGGACAGGGCCATTTCGACCTCGATACCTACGCCGACGCGGTGCTCGAGGCGCGCGAGGCGGTCGCCGACATCACGGGCGAGCGCGCCGTCCACCTCAACGCGGCGTGCTCGGGCGGGATCATCACGGCGGGAGCGCTGGGGCACCTCGCCGCCGACGCCACCCTCGGGGACGTCGCGAGCCTGACCCTGTTCGTGTGCGCGCTCGACAACCACCGCGCCGGCACCGTGGGCGCGCTTACCAGCCGCGAGGCGGCGGCCGCCGCCGTGGCGGAGTCCGCCCGGCGCGGGTACCTCGACGGTCAGGCGCTGGCCGGCGTGTTCGCCTGGCTGCGGCCCAACGACCTGGTCTGGAGCTACGTCGTCAACAACTACCTGCTCGGCCGCAAGCCGCCGGCCTTCGACGTCCTCTACTGGAACCAGGACACGGTGCGCCTCGCCGCGGGCCTGCACCGCGACTTCGTCCGCCTCGCGCTCGACAATTCGCTGACGCGGGCGGGCGGGCTCGAGGTGCTGGGCTCGCCCGTCGACCTCGGGCGCGTCGACGTCGACAGCTACATCGTCGCGGGCATGAACGACCACATCGTCCCGTGGGAGAACGCGTACCAGAGCACGCAGCTGCTGGGGGGAGAGAAGCGCTTCGTGCTCTCGACGAGCGGGCACATCCAGGCCCTCGTCAACCCGCCCGCACCGGACTCGCGCTCCAGCTACCGCGTCGCCGGCGAGCACCCCGCCGACCCGAAGGAGTTCCTCGACCAGGCGGCCAAGCTGCCCGGAAGCTGGTGGCCCGACTACGTGCAGTGGCTCGAGCAGCGCTCAGGCGACCTGCGACCCGCGCCCAAGAAGCTCGGCGGCGGCGGGCACCGCGCCCTCGGCCGGGCACCCGGCACCTACGTCCTTGCGAGCTGACATGAACGACACGACCATGCCCTATCAGCACCTGGGCGAAGCGCTCGCCACCGATTACTTCTTCGTCCGCGAGCAGTTCACCGAGGAGGAGTGGGAGCACTTTCTGCGCACGCGGCGTTTCGTCGATGAGGTGGTGCTCCCAGCCGTCAACGAGTACTGGGAGCACGCGGAACTGGCGTGGCCGCTGTTCCGCCGCCTCGGCGAGCTCGGCCTCGTGGGCGACGACATC